>NZ_CP157428.1:0-318934 GCF_041021895.1 Acinetobacter sp. XH1741
AGGAAAAGGGTTGCGCTCGTTGCGGGACTTAACCCAACATCTCACGACACGAGCTGACGACAGCCATGCAGCACCTGTATGTAAGTTCCCGAAGGCACCAATCCATCTCTGGAAAGTTCTTACTATGTCAAGGCCAGGTAAGGTTCTTCGCGTTGCATCGAATTAAACCACATGCTCCACCGCTTGTGCGGGCCCCCGTCAATTCATTTGAGTTTTAGTCTTGCGACCGTACTCCCCAGGCGGTCTACTTATCGCGTTAGCTGCGCCACTAAAGCCTCAAAGGCCCCAACGGCTAGTAGACATCGTTTACGGCATGGACTACCAGGGTATCTAATCCTGTTTGCTCCCCATGCTTTCGCACCTCAGCGTCAGTGTTAGGCCAGATGGCTGCCTTCGCCATCGGTATTCCTCCAGATCTCTACGCATTTCACCGCTACACCTGGAATTCTACCATCCTCTCCCACACTCTAGCTAACCAGTATCGAATGCAATTCCCAAGTTAAGCTCGGGGATTTCACATTTGACTTAATTAGCCGCCTACGCGCGCTTTACGCCCAGTAAATCCGATTAACGCTTGCACCCTCTGTATTACCGCGGCTGCTGGCACAGAGTTAGCCGGTGCTTATTCTGCGAGTAACGTCCACTATCTCTAGGTATTAACTAAAGTAGCCTCCTCCTCGCTTAAAGTGCTTTACAACCATAAGGCCTTCTTCACACACGCGGCATGGCTGGATCAGGGTTCCCCCATTGTCCAATATTCCCCACTGCTGCCTCCCGTAGGAGTCTGGGCCGTGTCTCAGTCCCAGTGTGGCGGATCATCCTCTCAGACCCGCTACAGATCGTCGCCTTGGTAGGCCTTTACCCCACCAACTAGCTAATCCGACTTAGGCTCATCTATTAGCGCAAGGTCCGAAGATCCCCTGCTTTCTCCCGTAGGACGTATGCGGTATTAGCATCCCTTTCGAGATGTTGTCCCCCACTAATAGGCAGATTCCTAAGCATTACTCACCCGTCCGCCGCTAGGTTAGGTAGCAAGCTACCTTTCCCCGCTCGACTTGCATGTGTTAAGCCTGCCGCCAGCGTTCAATCTGAGCCATGATCAAACTCTTCAGTTAAAATCATTTTGTACCTTATTTAAAGACAAGGTACCAATTCTGGCTCATCAATTACTGACTTAAATTCGCTCAAATAAACTTCGAGTAATTTAAACCAATCAATCAATGAAAATTATTTCGATTAATCAATCAGTAAAAATCCACACAAGTTGTTCTTCAATTCTCTTAATGATCTTCTTCCTGGTTCGTCACCAGCAAGCTAGGTCGGCTATATTACTCTTAATCTCTTAAAAGTCAACAGGTAATTTCGATATTTTTTAAAACTTATTTTCTAAACCTTCTCATCATCAAATTCATCACTTAACGCAACCAACTCAATCACAAGTAACTGTTTTTCAACAAGTTTCTATCTGCATCACCGCCGATGGATGTGCATTATAGACCATTAATTTCCACTTGCAACCCCTTTTTCACCACCTTTGTATCAAGTGGGCGTTTTTTAGGCTTTTTAATAGAAATTAGATGAGATATTAAACTTTTTTTAGTTAATCAACTTCATGTAGAATAGATTATTCGTGCAATTGATTTGGCATTAACTCACCATGTGGCACTCTGCTAAGAAGGTATTATTCTGCATACTTGTAGTGTTTGCTACGAGCGGGCCTTCTTATGCCAACTCAAAACATAACTTCTATGTGCTGACTTTATCTATTTTAAGTTATAGCAAATGGGAGAATGTAAGCACCCCTACTCTTTGTGTAATTGATAATCCCTCAATTACTTCTACATTCCAGTCTTATATTCAACAATTATCTTATAATTATCGTGTGCAAACGGTTAATGCTAAAGATTTCTCTAAGTCGCATTGCCAAGCAGTTTATTTCTCTACTACCTCACCCCAACAACAACAGACTCTAATTCAAAACTATCCATATCGTTCTTTACTTTCTTTGAGCATTAATAATCCTGAATGTGAAACCGGTAGTATCTTTTGTCTATATGACCAAAATAATTACACTACTTTTAAAGTTAACTTAGACGCATTAAGTCATTCCAAGGTCCATATTGATCCAAGGGTATTACTCTTGGCCAAGAATGCGGAGTAAGGGCCATGATATCTAAGTTGTATCAGTCCACTTCACTACATGCTCTTTTTAGAAAATCTCAATTCACTATTTTTGCTATTACTTTTTTTATCTGCTCTTTTACGTTTGTATCAATTTCCGTTTTTACTATGGAAACTTATGCAAAACAAAATTTGCAATTACTCAGCCACACCTTACTTGAACGTATCCAACCTGCTGTCGTGTTTAATGACAAGATCACGATAGAACAAATTTTAAATGAATATACAAATGATCATTCGATTCGAGCGATTCATATTTATGATTCTGAACATCATTTAATTGCTCAAAGTTTTAAATTGTCGAGTCAGACTTCTATTTTAGAAGGCTGGTTTGATCATTGGTTTCTCAATGAACCTGTTCATTTAAATATTTATCATCATCAACAAAATGTAGGTGAGTTAACTCTTTTTGGTAGTTCAGAAAAAATATTGCAATTCTTAAAAATGATTATGGTTGGTCTTGCGATTGCCATGTTATTTATTGTTTGTGCGTTATGGTGGTCAGTGAATTTGACTTATCGTCAGATCATGCAAGCAATTTATCCACTTACAAATATTGCCCAAATCGTAAGTGAACAAAAAGCTTATAATCTTCGTTTTCCATATAATCGAATTAAAGAGTTTCAAGATTTAAATACGGTCTTTAATGAGCTTCTTGAAGAAATTCAGATTTGGGATAATCAGCTTCAAAAAGAAAATCGTAAATTATCATTTCAAGCTCATCACGATCAGCTTACCCTTTTACCAAATAGACATTATTTTTATCAAATCTTATTAGACATGTTTGAAGATAAAGATTTTGATAACAAGTCTGCCCTCTTGTTTATAGATAACAATAACTTCAAATCAATTAATGACCAGTTCGGACATTTGGCTGGTGATGAAGTTTTAAAAGAAATGGCTAAAAGGTTACAAACACGCTTAAGACATCGAGATTTTATTGCTCGTTTAGGGGGTGATGAATTTGCGGTTATTTTGCATTCCATTACGCATGCCGATCATTTAATATCTATTGCTGAAAATTTACTCGAAAGCTGTAAAGAACCTTTGCATCTAAATGATCAAACAATTTATTTCAGTTTTAGTGTAGGGATTGCTTTATCCCAATTTGCGTCTAGTCCAGAAGATTTTATTATGCAAGCAGATCAAGCAATGTATAAAGCTAAGACTTCTGAGCAACATTGGTTTATTTATAAACCAGAGAATTAAATTTAGGCTAATCTATGAATACAAGATCTTTGAAACTCTCTTTTATTGCATTGCTGTGCATTACTCTTGCAGGCTGCTTGAGTTTTGGTCCTTTGAAATATCGTCAAGTAAAATTGCTCAAAAAAGAAGGTTTTGTTCTTACTGATGAGGGATGGACTTTAGGTTTACCAGAACGTTTGTTGTTTGACTTTAATAATGCAGAGTTAAAACAAAGTCATGAAGCCGAATTAGTTCGTCTAGCAAATCAATTGAACAAATATGATCTGAATAAATTGAAAATTGTTGGTCACACTGATGATGTTGGCGACGCTGCATATAACCAGAAGTTATCTGAAGAGCGCGCACAAAGTGTGGCAAATCTTTTCTTAGCTCGCGGATTTAAAAAAGAAAATATCTATGTAATTGGTCGTGGTTCAACGCAACCTTATGTTCCAAATACAACGAATGAAAATCGTGCGATTAACCGACGTGTTGCCATTGTCGTTATTCCATAACTTCAGTTCATATAAAAAAGCCAATCTTTATGATTGGCTTTTTTGTTTTATAAAAGCTCAATAATATCAATGGTAGGTGGTACACGGAATCTTAGGGGAATTCCAACCATACCTGTTCCTACAGTAACAAATACATCCGCATGCTCATGCGAGTAAAAGCCACGCTTATGACCTAAAATTGATACTTTTTTCATAATATAGTTAGTCACCCAAGGAAGTTCGACCTGCCCTCCGTGGGTATGCCCAGATAACATTAAAGGACGATTAGGTAATTGGGGCACCATATCTACAGTATCTGGATTGTGGGAAAGAATTAGCCAAGGTTTATCTTGGGGTAAATCTGGCATTGACCGCATATCGGTTTTTCCAGCCCAAAGATCACCAATGCCAATTAAGCGAAACTCATCAAATTCAACAACTTTCCCTTCAATATCCATAACTTCATTGTAGTGAAGTGCATCTTTTAATAATTGTTGGATAGGAGGCCCTGGATATTGTTCGTCGTGATTCCCAGGAACAGAATATACAGGAGCCTGAATATCTTTGAGCACAGCCAGTTCTTGCACTAATTTATCTTCTGGCTCATAAGTCCAGTCCCCTGCCACAACCACTAAGTCTGGTTGTTGCTCATTAAGTTTTTTTACAATGATTTTGAGTTGGCGCTCGTGACCTGAAAATAAACCTATATGTAAATCAGCAATTAAGGCAACTTTTACAGGTTTATTAAAACGGCGGTCTGAATTTAAACGATATTGATGAACATCAACACGTACTAAATGTGGCTCTATAAAGCGTGCGTAAATTAAAATACCGCTTAAGAAAAAGATAAAAATAGTTTGATGAATTGAGTAATAACCCATCCAGCCTGCGTATAGATTAAAGAACCAGAGTGGAATAAGAAGATAAGATAGATAAAAAGCAAGTAAATGAACAAAAGCTTTAAATGGATGGATAGTTTCGGTACGCGACTGATGAGTCCAAGCTTCAGCAATTCCCCAGAGAGCAAGTATTGAAAAAATAAAGTAAAAACAAAAGAGGATTGAATTTGGGTTCCACATTACGACTCTCGACTTATCTTATATTGATTGCTAGTAATCAAATTCAATATTTATCTTTCAATATGCACGAACTATACTCTAGCTCACGTTATCGTATGTATTGATTATGGCACAAACCTTTCATTCCAAACAGCTTCAAACGCATCAACAGGCTAAAGGCTTTTTGATTAAAGCTTCTATAGTCGTATGTTCAAGTTTTGCTGTGACTTTGACAGGTTGTAGTACTCTACCGAAACATAGTGTTGAACCCGTTCAGTACGCACGAGATATTGATACCTCTCAGACTTCGCTTGCAAAAATTATTACGCCTTTACGTGAGCAAAATCCGGGATTAACAGGTTATCACGTTTTAAATGACCCATTAGAGGCACTTGCAGCCCGTTTAAGACTCATTGATAAAGCCGAAAAGACTTTAGATTTACAGTATTACATTTGGGATAATGACAAAATTGGCGCTTTGGCCTTGCATGCCATTATTCGTGCTGCTGACCGCGGCGTTAAAGTTCGTTTATTGATTGATGACAATAATGCTAAAAAAATGGAAGGGGTATTACTTGCCCTTTCTCAGCATAAAAATATTGAAGTTAAATTATTCAACCCTTACCGTTTTCGCCAATACCGTGCGATGGATATGATTTTAGATTTAAAGCGTATCAATCGTCGTATGCATAATAAGAGTTTTATTGCCGATAATCAGGTTGCGCTTATTGGCGGTCGTAACATGACAAATCAGTATTATAACGTCAGTGACAGTTATCAATTTTCTGATGTTGATGTCATGTTAGTTGGTGCTGCCGTTGATGACATCGTGAATTCTTTTGATGACTACTGGAATCATGATTATGCATATTCGGTTCAAAGTATTGTAAGTGCTCAATACCATCGTTTGCGCTATGAAAGTTTAAAAGAACAACTCGATGCGCATTATCAACAAGCCACTGTTCAAAACTTTCTAGACTTAACTTCTAGATCGCACGCTTTTGATAAGTGGCTAGACCATAATATCCAATTTGATTGGGTAAAAGCAGAAGTTGTGAAAGACTCACCCGATAAGATTAGATCAAAAGCAAAGAAAGAAGATCACTTAAATTTCCAATTAATTAATCACTTGGAAAAGCCAGAAAGTAATGTTGACTTGATTTCTGCTTATTTCATTCCAGAAAAGCAAGGTGCTAAAATTTTAAGTAGTCTTGCAAAAGAAGGCGTAGAAGTTCGAGTTTTAACAAATTCATTTAAAGCAAATGACGTGGCTGTTGTGCATGCTTTTTATGGTCGATATCGTAAAGAGCTTTTGAAAAACGGCGTTCAACTTTATGAGTTTTTGCCTACCCCAGATAAACGTAATTTAAATAAAAACACCGATGAGTTGGCAACTAAAGCAAAAGTAAATATGAAAGGCTTAAGCCGTTCAAGTTTACACACTAAACTTATGGCTTTAGATGAACAGGTTTTTATTGGATCATTCAATTTTGATCCACGCTCAGCCTACTTAAATACTGAAATTGGTGTAATTTTAGATAGCCCATCGCTAGCGAAAACAATTCACCATACGATGGATGAAAATTTAAATAAATATGCCTATAAATTAAAGCTCGATCCAAACAATAATATTTATTGGCAACAAGAAACGCCAAAAGGTCCTGTAATTTATAAAAAAGAGCCAGCAATGAAATGGTGGCAAAAGGCAGGCATGAAATTTCTTTCATGGCTGCCACTCGAAGGTTTTATGTAATTAGCTTCTTGGCTTAAGTACTTTTTGATGTAATTGAGCCAAACCTTCTACCATTTTTTCTTGGACTTCTTGAGTCAGACTTTTTACATCATGTCCTTCTACCGAGATAGGAGGTAATGTCAATAAATGAGCAGTTACTTTCGGCATTTCTAGGACACGCTGAATATGCTCAGCAAATGACATCTCACCAATAAATGGTGCAACGGTATCTAATTCGCCATGACGATTTACATAACAGATTAAACACACCTGTACAGGACGCCCTGCTTCAATAGCAGCTCCAAGTAAGCGACCATGTACTTTCTTAACAGAATGACCATCTGTCGTAGTCGCTTCAGGAAAGAATAAAACTGGAATATTTTGTTTTAAAAATTTGGTAATTTGCTCTCGAATTTTAATAGAGTCACCTGACCCACGTTTAATAAATAAAGTACCACCACCTTTCGCCAAGTTACCAAGAATAGGCCAACTTTCTATCTCGGCTTTAGCTAAAAAGAAAACTCGTGCACCTGAACCCAAAACTGCAATATCAAGCCAAGAGATATGATTACTTACCCATAAAGCAGGCTCTCTAGGGATTGTGCCATGTACTTGAACCTCTAGGTTAAAGACTTGACACAAACGGCGGCAGAAATATTGGACATAGCGTGTATTAACAGGATTATTTGGGTCTTTATAAAGCCCATGACGATAAACTAAGTAAAAACCTTCACTGATTGCCGCAGTTGCTGAAGTAACTTTTTTCCCGTACAAACCTATTTTTGAAAATTTCTTTAATGTTGAATTCACTATACTTTGCGTTTGAGCCATAAAATTTCACTAACGATCAATCATTGTTATACCCATCTTTGAGCCATTCTATACGTTTCAGAATAAACTTGCATCGCTATGCTCTACCATAAAAGCAAATAAAATGAGCTATGGTTAATCTAAAGGATAAGAGTAAACCCTTTCCCCTTTTGCTTAAGTTTCATCTAGAATAAAGTTTTACCCTTTTCAGGATTTATAGCCACGTGGAATATGTTGATCGGCATCAAGGCGGTGAACGCACAATATTGGTGAGTGTTTCTGTACAACTACTAGATGATCTGGATGCCGAAGAGTTTGCTCTACTTGCACAGTCTGCTGGTGCAGATATTCTTGAACATATTAAAGTGCAGCGTAATAAACCTAATCCCAAATTTTTTATTGGTTCAGGGAAAGTTGAAGAAATTGCAGAACAAGTTGAAAGCCTAGAAGCAAGTCTGGTTATTTTTGATCATGCTTTATCACCAGCCCAAGAACGTAATTTGGAAAGAATATTAAAATGTCGAGTCATTGACCGTACAGGTTTAATTCTAGATATTTTCGCGCTTCGTGCCCGTACACATGAAGGTAAATTACAAGTCGAACTTGCCCAGCTTAAACATTTATCGACTCGTTTGATTCGCGGTTGGTCTGCTGACTTTGAGCAGCAAAAAGGCGGTATTGGTTTACGTGGCCCTGGTGAAACCCAACTGGAAACAGACCGTCGTCTTATTCGTGTTCGTATTACTCAATTAAAAGATAAGTTAGAGAAAGTTCATCAAACGCGTATACAAGGACGAGCAGCGAGACAAAAAGCATCGATCCCAACCGTATCATTAGTGGGTTATACCAACGCCGGTAAATCTACTTTATTTAATATTTTAGCCAAAAGTGATGTTTATGCAGCTGACCAGCTGTTTGCAACACTTGACCCAACCTTACGTCGTTTAGAATGGGATGGAATTGGTACTGTTGTTCTAGCAGATACCGTAGGATTCGTACGAAACCTGCAACATGATTTGGTCGAGTCGTTTAAAGCAACCTTAGAAGAAACGCTGGAAGCTACCTTGCTATTACATGTAATCGATAGCAGTAGTCATGACATGCTTGATCAAATTGAAGCTGTTGAAGGCGTATTAAAAGAAATTGGCGCAGATGCACCTGTTCTACGTGTTTACAACAAAATTGATCTAAGTGGTGAAGAAGCCAAAATTGTTTACTCACAGCCTCACGTTCCTGACCGTGTATATGTATCAGCACATTCCGGATTAGGTTTAGATTTACTACGCCAAGCAGTACAAGAATGCTTAATGGGACAAATTCAACAGTTCTCATTAATTCTTAAACCGGCTTATGGCAAATTGCGTACTCAGCTTTACGCTTTAAATGTTATCGAGTCTGAACATTATGATGATGAAGGACTCTTACATATCGATATACGGATTGCTCCTCACAAGCTTGAGCAGTTAATTCGCCAAGCCAAACTACCTATAGACGAGATATTAGGTGAACGCGCGAGTCAGTTTAAACGACCACTAGAAGAGTTTGAAATCAAGGACTAGATCAGTTAAAACTCGATAAGTAAACTTTTAGAGATAAAAAATATGGATAAGATCAAAAGTATAGACTGGGCAGCATGGGTAGGAACTTTTCTACTTATTATTGGTTTCCGTGAAGGTTCAGTCGTCGTCATGCGTGCTTTTGGTCATCCAGAATTGGGAAATCTGGTGGGTTTAATCAGTTTACTCATCATATTACTCATTTGGCGTAAGTTTAAAAAAATCCCATTAAGATTAGTCGATACTAACAATAAAATCATGAAAGAAAGTGGTTTTGCTTTTTTACCCATTTGTGCAGGTTCTCTCATTATGCTGGTGCATATGGGTAAAGAAATTCCATTATTCTTGTTCGTATTGGTGGTGAGTACCCTTATACCCTTATGGGTCTATGCAAAAATGGCTAAACATTGGTTATAAGGAGAATAAAATGTTTATGATTTTATATGGATTTTTGATCACTCTCGTTGGCTATCTTTGTGCAAAACCTTTAAATCGCCGCTTTCCTCAAGTCCCTCTTTTAGTATTTGGCATGTTTATCGTCATTGGTTTACTTTCAATCTTGAAAGTTCCTTATCAAGAATACCGCCTTTACGTAAATGATTTATTTAGCCACTTATTAGGATATGTCACAGTCGCTTTAGCTATTCCATTGGCTGCAATGCGTTATGACGACCTTCCTCTTAAATCGGTGGTTGGAATATTGTGCTTTGCAAGTATTAGTGCAGTTGCTTTACCTATGGGACTCGCTTATTTACTACATATGTCTGAACCCACAATCTTGGCTTTTGCTACACGTGCTGTAACCACGCCTATCGCTTTAAACATTGCAACTTTACTACATGCACCAGAAACATTAGTTACTCTGATTGTGATTTTGTCTGGTGTTATTGGTGCAGCATTTTCACCATTTTTACTCAAACATATTCATGATGAACGAGCATCAGGACTAGCCCTAGGTTTAGCGGCTCACGCAATTGGTACTGCTCAAGCTTGGCAACGCGGGCCTGTAGCAGGTCGTTATGCTGCTTTTGGTATGGCATTAAATGGTGTATTTACAGCAATATGGCTACCGACTTTCATGCTATCGTTTGGAATTATTCCTTGAGTAAAAAGTGGCTTAAATAAACATTGAACCAATTCACAATTAGAAATAATATAGGTTTTTCAAATCTAAATGGATTTTTTGATTATGGGGAAATTTTTTGTTGGGGCTTTGCTCTTATTGGGAATAAACACAGCTACTTTTGCAGCTGATATTACCGGTCTTTGGCAAACAATTGATGATAAAACAGGTGCCCCTAAGGCTCATGTAGAAATACGAAAAGAGGCAAATGGTACTTATGCAGGAAAAGTTGTAAAAATTACACCTCGTCCAGGTTATACACCCAAAGAAATTTGTGATAACTGCCCAGCGCCTTATACCAATAAACATATTGTAGGTTTAGATATTGCGACTGGTTTAAAACAAGTTGATAGTACAACCTATACTGGGGGTAAAATTCTAGATCCGAACACGGGTAAACTTTATGGTTTAAAAGCCAAACTTAGTGCAAATGGTAAACGTCTACACATGCGTGGTTACCTTGGAGTTTCAGCTTTGGGACGTAATCAAATCTGGATTCGTTTAGAATAATTTAAAAATAAAAAAGCCGCGTATGCGGCTTTTTTTATTACATGACGGGGTTAACTACTGAAAAAGCTTGCTGATTTTCAAGTCGATAAGCAATTAAGTTTTTCCCCCATACACACCCACCATCAACATTTTGAATATGATCACTAATCGTTCTGCCTTCTAGAGCAGCCCAATGTCCAAAAAATACTTGATGTGTTTGTGCAGCTTTACTTGGGAATTCAAACCAAGGTAAATAACCTTCTGGCATTGGTGCATCTAAAGTATCTTTAAAACTAAATTCTAAAGTTCCTTGTGCATTGGTTAAACGCATACGTGTTAAGTAATTGGTAATACAGCGTAAACGGTCATTACCAGTCAAATCATCTGACCAAAGATCTGGTTTTGAACCATACATTTCTGCTAAAAACGCGTCTAATACAGACAAGTCATCGTGTGCTAATACTGCTTCAACTTCTTTTGCTAACGCAGCGGTTTTGTGAGCATCCCAAATACAAGGAATACCTGCATGAGTCAGCACAGTTTGTTCATTTGGAAATAAACATAATGGCTGCTTACGTAACCAGTCGATGAGTTCATCACCATCCACAGCATCAATAACATCCTGCGTGTGATCTTTTTCTTTAATTTCTTTAAGACCACGAGCACAAGCGATGAGCGTTAAATCATGATTACCTAATACTGTTGCCGCGGCACCACGATCAGCTAACTTTTTAATAAAACGTAAAGCGCCCACAGAGTTTTCTCCACGGGCAACTAAATCACCAGCAAACCAAATAAAATCTTGATCAGGATCAAAGCGTATTTCTTTCAGTAGTGCCTTAAGTGCTTCAAAACAACCTTGCACGTCTCCAATCACATAATTATAACGCTTGGTCATTTATGCCACCATTTGATCTGCCAAAGCCACAAATGCAGCAAGACTTAAAGTTTCTGGACGAGCCATTGGGTCGACACCTGCTTTCTCGAAACCATCATCTGCCAACATCCCTTTAAGACTATTTCTTAGTGTTTTACGGCGTTGGGTAAATACGTGTGCAACTAAACGGGCAAGTGCTTTCTCATCTTTCGCGACAATTGGTTTTTGTTCGTAAGGAACCAAACGGAATACCGCACTTGTTACTTTCGGTGGTGGATTAAATGCACCTGCCGGCACTTCAAATAAAAAGGTAGGTTGGCAATAATACTGAATCATTACCGATAAACGCCCATATTCTTTTGTATTTGGTTCAGCAGTAATACGATCCACTACTTCTTTTTGCAACATGAAATGCATGTCTTTTACTTGGCTACCAAATTCCAAGAGATGAAAAAGTAACGGCGTAGAAATGTTATAAGGCAAATTACCCACTACACGTAATGGGCGACCATCTTTTATAAGTTGGCTAAAGTCATATTTTAATGCATCAGCTTCTACGATCGTTAAACGTTCTGGATGTGGTACACGCTCTGGTAAACCTGCTGCTAAGTCACGGTCTAACTCGACTACTGTTAAAGCATCACACTCCCCAATCAAAGGAGAGGTTAAAGCAGCTAAGCCCGGACCAATTTCAACAACATTATCGCCTGGACGCGGATTTACAGAGCGTACAATTTTGGCAATGACTCGTTGATCATGTAAGAAGTTTTGACCAAAACGTTTACGAGCTTTATGCCCTTCATCTTTCGGGTTTAGGGCATTAATTTGATACATAGAACATTTCCAACATGAAAAATTTAACTCGCTGCCAACGATAAAGCCAAATCGACAGCGACATTTAAACTTGAGCTTTTTGCCAAGCCTGTCCCAGCTAAAGACAGAGCAGTACCATGATCGACTGAAGTTCGAATAAATGGTAAGCCCAATGTGATATTAATTGCTTCACCAAAACCCTGTGATTTTAGCACAGGTAAGCCTTGATCATGGTACATGGCAAGTACGGCGTCAGCATTTTTAAGATGATCAGGAGTAAATAAAGTATCTGCCGGCAAACTTAGACTTAATTTAACACCTTGGAATCGATAACTCTCGAGCACTGGATTAATGGTGTCAATCTCTTCACGACCTAAGTAACCATCTTCACCCGCATGAGGATTTAAACCACAAACCAAAACCCGTGGTTCTGTAATTTTAAACTTAGTTTTTAGGTCATGAAGTAAGATATCAATAACCTGATGCAACCGTTCTTTGGTAATTGCATCAGCAACATCTCTTAAAGGTAAATGTGTAGTTGCTAAGGCAACCCGCAAGGTCTTAGTTGCAAGCATCATCACAACGCGCTTAACACCTGCAAACTCTTGATAGTATTCAGTGTGTCCACTAAATAAAATTCCAGCATCATTAATGACCGATTTTTGCACGGGCGCAGTAGCAACCCCTACACTTTTACCAGACATTGCGTACTCAGCTGAACGACGCAGTTGTTCTAATACATAAGCTGAGTTAGCTGGATTTAATTGACCATCAACAACTGCAGACGCTAATGGCACATGCTCTATATAAAGTTCATTTAGAGATGATGATTCAGTCTGTCCAACATATTCTATAAACTGAATATCCAGCCCAAGTTTTTGGGCACGTTGTTTCAATAAATTTCGGTCAGCTAAGACAACAATAGGACGTTCATCAACGCGTTTAGCCAAGCTCAAACAAATATCTGGACCAATACCAGCCGGCTCACCAGAAGTGACATATAAAGGCAGCACAATCACTCCAGACACATAACAAAGATTAGTTTTATTTTAACATATCTGACATTCATCAGTTTATGGATTAAATTATCTAGCTTAAAATGGATTTTTCTTGTGGCTTTGAGCAAACTCGTTTAGAATGCTCGCTCCTTTTGTTTGGACAGATTCCATAGTCCAAACCAACTATAATAGGTAGTGGTTTAATGAAAACTCTCAGCGCTAAGCCAGCTGAAGTTCAACATGACTGGTATGTTGTTGATGCTTCTGGCAAAACTTTAGGTCGCCTTGCGACTGAAATCGCTCGTCGTTTACGCGGTAAGCACAAAACTTCTTATACTCCTCACGTTGACACTGGCGATTACATCGTTGTGATTAATGCTGAACAAGTTCAAGTGACTGGTAAAAAATCACTTGATAAGAAATATTATCGCCATACTGGTTTCCCTGGTGGTATCCGTGAGACTAACTTCGAGAAGTTAATTGCTCACAAACCTGAAGCTGTTCTTGAAAAAGCAGTTAAGGGCATGTTACCAAAAGGTCCTCTTGGTTATGCAATGATCAAAAAAATGAAAGTGTACGCTGGTACTGAGCATCCGCATGCTGCTCAACAGCCACAAGTTTTGGACATCTAAGGGATACAGCACATGGCTACTAATTATGGTACAGGTCGCCGTAAGACCGCAACTGCACGTGTTTTCTTGTCATCTGGTACAGGTAAACTCGTTATTAACAACCGTACTTTAGAGCAATATTTCGGTCGTGAAACTGCTCGTATGGTTGTTCGTCAACCTTTAGAACTTTTAGAAGTTACTGAAAAGTTTGACCTTTACATCACTGTTAAAGGTGGTGGTATTGGTGGTCAAGCTGGCGCGATCCGTCACGGTATTACTCGTGCGCTTATCGCTGCTGACGAAACTTTAAAACCTGTTCTACGTCAAGCTGGTTTCGTTACTCGTGATGCTCGTGAAGTTGAACGTAAGAAACTTGGTTTACGTAAAGCTCGTAAACGTCCTCAATTCTCTAAACGTTAATTCGTTTATCGAGTTGGACAAAAAGCCTTGGATTTTTCCAAGGCTTTTTTATTATGAAAATAGAACTACAAACTGCAAACTTATAAATATAAACAAACTATCTCTTTAGAACCGTGATTTCCTAGAGCATTTTTAGTATCCTAATCGATTCACTCAACCACGTCGTCTTGTGATATGTCGGTCGAAAACACCTCTATTCAGGGGATTACCCTTTACAGTCATGCTGATGATTTCCGTTCTCACTGGATTCGTTTCTTATTAGCAGAAAAACAAATTAAATATCAATTGATCGTAACTGATCACGAAGATGAGGATTTAGCAAGTCTAAACCCCTATAACCAATTGCCAATGCTAGTTGAGCAAAACCTTAAATTATTTTCGGCGCCGATTATTGCTGAATATCTCGATGATCGATATCGTCAGAATAAACTCTATGCCGATGCTCCTATGACACGTGCAGAGCAACGCCAATATATTTGGCGTCTTGAAAATGACTGGTTCAAGTTAGCTGATCATATGCTCAAACATGCCGATACTTTAAATGTAGAACAAAAACTAAAAGCACAAAAAGAATTACGTGATACCTTAATTTCACTTACCCCCTTATTTCAGCATTTCCCTTATTTTATGTCTGAAAATTTTTCAATTTTGGATTGTATGCTTGCCCCAATTTTTGTGAGGCTGAATAGCATGGGAATTGATTTACCAAAGCAGCAGTGTCGGCCTATATTTTTGTACTGTAAACGTATCTTTAGCCGCCCTTCTTTTGTTAAATCAATGACGCCCCAAGAGAAAACCCGTTACAATGAACAATTAAATATGGAATAGTGTGATATGTCTGAGCAAACTATTGAATTAACCCCTACACGTCCTTATCTTGCTCGCGCAATCTATGAATGGATTTGCGATAACCAGCTCACACCTTATTTATTAGTTGATGCAACACAGCCGCATACTGAAGTACCTCAACAATTTGTGAAAGATGGTCAGATTGTTTTAAATATTGTGCCACATGCTGTACATCAGTTACTTATTAGTAATGATGCTATTACTTTTTCAGCACGTTTTGGCGGTGTATCTAAAGATATTTACGTCCCTATTCAGGCAGTTTTAGGGATGTATGCACGCGAAAATGGCCAAGGTTTATTCTTTGATCCAGAAGAATATGCAAATGTAGTACCTGCTCAAGAGACGGTAGAGTCAGAAGCACAAGAACCAACTGAACCAACCAAGAAAAAGCCAACACTAAGAATTTTAGATTAATTTTAGAGGAATAAAGTATGGCATTTGATTTAGTCCAATACTTTGCTGAGCAAATAAAAATTCAAAAGCCTCAGCTTTTAAATCAATATCCAGCCAATGAAAAAAATAAGCTGATTGATGAAGTAAATGTGCTCACCCTTGGCAAGCTCATTAGTTTATGGCGCCAAAATGACAATAAAATTTATCATGAGATCAAGACTGCTGATCCATTATACATTCAAGAAGTTGCTCGCCATCTGACTACGTCTAAGCACAATCAGTCAGTGTTAAAAAATGCTGAGCTTGAACAAAGTATCTCTGAAATCCTAACATTACAGTTAACAGAGCTTAATCAACTTGATGAAACTGGTGGTTTTGGCCAAAACGGCTTAAAAGAATTAATTTTGGGACAAGTGGAACATTTATCAGGACAAGCTGATGATTGGGTTTGGTCAACAAACCATCTAACAGAATTAATTGGTTCTAAACCTGTTGAGCAAGAAGAGCTATCATTGGACGCAACAATGAAGGAGTTCAATCAAATGGTTCACCAAGCCCAACCACATCATGATGATTTACATGTTGAAGAACAACCGATCGAGACTTTTATTCCTACATGGTCAAAAGTTATTGCTCCATTAGTCGCTTTAGCAATTTTAGGTTATCTCTATTGTTTTTATACACATTTAGTTTAATTTTATAATGCATATTAAAAAGAGGAAACACTTGTTCCTCTTTTTTTTATTTAAATAAGTATAATTTATTATTCAATATTATTTTAACATTCTATTACAATTATTTTATTTAAGATAAAAATTATATTATGTAAACCTGAGCACATTATTAAAAGTATAATGCAAAAATACTCTTATAATATTTTTTATAGACTGACATTTTTGGTCAGTTATTTACCTAAACAACAATTTTAATCTTCACTCGATTTATTGACTTCAACTTAAGCAGAAATATAATGATTTTTAACTACTTTTAAGGAAAAAGTAGTAACTATAATTTTATAATCATGAGAGATAAAAAAATGGCTAAACTTTCTTTAGATAGCTTAACTGAAATTGATGGTTTTATTGCATCTGCACTTGTTGACTCAGAAAGTGGATTATCACTTGCAACACAAGGTGGTGGGGAAATTGATTTAGAATTAGCAGCAGCTGGAAATACAGAGGTTGTTCGAGCAAAGCGAAATATCGCTAATGCTTTGAAATTAAATGATAATATTGAAGATATTTTAATTACCTTAGGTAAGGCTTATCACCTAATTCGCCCTTTAGAAAGTAATAATAATTTATTCCTTTACTTGGTTCTTGATCGCACTAAATCAAATCTGGCTATGGCTCGTCATGAGTTAAAGTCATTTGAAAAAGAACTCGATTTTAGTTAATTGGTATATTTTATGCTCTTTATATATATTATAAAGAGCATATAAAAAATCATTATTATTATTTAATAAAAATTTAAAATGATACTATGGATAGGCATTGTATAAATATTGCAGTTTCTGGTTTAAGCTTAAAAACTTCAGATGAATTAAAAATTGTAATTCGAAATTTAACACCTAATCAGTATGGTATTAACTGGGTTAATATTTCTAGCGATCAAATTGATTTATTACTCATTAATGAAAACTTTTTTGATGCAGATAATATTCAAAATATTCTTCAGAAGAAAAAAATTCCTTATTTAAAAATTACGAAAACACCTTCAAATAATGGAAATGCCATTCATGAACATACTTTACACTTTCCTTTAGAAAAATCTGAACTTTTACTTGCTTGGCTACAAACGAACTTATTATCTTCTTTAAAATCTGCTGGTCTTAGTACATCTCCAGCTTTGCTCAATGAAAGAGCACTCATAGATGAACAATTTATAAGAAATTTGCATAGCCCAGAACATACCAAATTACATCTATTTGATGATAAAGGTACTCTCGCTATTATTGATAACAGAACTCAAGTTGCCTGGTTAGAACCTTCTCGTCAAAAACCACAGACCAATATGAGTTTTAATTTTGCTTTTGCTAAAACTTCAGATTTTATTAAAGTTTCTCGAAAAAAAGATTATTACTTACAAGACTGGTTATGGAATCTCATCTGGGCTTCAAAAGATTTTGAAAATTTAGCTTCAGTTGATGGATATTTCAAAATTGATCATTGGCCACAGCCCTATCAACAAGAGTCTAGAAAAGTTAGCCTTCAGCTCGCAGCCTGTTTTATACAAGGAGCAAAAGTTACTGACGTTGCTAAACAGCTCAACCAACCTATTGACGTTGTTTTACGCTTTATTACGGCCTGTTTAATAGCTAATAACGGTCAATACGTTACTGCAAATAAATGTTCTTACTCACCCAAGCTTCATTCAGAAAGCTCAAATACAGAAAATCATTTTTTTAAAAATTTTATAGGGAAGATTAGACGCCGTTTTGGTCTTTAAGGAACGTTATGATTATACAGCAATATAAAATTGTCTTTGCAGGCAGTATGGGGGCTGGAAAAACAGAAGCAATTAAATCGCTTTCTGAAATCCCAATTTTGGCAACAGAAGCATTTAACACAGATGTACAAAGCCACCAAAAATCGCAAACTACTGTTGGGATTGATTACGGTGAAATCACGCTAGATGACGGTATTAAAATTGGACTATACGGAACGCCCGGACAAAGTCGTTTTGATTTTATCTGGTCGGTTATTTGTGAGGGTGCGATCGGTATTATCCTACTCTTAGACCACAACAGTTCCAATCCAGTTGCCGAGTTAGAACGCTATCTGGACACCTTTAAAAACTATAATGATAATATTGCAATTGGTATTACGCATGTAGATGAAAATAAAGAATCTTCCCTTCACCAATATCGTAATTGGTTAACAGTCAATGAACTTCAACATCCGCTGTTTTTTATTGATGCAAGAGAACAAGAACAAGTTTTAATGATGGTTGAATCATTAATTGCATCACTTGAAGTCAAGATAGGCGTAGCATCGCAGGGGAATGATCATGCTTAGTATTCCAGTTCAAAAACGAACCGCACCAACACAACTCCTACAACTGGCAAAAAGTGAAGCTCATAATATTCTAATGAATACACGTGGTGTAGATTTTGTGATGATCTGTTCTTCAGACGGTTTCGAATTGGCAACTGTAAGTCATAAGAACTACCACAACACGACAAAGTTAGCGGCCGTGAGTAGTTCAATTTTGGCCATGGTGACTGCATTTTTAAAAGAGATTCAACTCACTGGCTGTAATAACATCACATTAGATGCAGATAATGGTAAAGCCATTTTGACGGCTATTCCGGCTATGCATCATCCCATGGTGATGGTCACATTAAGTAATAAAGAGGTGCTTTTAGGGCAACTACTTTATAGCTTGAAAAAAGCAAGTCAGGTCATTGCTGAAGCAGATGGAGAATAACCCATCTCTTCTAGCCAAAAAATACCGCGATCTATCGCGGTATTTTTTATTAAATCTGGATGGTAAATAACATTTGTCGCTTTTTTACCTGTTGGCCTTGCTGTCCTAAAACATCATCGACCACCCCATCGACATCAGATTTAATCTGTTGCTGAATTTTCATGGCCTCCAGTACTAATAAGGTTTGCCCCTTGACCACCTGATCACCTTTATTAACCAAGATATTCACTACAGCGCCATCCATCGGAGCACGAATTTTGCCATCACCCGCCACATCAGCTATTTCTGGGGCAGCATAAGTTACGTTGCGAATTGCAACATTGCCATTATCTCGGTCTAAATAAAGCTGATCACCATTTAATACATATTGAACACGGCGCCGCACACCATCAACTAAATAAATCAATTGCTCTGCTGTTTTATCAAGAACTTTAATACAAATAGTTTGATCGCAGAGTTGCACCGTATACTTGTTATTTACAGATGAAAGCTGTACTTGGATGTATTGATCATCATATTTAAGCTTTAATGGTAAAGGTACACCAAGCCCTGTTTGCCATGGCACAGCAGCATGAGTTTGACTAAATAATGCCGCAGCAATCGCTAAGGTTTCTAAAGATAGAGCTTGCTTATGCAGACTGCTATCGTTTTGGAAATGCTGCTGAATAAATGCTGTATTGGTATCTCCTGCTACAACAATGGGATGACGCAGTAAATTCACTAAAAACTGTTTATTGCTGTTTACACCTAGTAGAACACAATCATCCACTGCACGAGCAAGTAAGCGAATCGCATCTTCACGGGTTTTACCGTACGCAATAACTTTCGCAACCATGGGATCATAAAAAGGGCTAACTTGATCAGTTGCTAACATACCGTGGTCTATACGCACATTTGGTAAAGTTGAAGGCTGCCAACAAAGAACTTGACCTGTTTGTGGTAAGAAATTCTGACGTGGATCTTCTGCATACAAACGCACTTCAATTGCATGCCCACTTAAGCTCAACTCATGTTGCAGCAAAGGCAATTGCTCACCATTAGCCACACGTAACTGCCATTCAACCAAATCTAACCCTGTAATTAACTCAGTGACAGGATGCTCAACCTGCAAACGGGTATTCATTTCTAAAAAATAAAATGCACCCGATGCATCAAGTAAAAACTCAACCGTACCTGCCCCCACATAAGCACATGCTTTCGCTGCAGCTACAGCCGCCTCTCCCATTTGCTGACGCAATTCAGGCGTCATAACTGGACACGGTGCCTCTTCAACAACCTTTTGGTGACGGCGCTGGATCGAACAATCACGCTCAAATAAATAGACATAATTGCCATGAGTATCACCAAAAATCTGAATTTCGACATGACGCGGAGCGATAACTGCTTTTTCTAAAATGAGCTCGCCAGAACCAAAAGCATTTTCAGCTTCCGAACGTGCAGTTTGTAAAGCTTCAATTAACTCAGGGGAGTGCTCCACTAAACGCATGCCACGGCCACCACCACCCGCAGAAGCTTTTACCATAATGGGCAAACCAATTTGCTCGGCTTGTGTTGCTAAATATTCAAGGTCTTGACGATCACCTTCATAGCCTGGCACACAAGGCACATCTGCTTCAATCATGGCAATTTTTGAAAGCCGTTTACTTCCCATAAGTTCAATTGCTGAGGCTGTGGGACCAATAAATGTAATCTGGTTGTCGATACAGGCCTGAGCAAAATCGGTATTTTCGGATAAAAAACCATAACCAGGATGAATGGCATCTGCACCTGTTTTTTTACAGGCCTCTATTATTTTAGTAATAGAAAGATAAGACTCAGATACCTTAGATGCTCCAATATAAACAGCTTCATCTGCCTCTTGCACATGGCCTGCATTACGGTCAGCATCGGAATAAACTGCGACAGTTTGATAACCCATTGCTTTAGCTGTTTGTATGACTCGAACTGCAATTTCACCACGATTGGCAATCAATACTTTTGAAAATTTCATTGTTTTTTATCCTTATTTTTATTAATCAATAGCCCAATTCGGCAAACGTTTTTGGATAAAAGCTATCGTTCCTTCTTGTCCTTCGGCGCCGCCCACTGCTTGAGCAAACTGCTGTGCAGCATCATCTAGTAAACCACTCAAAGGCTCATTGAATGTTCGATGTAGTAGTGCTTTAGTCACACGTGAAGCTTCGGGCGCAGCACGTTTAATGTGTTGAATGGTTTCTTGTAAAGCTTGCTCAAGTTCCATTTCATTATATGCAATCTGATGTACAACACCGAGGCTAAGCGCCATCTGTCCATCAAAACGCATGCCGAGTAAAGCAAGTCGACGTGCCTGAGTCAGACCAATACGTTTCACCACAAAAGGAGCAATTTGCGCAGGAATCACACCAAGTCCAGTTTCAGGTAAACCAAACTGAGTATTGTCACGGCTGATGGCAACATCGGAAACACATGCTAGACCAAAACCTCCACCTAACACCGCACCTTCCAAAATCACCACAACTGTCTGTGGGGCAATTTCAACTTGCTCAAGCATGGCACCAAAACGACGATTAAAATCAGCATAAGGTTGTAGACTACCGACATGAGTTGCTTCAACACGTAAAGCAGCCATATCTTTAATGTCACCACCTGCACAAAAAGTCCCGCCTTCACCACGGATAATGACTGCACGAATTGAAAGATCATCTCGAATGGCGGTAAAGACTTGTTGAATCGCCTTAACCATATTCAAGTTCATGGCATTACGGCTCTCTGGCCGATTTAACCAAAGGTATAAAATATAGCCGTCTTGTTCTAATTGAATGCTGTCATCAAGATCTAAAGCTTGTAGAGATGCTAAAAGTGTCATGGCGTATTCCTTATTTTTGCTTTTTTGGCAAGATATCCATCAACTTACATATAATCCCCAACATAATCTCATCTGCTCCTCCGCCAATAGAACCTAAACGACCATCACGATATAACTGTGATGCAGGGTTATCCCACATAAAGCCGTTACCACCCCAGTATTGCAGACAACTATCGGCAACTTCACGAGTTAAGCGTCCAGCTTTAAGTTTTGCCATAGATGCCAGCTTGGTCACATCTTCACCAGCAATATGCTGTTCACACGCTTGATAAGTCAGCGCTTTAAGTGCTTCCACTTCGGTCATGAGTTCAGCAAAACGGAAATGAATATACTGATTATTGATGAGCGGCTGACCAAAAGTGGTTCGTTCTTTGGTATAGGCAATCGTCTTCTGGATTAAATTTTCTAACCCACCAATTGCATTAGCACAAGCCCATAGGCGTTCTTCCTGAAATTGCATCATCTGCATCATAAAGCCCATGCCTTCAACACCCACCAAGTTACGCTGCGGTACACGTACATCATCGAAATAAACTTGTGCAGTAGTGGTTGAACGCATCCCTAATTTATTAAGTGGCTCTGAAAAACTAATCCCTTTAGTTTTTGCGGGCACAATAATCATCGACTTATTAACGTGTGGTTTATCATCAGACGTATTGGCTAAAAGACAAAAGAAGTCGGCCTGCAATGAGTTAGTAATCCACATTTTGCTGCCATTAATAACGTAGTCATCACCATCTTTTTTAGCAGTCGTTTTAATGGCTGCCACGTCTGAGCCAGCATGTACTTCAGATACCGCAATTGATGCTACATATTCACCAGCAATCGCGGGTGTTAAAAACTCATCACGTAACTCTTTACGACCAAAACGTGCCAAAGCGGGTGTAGCCATATCGGTTTGCACACCAATCGCCAAAGGCACCCCACCACAAGCCGCATATCCAATTTCTTCTGCAACCACAAGGTTATAAGAATAATCTAACGCTAAACCGCCATTTTCTTCTGGCTTACAAATTCCCAATAAACCAAGATCTCCCATTTTTTTAAATACATCGTGGATTGGAAAACGTCCCGCAGCTTCCCATTCTGGAATATGTGGATTCAGCTCATTTTCAACAAATTGACGAGCTGTACGGCGCAGTGCTTCATGTTCGGCAGTAAATTTCATTGTGTTATTCCTATTAATTTTTTTAATTGCGGTGAATGTTGATTAAAAACGAGATACACCAAAACGGGTCGAATTCAACTCTCTTTGCTGAGCTTCATAAATGGTTTGTAAAAGGAAAATTAATAATTTTCGGGTATCTCTCGGGTCAATAATACCGTCGTCATGTAACATGGCCGTATTAAAAAGCGCGGTAGACTGCTGCTCCAATTTCATAGCCGTACTTTGCTCAAGAAAATCGAGCATTTGCGGATTGGGCTCCTGACCTGAAGCTTTTTGCTTTCCTTCAGCCACAATGCGTAGTACCTTTCCAGCTTGCGCGGCTCCCATTACAGCAACGTGTGAATTTGGCCAAGCAAAAATAAAGTCTGGTGATAGACTTCGACCACACATAGCGTAGTTGCCAGCGCCATACGACCCTGCCACAACGATTGAAATTTTAGGTACAGAACAATTGGCAACCGCTTGAATCAGTTTTGAGCCATGCTTAATAATGCCATTTTGCTCGGCATCGGTTCCCACCATAAAACCTGTGGTGTTATGCAAGAACAATAATGGACGTTTGGTCTGCTCACACAGATGTATAAACTGAGCTGCTTTCGCTGCCCCTTGAGGCGTAATCGGACCATTATTGGTAATAATGCCAATATGCAAACCACCAATTTTTGCCCAGCCACATACTGTTAAATCATCATATTCCTGTTTAAATTCTAGAAAATCTGAATCATCAATAATACGAGCAACCACCTCTTTCATATTGAATGGCTGTTTAGGATCACTTGGAATGACACCTAACAATTCCTCAGTATCATAACGAGGTTCTTTATAGGCGATATCAACTGATTTGACTTGCTCTTTCCAGTTCAGGTGTTCAAAAATTTCACGTGCAATTCGAATACCATCAGCATCATTTTCGGCTAAATACTCTGCGGTTCCTGCAATTTGCGTATGCATCTCTGCTCCGCCTAATTCTTCAGCTGTTGCTACTTCGCCAGTAGCTGCCAAAAGTAAAGGTGGGCCTGCAAGCAACATCTCGGTTTGCTTACGCACAGCAATGACATAATCAGAAAGACCAGGTTGATAAGCACCACCCGCCGTTGCATTACCATGTACCACTGCAAGCTGCGGAATACCTGCTGCAGATAGACGAGCCTGATTGGCAAAGGTCATGCCGCCATAAGTAAATACTTCAGCAGCATAATTTAAGTTGGCTCCGCCACTTTCGGTCAGCGTAATCAGCGGAAGCTTTTGTTCCAATGCAATTTTTTGTAGGCGTAAGGTTTTTTGTACTCCCATTGGTGACATGGTTCCACCTTTAATTGCGCTATTGCTTGCAGAGACTAGACAACGCACACCACTGACAAAACCAATGCCAGCAATCACGCCGCCACCCGCTTCCGAGCCATCTTTATCATCATGCATGTTGTAGCCAACCAAGCCACATAGCTCAACAAAAGGAGAATCAGCATCAAGTAACAACCGCACCCGCTCATGCGGCAAGATTTTGCCTTTTTTATCGAATTTTGGTTTAGCAGCATACGATTTATCAATGCTTTTTTGTTGTATGGCACGAACCTCTTTTAGCTGAGTAAGGAGTGCCTCTTTATTTTTTTGATACTGCTCACTGCCTACTGCAATCTCTGATGGAAGAATTGTCATCGTTATTCCTCACTCCAAGCCTAGCTTGTCGTCTTGCAGCTGGGCAGAGCATTGCTCTGCTTTTCCAGCTTCATCTTTTTTAAAAATTTCAGGGATAAAAGCACGATGGAAACCATTATAAGATTGACTATTTGTCGCCTCACTTAAAGGATACATACGCGTGCCTTGTGATGCAGCGCCATCAATACGTAACGTCACACCTGACACAAAAGCCGCTGCATCGGACAGTAAATAACAAATTGCCGATGAAACTTCTGACTCAGTTCCCATACGTTTTAAAGGTACATTGCCAGCAAGACTTGGAATAATCACTTTAGCAAAATCACCGCTATAATTATCCATACCAGATGACACAATCCATCCTGGTGCTACCGCATTTACACGAACACCAGATTTGCCCCATTCAACCGATGCTGTTTTAGTTAAGTTATCGACCCCTGAACGTGCCGCCCCTGAATGTCCCATTCCTGGCATGCCTCCCCATATATCGGCAGTCATATTGACAATACTACCGCCGTGTTTTGCCATCCATTGGTTATAGGCTTCACGCATCAAGTAAAAAGTTGCATGCAAGTTATTACGTACGACCGCATCAAAACCATTCGCGGAGATATTTTCTAAAGCTGACGGGAACTGGCCACCCGCATTATTTACCAGCCCATCTAGCCTGCCGAATTTTTCAATTACTTCGGCAATCATATTTTTCACTTGTTCTTCTTCACGGTTATCACACACAATGAAATGAACCAAACCACCATCTTCTATAATTTCATGGCTCACCTTTTCCAATTTTTCAATTTTGCGTCCCGTAATAACGACTTGAGCACCAAGGGCAGCAAGCTCATGTGCAGTACAACGACCAATTCCTGAGCCGCCACCCGTCACAATAATGACTTTATTAGCAAAAGCATCTGGTCTAAAAATTGATTGATAACTCATCTTTGTTTCATCCATTCATTTTATTTTTCTAAAAAGTGTGCCGGAACTTTGACAGGCATATCCAATAGTTGCTGTGCAAAGGCTTTACCTTGTGGGTCAATACGTAAACTTGCAACACCACCACCGCCCAAAGCATTTTCCAACATAAAATTCAGTGCATTTAAACCCGGTAACTCATAACGAATTACACGTCCTTTCTCAACATCCAAAACATGTTGCATATAGCTTGCAATAGCCTGTTCAGTCAGTGCTGCACGAATCCAAGGTAAATATTCTGCTTTACGCGCAATAACCCCAATATTGCTATGATTGCCTTTATCACCACTGCGGGCATGCGCAATTTCAATCAGAGGAACCTCTATTTCATTCCCTTGATAAACCGCACTTTCACCCGCTGCTACAGTATTAAATTGCTCTGTAGAAGTGTTCCGAGGAATCTCAACCGGATAGCGACGCCCTTCAAAATCGATTTCGACATTAACCTGATCTTTATCAATTAAAAATGAAAATAACTTAATGACTGGCGATGCTTTTGGTCGACCTCCAACAATTCCTGCTAGGGCTGG
The DNA here is from genome assembly GCF_041021895.1 of Acinetobacter sp. XH1741. NCBI lineage: Bacteria > Pseudomonadati > Pseudomonadota > Gammaproteobacteria > Moraxellales > Moraxellaceae > Acinetobacter > Acinetobacter chenhuanii. The sequence continues at coordinate 26,196 of NZ_CP157428.1, forward strand.
AGCCATGCCTGTTGAAGCCTGTGCAATTTCAGATGCAAAGAACATACATGCTTCTTTAAACATGTGTTTTACAGCGATTTTGACCACAACTTCACGACTATTTAATGTTTGGGCATGTGCTCCATAGGTACTTTCGAGACCTAAGATTTCAACCGACTTTTCACTAAATGGCGGCACCGAACGCATTGCTAAAACACGTTCGCATTTCGTCAAAATCGCATCAGCAATCACTTGTGCTTTTTGTGGTGCCTCACGTCCTGCTATAAGAAAACTGACTAAAACGCGATAGCCATCTGGATAAGTCGCACTAACTTTATATTGAGTTGTCGGTGCTTGTCCTTTGGCACCCGTCACACGAACTCGATGTTTTCCGACTTGCTCCAAATGTACCTGACTAAAATCCGCAATCACATCGGGTAATAAATATGCTTGAGGATTACCAATTTCATAAACGATTTGTTCAGCAACCGTGGCGGTAGAAACCAGACCACCTGTTCCCTGTGGTTTGGTCACAACGAATGAACTATCTTCACTCACTTCAACCACGGGGAAGCCCATATTGTCGAAACCCTGAACCAAGCGCCAATCAGTAAAATTACCACCCGTACATTGAGCTCCACATTCAATCACATGCCCAGCCAAGGAACCTTGTGCCAATTTGTCATAGTCATCTAAAGACCATTGATATTCATGAAGTAAAGGGGCAAGCACTACTGCCGAATCTACGACTCGACCCGTAATCACAATATCTGCACCTAAGTCTAAAGCGTCACGAATTGCGACAGCTCCTAAATAAGCATTACTACTCGCCACCTGTTCTGGCAAAGCTTCCCCGCTAAACATTTCTTGAATATTTTGCTGCTTGAGTTGCTCATGTTGCGCTAAAAGATCATCACCTAAAACCACCGCAACTTTCAGATCTAGACCATATTCTTTAATTATCTTTTGCAAGGCATCCCGACAAGCCAATGGATTAACTCCACCCGCATTACTAATTACCTTAATCTTTTTTTCTGCAATTTTTTTAAGTAGAGGCGCCATCACCCGACTGACAAAATCCAAAGCATAGCCATGCTTTGGTTCCATCATCTTCGCTTTTGCCATAATCGACATAGTGATTTCTGACAAATAATCAAAAACCAAATAATTAATATCAGCTAAATGTACTAATTGGAAAGCAGCAGTATTAGTATCTCCCCAAAAACCTGAGGCACAACCTATTTTTACGACACGCTTATCATCCTGCTGATCACTTGCCATTTTATTTCTCATTATTTTGTTTAAAAATTACACTCAACATTACCAAGCAAGCGCTTGGTTTGTAAAGAGCAAAATGTTATTGTGAAATTGACTAAAACTGCCAAATTTAACAACCTAGTGAAAACAGAATGAAATTTGGCAATTTTTTTCCGTTAAGTATTTTTATATAAAGGATTTAGCTTTCGTATGATTGCGACTTCAATTGAACAGATTCCAACTATCTCTTGTTTTGATGACAGTCCTCGTGGCCGTTTACTACAAGGCGCGGCATACTTATTTCATAAACAAGGTTATGACAAAACCACTGTTCGTGAACTGGCTCAATTTATTGGAATTCAATCGGGAAGCTTATTCCATCACTTCAAAAGTAAAGATGACATCCTCGCTAACGTGATGGAGCAAACTATCATTTACAATCTTGCTCGTTTAAAAGATGCAGCGCAGCAATCTACTCATCCAGAACAACAATTACGTGCTCTCATTAAAACCGAACTTATCTCAATTACCGGCGACACCGGTGCGGCAATGGCTGTTTTGGTATACGAATGGTTTGCTCTTTCAAAAGAAAAACAAGATTATCTTTTGAAAATGCGCAATGAATACGAGCAAATCTGGCTGGATGTGATTGAAAAGTTACGTACTCAGGGCAAAATAAAGCATGATGCTTTTATTTGGCGACGATTAGTCGGTGGTGCGATTTCTTGGACCGTAACTTGGTATAAATCTGAAGGCAAAGTCAAAATTGATGAATTAACTGAAATGGTTTGGGAAATGGCGCTGAAGTAAAAAGGTGGCCCAACAACCACCTTTGTTAAATTAATAACCCAACTGTTTACTAATCAAATCTTTCATAATTTCTTCAGCACCACCACCAATCATATTGACCTTCACTTCACGGTAAATACGTTCAGATTTGGTTCCGCGCATAAATCCCATACCGCCCAGCATTTGAACAGCTGCATCGGCACAAAACTGCATGGTTCGAGTAGCCACATTTTTAAGCATTGAGATTTGCGCCACTAGCTCAGGCCCCTGTAATTTTGGTTGAGTCATTTTCCATGCAGTTTCTTCAAGTAGTGCTCGTGTTGAGGTTAATTGCGTTGCCATATCTACCAATTTATGACGAACCACTTGATGATCTATTAATCGCTTACCAAAAGTTTTACGTTGTTGTGCCCAGTCTAACGCTTCTTCGTAACAGACTAACGCATATCCATAAGCGACTACTCCCAAGAAGAACCGCTCCATATTAAAGTTATTCATAATGACTTTAAAACCAACATTTTCTTTACCAAGAAGATTTGATGCAGGAACTCGTACTTGGTCAAAATGTAAATGAGCAGTATCCGATGCCCACCAGCCCATTTTCTTTAAAGGTGTTTTAGTAATACCTTCGCTGTGTGCATCAATCAACAACATTGAAATGCCTTCAGCACCAGTTTTAGTAGGATCGGTACGCACCGCAACCGTATAGTAATCTGCACGAATACCTGACGTGATAAATGTCTTCTCACCAGAAACGATATAATAATTACCTTCGCGAACGGCTTTAGTTTGTAATGCAGCAACATCTGAACCACCACCTGGTTCTGTAATTGCTAAAGCAGAAATTTTTTCACCCGAAATAATACTTGGGAGAACTCTAGCTTTTAATTCTTCACTTCCAAAGTGCTGAATAGGTGGTGCGCCAATCGTATGTACCATAAGAGAGATATGTACCCCACCTGAACCGGCACGAGCCATTTCTATACCAGCAAGCAGTGAATAAAATGGATCGGCATCTGGAATACCACCATATTCCTCCGAAAAACCTAATCCCAACAACCCAATCTCAGCAGCTTTTTTATAAAGTTCTCGTGGAAATGTCTCTGCCTCATCCCACTCATTAACGAAAGGTGCCATTTCTTTTTGTACAAATCGACGGACATTATCAGCAAAAGCAAAGTGTTGTTCATTATAGTAAATCGGATTGAGTTGCATTTTTGAGATATCCTGATGTTTTTATTTAATTCCAGAGCATATCTTGTCATGTTTCCGCTCTACCAAAAGTTGCAAGAAGCTCCAACTTTTTGGCAAAAAGCATCAAACAGAATTATTTTAAATTGGGTACAAAACCTATACTCTCAAACAACCACGAAATCCACGAGCTGCATAATACGATTGCGCTCCATTATGATAGACAAAAACACGACCATAGCGACGGTCTGCAAAAAGCGCTCCACCCAATTGACGAATTTCATCTGGAGTTGCAAGCCAACTTGATGTTTTAAGATCAAATTCTTCAATTTGTTGTAAAAAATGGTACTGTTCCTCGGTCAAAAGTTCGATTCCCATTTCTTTAGCTATATCTATCGTATTATTTTTAGGTGGATGATCTTTTCTAGATTCTAAAGCTTCGCGATCATAACAGAGACTTCGACGCCCCGTAGGAGTCTCAGAGCAGCAATCCACAAACAAATATTCATCTTTGATTTGATCATAAACAATTACATCGGGCTCTCCTCCCGTATTCTCCATTTCTTGCAATGACCATAATTTTTCAGGAAGCTTAATGAGTTTAGCTTGCACATGACTCCAACTTATTTCTTTATGACGGTGTGAATTCTCTTCAAATCTATCTTTTAATAACTCCATGAAAGCTTCTATCTGCTTTGGAGTTAATTGCTTTTTAGTTGCCATTAAATAAATCCTTATATTTATTAAACTGACCGCCCATCAAAATAATTTATTTTTATACTCTCTAAATCTATACCATCTATACAGCGAATATTAATAGCAAAAATAGAATTACCTTCAGCATCTACGCCTTGAGCATAGGGATGAATACCACATTTTTTACAAAAGTGATGGTTAATCACATGTTTATTAAAATTATAAGTCTCTAAAATATCAGGTTTTTCTAAAGTAACCTTGACTTGCTGGCTCGGTAAGAACCAAAGCAAAGATCCTTTCTTTTGGCAGATAGAACAATTACAAGATAAAGCTTCTGATAATTCACCTTCTATAGCAAACTTCACCTGTCCACAGTGACAACTTCCTTTATATTCCATATCTTTTTCCCACTTTCTAATTTTTTATAGTTTTATAATATTCTTTTGATAGATCAATTTTCAATCTTCTTATAGATTTTAATGTTTTCACCCTTCTCCAATCTAATTAATTAAACCTCTAGTAGATCATCTAAACACTGCAAGGTGAAAAGAGAAATCCTCATTCCCCTTACTTATTTATTATAAGAAATTACAGACTCAATTCGATTTAAGATTTGCGGCCAACCTTTTCCCATCCCAATAAAAGCCTGTTGCCCAACTGAAGAATCCATATTAAAACCCGAATGATTAAGCTGCAAAAGTGTACCATTTTCTTGAGGGGTTAATTGCCATCTAATGGTGGTATCAAGTACTCCAATAGCAAATACATACTCAAATAAAAGTTCTTTCTCAACTAATGTAACCAAACAAAGCTGCTGACCAAAACTGCCCATATCTAGAGTAAATTGATGGCCAATATTAGGTTGAATATTCCCCTTAATCCACCATTGCTGGAGAAGTTCAGGAGATGTTATAGCTTCCCAAACTTTTTGAGGAGATTGATTGATAAATTGTGAAACTTCAATAGACTCTAACATTTTTTTATTTTAGACCCGTCTATAATTAATTGGTTTTATTATGCTGCATAAAATAATTAGCAATATAAGGGATTATGTAAAATCATATCTACCTTTATTAAGCTGGATCATTAGTGAAGAATTATCATTAAATGACATTTTAGAAAAACCTTTTTATCACCCGACTCTTGAAGAGGGCCTGCGCACGGCTCTAAAACATGCACGTAGACAGTTAAAATAATACCTTTAGAAGGATTTTCTTAATTTTAAAGTGAGCTCTTATTTATTTTCTGCACATAAAAAAACACCCCAATCTCTTTTGAGATTGGGGTGTTTGAATAATGAGCTGGCGATGACTTACTCTCACATGGGTAACCCCACACTACCATCAGCGCTAAGAGGTTTCACTTCTGAGTTCGGGAAGGGATCAGGTGGTTCACTCTTGCTATGGTCGCCAGCACAACTGTTATGGATACTTGCCTTGGTCTTATTGTCTGCCAATGCGTTTTCCAAATCTTTACAGATGGGCTGATTGAATCTGAACTTGTTCATTTTAACTAGTGGAATAACTAAATCAAGTTACTTAGTATGATAATGAATCGATTGATGCTTTATATACAACTGCTTGGGTGTTGTATAGTCAAGCCTCACGAGCAATTAGTATTGGTCAGCTTCACATATCGCTATGCTTCCACATCCAACCTATCAACGTCCTAGTCTCGAACGGCTCTTTAGAGGACATAAAGTCCTAGGGAAATCTTATCTTGAGGTAGGCTTCCCGCTTAGATGCTTTCAGCGGTTATCCCTTCCGAACATAGCTACCCGGCGATGCGACTGGCGTCACAACCGGTACACCAGAGGTTCGTCCACTCTGGTCCTCTCGTACTAGGAGCAGATCCTCTCAAATTTCCAGCGCCCACGGTAGATAGGGACCGAACTGTCTCACGACGTTCTAAACCCAGCTCGCGTACCTCTTTAAATGGCGAACAGCCATACCCTTGGGACCTGCTTCAGCCCCAGGATGAGATGAGCCGACATCGAGGTGCCAAACACCGCCGTCGATATGAACTCTTGGGCGGTATCAGCCTGTTATCCCCAGAGTACCTTTTATCCGTTGAGCGATGGCCCTTCCATACAGAACCACCGGATCACTAAGACCTACTTTCGTACCTGCTCGACTTGTGGGTCTCGCAGTTAAGCGCGCTTTTGCCTTTATACTCTACGCGTGATTTCCGACCACGCTGAGCGCACCTTCGTACTCCTCCGTTACTCTTTAGGAGGAGACCGCCCCAGTCAAACTACCCACCAGACACGGTCCTCGTCCCGGATAACGGGACAGAGTTAGAACCTCAACATTACCAGGGTGGTATTTCAAGGACGGCTCCATTGGAACTAGCGTTCCAACTTCAAAGCCTCCCACCTATCCTACACAAGTAAGGTCAAAGTTCAGTGTCAAGCTGCAGTAAAGGTTCACGGGGTCTTTCCGTCTAGCCGCGGGTACACTGCATCTTCACAGCGATTTCGATTTCACTGAGCCTCTGCTGGAGACAGCGCCGCCATCATTATGCCATTCGTGCAGGTCGGAACTTACCCGACAAGGAATTTCGCTACCTTAGGACCGTTATAGTTACGGCCGCCGTTTACTGGGGCTTCGATCAAGAGCTTCGCTTACGCTAACCCCATCAATTAACCTTCCAGCACCGGGCAGGCATCACACCCTATACGTCCACTTTCGTGTTTGCAGAGTGCTATGTTTTTAATAAACAGTTGCAGCGGCCTGGTTTCTGCGGCTGTCATCAGCTCAGGAAGCAAGTTCCATCACCAACAACAGCGTACCTTCTCCCGAAGTTACGGTACCATTTTGCCTAGTTCCTTCAGCAGAGTTCTCTCAAGCGCCTTGGTCTACTCGACCTGACCACCTGTGTCGGTTTCGGGTACGATTCCTGTGTAACTGAAGCTTAGAGACTTTTCCTGGAAGCATGGTATCAGCCACTTCACTGTACAAGTACAGCTTGCTATCGGATCTCAGTATAGAGTACCCCGGATTTGCCTAAGATACATACCTACATCCTTCCACCTGGACAACCAACGCCAGGCTGACTTAACCTTCTCCGTCCTCTCATCGCATTACACAGAAGTATTGGAATATTAACCAATTTCCCATCGACTACGCCTTTCGGCCTCGCCTTAGGGGTCGACTCACCCAGCCCCGATTAACGTTGGACTGGAACCCTTGGTCTTTCGGCGAACGGGTTTTTCACCCGTTTTGTCGTTACTCACGTCAGCATTCGCACTTCTGATACCTCCAGCATACTTCTCAATACACCTTCATCGGCTTACAGAACGCTCCCCTACCACTTGACTAATGTCAAATCCGCAGCTTCGGCACATAGTTTTAGCCCCGTTACATCTTCCGCGCAGGCCGACTCGACTAGTGAGCTATTACGCTTTCTTTAAAGGGTGGCTGCTTCTAAGCCAACCTCCTAGCTGTCTATGCCTTCCCACATCGTTTCCCACTTAACTATGATTTTGGGGCCTTAGCTGGCGGTCTGGATTGTTTTCCTCTTGACTACGGACGTTAGCACCCGCAGTCTGTCTCCCGGATAGTACTCATAGGTATTCGGAGTTTGCATCGGTTTGGTAAGTCGGGATGACCCCCTAGCCGAAACAGTGCTCTACCCCCTATGGTATTCGTCCGAGGCGCTACCTAAATAGCTTTCGGGGAGAACCAGCTATCACCAGGCTTGATTAGCCTTTCACCCCTATCCACAAGTCATCCCCTGGCTTTTCAACGACAGTGGGTTCGGTCCTCCAGTTAGTGTTACCCAACCTTCAACCTGCTCATGGATAGATCGCCTGGTTTCGGGTCTATACCCAGCAACTAAACGCCCTATTAAGACTCGATTTCTCTACGGCTCCCCTATACGGTTAACCTCGCTACTGAATATAAGTCGCTGACCCATTATACAAAAGGTACGCAGTCACCGAACAAGTCGGCTCCCACTGCTTGTATGCATGCGGTTTCAGGATCTATTTCACTCCCCTCACAGGGGTTCTTTTCGCCTTTCCCTCACGGTACTGGTTCACTATCGGTCAGTCAGGAGTATTTAGCCTTGGAGGATGGTCCCCCCATATTCAGACAAGGTTTCACGTGCCTCGCCCTACTCGTCATCATTATGTGTGCCCTTTCGTGTACGGGAATATCACCCTCTACGTTCGCACTTCCCAGAGCGTTCCACTAAAACACACATAACTTAATGGGCTGATCCCCGTTCGCTCGCCGCTACTGAGGGAATCTCAATTGATTTCTTTTCCTAAGGGTACTGAGATGTTTCACTTCCCCTCGTTCGCTTTGCAACACTATGTATTCATGTTGCAATACCTACCTTAAAGTAGGTGGGTTCCCCCATTCAGAAATCTCCGGATCAAAGGATATTTGCCGCCTCCCCGGAGCTTTTCGCAGGCTATCACGTCTTTCATCGCCTCTGACTGCCAAGGCATCCACCACATGCACTTAATTACTTGACTATACAACCCCAAACAGTCGTCAACACCTACAAGTGAGTGTTGTCCGTGCGATTCTTCATCGCTACTATCTGTTGTCTGTGTACTTAAACACTGTACAGCTTCAATCTAAATTCATATACCAAAACGCTTGATTCAGTTAATTTGCTAGTTCTCAATTAACTCCAAGATCAGAATTACTTCATCTCTCTTTGTTATTGAGTGAACAATTTATTTCAGACTCAATTTTGCCAATCTGTTAATGAATAAACATGCCTTCGTCAGGTCATGCTTAATACCGTGATACTTAAATCACAGAAGTTAATAAACCAAGATCTCAATCTCTATTTACTAATTTCTGTAATCCGAACTTCTCTTAAGTTCTGGTGGAGACTAGGAGAGTCGAACTCCTGACCTCCTGCGTGCAAAGCAGGCGCTCTACCAACTAAGCTAAGTCCCCAGCTTACATCATCAGTCATGTATCTTTTTATCTATAACTTCAACCAGTCAAAGTCATGGTGGGTCTGACAAGACTTGAACTTGTGACCCCACGCTTATCAAGCGTGTGCTCTAACCAACTGAGCTACAGACCCTCAGATACATCTATGAAGAACAACTTGTTGTGGATTCTTACCAATCGTCAATCTTTCGTTAAGGAGGTGATCCAGCCGCAGGTTCCCCTACGGCTACCTTGTTACGACTTCACCCCAGTCATCGGCCACACCGTGGTAACCGCCCTCTTTGCAGTTAGGCTAGCTACTTCTGGTGCAACAAACTCCCATGGTGTGACGGGCGGTGTGTACAAGGCCCGGGAACGTATTCACCGCGGCATTCTGATCCGCGATTACTAGCGATTCCGACTTCATGGAGTCGAGTTGCAGACTCCAATCCGGACTACGATCGGCTTTTTGAGATTAGCATCACATCGCTGTGTAGCAACCCTTTGTACCGACCATTGTAGCACGTGTGTAGCCCTGGCCGTAAGGGCCATGATGACTTGACGTCGTCCCCGCCTTCCTCCAGTTTGTCACTGGCAGTATCCTTAAAGTTCCCGACATTACTCGCTGGCAAATAAGGAAAAGGGTTGCGCTCGTTGCGGGACTTAACCCAACATCTCACGACACGAGCTGACGACAGCCATGCAGCACCTGTATGTAAGTTCCCGAAGGCACCAATCCATCTCTGGAAAGTTCTTACTATGTCAAGGCCAGGTAAGGTTCTTCGCGTTGCATCGAATTAAACCACATGCTCCACCGCTTGTGCGGGCCCCCGTCAATTCATTTGAGTTTTAGTCTTGCGACCGTACTCCCCAGGCGGTCTACTTATCGCGTTAGCTGCGCCACTAAAGCCTCAAAGGCCCCAACGGCTAGTAGACATCGTTTACGGCATGGACTACCAGGGTATCTAATCCTGTTTGCTCCCCATGCTTTCGCACCTCAGCGTCAGTGTTAGGCCAGATGGCTGCCTTCGCCATCGGTATTCCTCCAGATCTCTACGCATTTCACCGCTACACCTGGAATTCTACCATCCTCTCCCACACTCTAGCTAACCAGTATCGAATGCAATTCCCAAGTTAAGCTCGGGGATTTCACATTTGACTTAATTAGCCGCCTACGCGCGCTTTACGCCCAGTAAATCCGATTAACGCTTGCACCCTCTGTATTACCGCGGCTGCTGGCACAGAGTTAGCCGGTGCTTATTCTGCGAGTAACGTCCACTATCTCTAGGTATTAACTAAAGTAGCCTCCTCCTCGCTTAAAGTGCTTTACAACCATAAGGCCTTCTTCACACACGCGGCATGGCTGGATCAGGGTTCCCCCCATTGTCCAATATTCCCCACTGCTGCCTCCCGTAGGAGTCTGGGCCGTGTCTCAGTCCCAGTGTGGCGGATCATCCTCTCAGACCCGCTACAGATCGTCGCCTTGGTAGGCCTTTACCCCACCAACTAGCTAATCCGACTTAGGCTCATCTATTAGCGCAAGGTCCGAAGATCCCCTGCTTTCTCCCGTAGGACGTATGCGGTATTAGCATCCCTTTCGAGATGTTGTCCCCCACTAATAGGCAGATTCCTAAGCATTACTCACCCGTCCGCCGCTAGGTTAGGTAGCAAGCTACCCTTCCCCGCTCGACTTGCATGTGTTAAGCCTGCCGCCAGCGTTCAATCTGAGCCATGATCAAACTCTTCAGTTAAAATCATTTTGCACCTTATTTAAAGACAAGGTGCCAATTCTGGCTCATCAATTACTGACTTAAATTCGCTCAAATAAACTTCGAGTAATTTAAACCAATCAATCAATGAAAATTATTTCGATTAATCAATCAGTAAAAATCCACACAAGTTGTTCTTCAATTCTCTTAATGATCTTCTTCCTGGTTCGTCACCAGCAAGCTAGGTCGGCTATATTACTCTTAATCTCTTAAAAGTCAACAGGTAATTTCGATATTTTTTAAAACTTATTTTCTAAACCTTCTCATCATCAAATTCATCACTTAACGCAACCAACTCAATCACAAGTAACTGTTTTTCAACAAGTTTCTATCTGCATCACCGCCGATGGATGTGCATTATAGACCATTAATTTCCACTTGCAACCCCTTTTTCACCACCTTTGTATCAAGTGGGCGTTTTTCACCCAAAAATGGTAAAAATATTCATTTTTTATATAAACATGGTTGTAAAAGCAGCAATTTATCGAGAATTTTTTCATTCTGATTCTTTTCTTGCCATCTTAAGGGTCGACAATCGATATATTCACAGTATCCACCTTCCCCTTGAAGACACTGATCATTCAAACTTAACTGATATCGAAAACTTCCTGTATATCCAGCAGCTAATCCAAATTTGTAATCACCACGACTTTCAGCATAAAGTTCAAAAATGACTTTTCCATTTTTTTTACATTGCCAAGAAAACTCTCTAGGTAAATACATTTCCCTTCCGTACGGTGTTTCAACCTTTGGATAAACTCGGTGGATATGAAAGTTGACATCTTCAGTAAAAGTTAAGGGTTCTTTGCCCACTTCTTGAATATCTAAGCGTGAACATAGAATGATATTCCATTGATTTCTTATTTGAGAGAGTGTGACTTGAGTCGTTTCATTAAGATTAATGATTTGATAAGTATAAAAACATAAAGACAAGAACGGTAAATGTAAGGCTCTAGCATGTTTGAACCGGCCCAATCCATTTACTTCATATTTTTGCCCTTTGTATAAGATCTCTCCTTCACACTGACATAAAACAGACCAATAGTCAGATATGCCCCATTGCAATGCAGATGAGTTTGAAATATTTGAAGGAGTTTGGATAATTAAGTCACAACTCGTTTCAGCATCGGTTCGTTGAAGGTGTATTTGGGGGATTTGCCATTCAATAAGATCCGTTTTATCAAATTGGTAGCGACTAGGGTCAAGCTGACACTGTCTTCGAATAGAATATATTTTTAAGTGCTCTACACTGTGCAGGCTATTACTGACAAGTACGGTTGCAGTATCAATTGCAGAAGTAAGTATACTATTTGCGTTATAGCAAAGCGGAATTCTAGGCTGTCCAATCAGACTAATATAATTAAAATAACGAAGTGGAGCAGGTAAGTTTGGAAGGATTAAACCTTGATAAACAACTTTAAAAAAGCCTCTAGAAGGTTGATACACAACTCCCTCATTTGAGGTGAGGCTCAGTTGCTGCAATTGATTTATCTGACTCATCAACTTTGGCATACCGAACCTCATCTAATTTATGTTTTGATAGTCTCGTTATTTTTTTTAGCTAAAAGTGTGGTAACAAAACCTGATAGAGCATAGATGATTGAAACAACCAAAATACCCATTGGGATATTATAAGTGATTGCTGCAAAAATCAGTACTACTGGCAACATAACTACAAAAGGAACACGTTTGCGGTCCATTTGCTTAAATGAATAATATTTAATATTGGAAATCATAAGTAGTCCAACCACTACCATAATTACCGAATTAATGACTTGAATTGCAATATCACGTAAATCGAAAATGAATGGGTAATCACGTGCAACCCATACAAGTGAAATAATGATAATTGCAGCTAGCGGACTTGCGATACCAATAAAATAGCGCTTATCAACCACTCCAATTTGCACATTAAAACGTGCTAAACGAAAAGCTGCACAAGCTGTATAAACAAAACAGCAAGCCAAACCAATACGGCCTAAGTCATGTAGACTCCAGCTATACATTAGCATTGCAGGAGCTACACCAAATGCTAATAGATCTGATAAAGAGTCATATTGTTCACCAAAAGCACTTTGAGCTCCAATGGCTCTGGCAACACGTCCGTCTAGCCCATCAAATAATGCTGCAAGAAAAATGGCATAAATCGCTTGTGTAAATTCGCCATTCATACTTGCAATAATGGAATAGAAACCAGACAACAAAGCGGCTGTCGTGATTAAGTTAGGCCAAAGATAAATGCCTCGACGTTTCACTTTTTGTCCTTCCGGATTATCTTCTTCTTCAACCACTTCGAACGTAATCCCATCAAATGAATGTTCATTATGAGTTAAATCTTGCTCTGGTTTAGGCGCATTTGTCATTATTTTCTATTCCAAACATGTGCATTGATTTAAGTTAACTGTTACTCACCGACCAACCAGCGAACAGCAGCATGTCCACCTGTTTCTTGCATACGTAAATGCGGGAATAACCACTGTAAAGCTTGGTCAGCTTGTTCAGAGAACTGCCAAGGTGGGTTAATGACTAATAAACCACAACCATTCAAACCTACAGGTGTGTCATCTGGCCATACACAAATTTCACAAACGAGTTGACGGCGAATTCCAGTTTTAAACATTTTCTTTTCAAAACGTTCAATCATTGCACGGTCTTTAATTGGATACCAAACTGCAAAAACACCTGTTGGCCATTTCTTATGAGCTTGCTGTAACAGTTCAACTAATTGTGGAAAATCCTTACGTTCTAATTCGTAAGGTGGGTCAATCATAACCAAACCACGCTTCTCTTTTGGCGGGATTACGCCAAGTAAGCCTTCATAGGCATCACGCTCATGCAAACCTGCACGTTTATCATGAATGTTATGGCGTAATTGCTGAAATACATCACGTTGCATTTCAAATATAGTCGCCTTGTCGATTTCACGCATACCCTTTAAAGCGAACCAAGGTGAACCTGGATAGCTTCCCTTACCTTCTTGAGAGCGTAGTTCTTCTACAAGTTTTAGGTATTGCTGGATTGCTTCAGGCGCTTGACGCTTTTCCATTTCAGAAAGCTGTACAAGACGATGAATACCCGTTAGGAATTCTCCTGACTTTTGTGCAGGTGCTTGAGATAGATCATATTTTCCTGCCCCTCCATGCGTATCGATATAACGATAAGGTTTATCTTTAGCATTTAAACGGTTGAGAAGCTGTAGCAAAAGCACATGCTTCATAACATCTGCAAAGTTGCCCGCATGGAAATGGTGACGGTAATTCATGTTGACTTTAATTCCTCAATTCAACAAATAGTTTAACATGAAAAAAATATTCTTTCGTAAGGTTGTGATCATCTAAAATAAGGCTGCTTGATTTTCTTACGATCGATATGAGGTTATATGTGCTCTCAACCGCTTCCTGACTGTTGGAATCTGGACCAGATTCTAGACGATTTAAATACACATGGTTTTTCAATTGTGAACCAAGCATACTCTAGTGAATATCATGCTCAAGTTGCCAAAGAGTGTAATCATCATGTTGATGAGTTTCGAGAAGCTGGTATCCAAAATGGTGTTGTGAGTACTATTCGAAGCGACCATATTTTATGGATTAATGAATCACTTCCCACTGCACAACAACATGTAGAAACCCTAACTTCATTTTGCCAACATCTAAATCAAGCTTTCTTTTTAGGAATTAAAGAGGTTGAAGCACATTTTGCTTGTTATAACGCAGGTGAGTTTTACGCATTGCACAGAGATAATCCTCAGCAAAAAAATGATCGTATTATGTCTACTGTTTATTATTTACATCCTGAATGGCAAGATGATTGGGGTGGGCAACTACGTTTACAGGATAAGAATGATATCTGGCATATTATTACGCCTGAACCTAATCGCTTAGTGATATTCCAAAGTAATTTGCTTCATGAAGTTTTAGTTTCTAAACAGCAACGACTTTCAATTACGGCATGGCTTCGTAGTGGAAACTCGATTTGGGTTTAGACGAACACTCTTTAAATTTTTTAAATGAACCCGATATAAGAGCTATTGATTAAACAGGGCGAAGGCGTATGTCTACTGAAACAAAAACGATTGTGACCAGAATTGGGGAAACAGACCAACTCTATTTAACTGAGAATACGCCAGAACTTGCTTTGGAACGTGCGGACTTACGCATGCAGCTCGCTACATTAAGCCGTGTTCGTCAGGAACAAATCCACTTTTTGCAAGAGGCCATTGTTTTACTTGAACAAGCTCGCATGGAATATGACGAAATGCCACTGAGCTTGTACTTGAATTTATCATTGCATTTAGCCAAAGCTTATATGATTTATTTTGAGTTAAATAAAGAAAAACGCTTTGCGCTCATTGCACAGCAAATTTTAAAACCATTATCACATCATGAGCATGGTGATATCTATTTCTTCTTGGCTTATGCTTCGGCAGCGCAAGAAAAGCCTGCCCTTACGCGACACTGGCTTACAAAATATGTATCAACCACCCAATGTGATCTTGAGTTGCTTCATGCACATCCTGTATTTAGTCCAGTACGTCATGAACCTTGGTATAAAAACTTAATAAAGTTAAAAACCCATTAATCTATTTATTTAAAAGGCCTGTTCTATATAACAGGCCTTTTTATTTGTTATTTCTTCACACTATCTTCATGCAACTGTTCATTCAGTTCATCAATCACTACGATCCACTCGTCATCTTTTTCCCAATGGCTTTTTAAGAAATCACTTTGACCCTTTGACCAGAAAGATGCTTCATGTAACTTTTGCTCAGCGGGTAACTGATGTGTTTTGATAAAGTTCTCAATACTCGCTTCATCAGCATCTAAACCCAATTGCTCAAATAAAAGTTCTAATGTTGGTTGCTGTTCAAACATTGTTATTCTCCCATAGCTTCTTATTCAATAATCTAACAACAATAGATGTTAGTTACATAACTATGTCTATATTTTCTTGTTGTTTTTTGTGTGCTCTTATTAAATTTTAAATATAAAAAAGCACCCTACAAGAGAGTGCTTTCTAATTCATCAAAATGATAAATTATTTTACCATGTCAGCAATTGCTGCACGTTCTTCTTCAAGCTCATTTAGAGTGAAGTTGATACGCTCACGGCTGAATTCATCGATTTCTAAACCTTGAACGATTTTGTATTCACCGTTTTCAGTTGTTACAGGGAAACCGAACATAACGCCTTCAGGAATACCATAAGAACCATCAGATGGAATACCCATAGTTACCCACTTGCCGTTTGTACCAAGCGCCCAATCACGCATATGGTCGATTGCAGCATTCGCAGCAGAAGCAGCAGAAGACAAACCACGTGCTTCGATAATCGCAGCACCACGTTTACCAACAGTTGGAAGGAACACATCTTTGTTCCAAGCAGCATCGTTGATCTTGTCTTTTAAGCTTTCGCCATTTGCAGTTGCAAAACGGTAGTCAGCATACATTGTTGGAGAGTGGTTACCCCAAACTGTTAATTTTTCGATATCAGAAACTGCAACACCAGCTTTTTGAGCAACTTGAGTCAACGCACGGTTGTGGTCAAGACGTAACATAGCTGTGAAGTTTTTCGCAGGAAGGTCTGGAGCAGATTTCATTGCGATGTAAGCGTTAGTGTTTGCAGGGTTACCTACAACCAATACTTTAACGTTACGGCTAGCAACTTCGTTTAATGCTTGACCTTGGCCAATGAAGATTTCGCCGTTAACTTTTAACAAGTCAGCACGTTCCATACCAGGACCACGTGGACGAGAACCTACTAACAATGCATAGTCAGCATCTTTAAATGCAACTTTAGGATCATCAGTCCCGATCATGCCAGCCAATAAAGGGAAAGCACAGTCATCAAGTTCCATCATTACGCCTTTAAGCGCTTGTTGTGCTTTTTCAACTGGAACTTCAAGCAATTGTAAAATAACTGGTTGATCTTTACCTAGCATTTCACCGCTTGCGATACGGAATAATAAGCTGTAACCAATTTGACCTGCAGCGCCAGTCACGGCAACACGAACGGGTTGCTTCATGTAATTGTCTCCAATGAGTGTCCTTAATCGGGCTAAATAGCGATTCTATCTAACCAAATCATCATAAACGGCAAAGATTGTACTCTAAAGAAGTTGCAGATGCATGTAAAAGCGGCTCATTTTCACCAAAAGTCTGATAGAAAATACAAATTAATCTTTACAAATACATTCAATGTATGGTGAGCATTTTTTTATGAAATGGTAACTACTCTTAATAGCTACCTTTAATTGTAATTTCGCTTGGACAATTAGAAACAACGTGATTTGAACATTGCTTATATTGGCCATTTACCGTGTAACAGACTTTAACTTCTGTTAATACCACATCAGAACGCGATAGCTGGCAAGTAAAACGGATGCCATTTGGAGGCAAACTCGGATTAAGCTTTGTAAATTGTTGACGTAATGTAGTTTGTTGCATTTCCACATTACTAGAGCTTGTTAAATTAGCAGGTATTTTCAAACGCTCGGCAAAGTTAATAATAGTACGAAAATATTGACTCGCATTCATCGGAACACAGCCACCCACACTTTTCCAAAGCTGCACACGAGCATTATTGTCTGGCATAACACGAGCGACAACCTTCGCTTGTAATGGTGACAAGGTGGCAGAACTCTCTGTTGAACAGTCAGTTCGGGTGGTTTCTGGCATTAAGCCCGTAATAGTAAGCGAGTATCCTTCAAGACATTTACGCTGCTTCTGTTTAGAAGGATCTAGCGAACAGACAGCAGGCGTCATTTGTACATGCATGACATAACCTTGCACGTTAACAGATTCCGCATGTAAAACAGAACTCATCAATCCTACACCTGCACAGATGAGCCACCATGCAAGTTGTGATATTGATCGAAGTCCTAAATATCTATATTTCATTTAATTAAAACTTGGTTATGCCAATTAAAAGAATGTTCCATCATTCATCATCTTGTTAAGGTGATGACCGCATTGGAATGACTTTCATACGCTGTATTAGTGACTGAGCACCTTGACCTAATACCACTCCATAATGTGTCGCGTTCGTCATGACGTGCTTGACATAATCTCTTGTTTCAAGCAATGGAATGGTTTCCGTATATTGGTCAGCCTCAATCGGTTGGTAATCGGGTTGCCAACGTCTTGCACGATTCGGGCCAGCATTATAACCTGCTGTTGCCAAAACAGGGTTATTGCTTAACTGTCCTTGAATCATTGATAAATAGAAGGTCCCATAACGAATATTAGTATTCATTTCACTTAATGCAGCCGGATTATATGTCTCCCCCATCTGGCGAGCAATCAACTTTGCGGTATCTGGCATAATTTGCATAAGACCACCCGCTCCGACATGAGAACGTGCCGAGGTAACAAAACGACTTTCTTGACGCATTAAACCATAAGCCCAAGCAGGATCAATTCCTGCATTGTAACTATGACTTACGACATTGGTCTTATGGGGGGTCACATAACGATAAGTATCATTATGTTTATTTGTTGTACGATCCGCTGCGTAAATCGCACGGTCATACCACCCCATATCATGAGCACGTTTTGCCGCAGCGAGTAGCAAACCATCATCATGTTGCAAATATGCCTGACGAACTGCCCAATTCCACTCACGATTAGTATAAGTTGGATTGGCATTAATACGTCGTAACGTGAATGCACGGTTAAAGTGAATATTTTGATCTAAACGGCGTAAATCACTTGCCGATGGCTCATCACTATAAGGTTGATGGTTATAGCGCACGCCTAAGCGGTCTTTTGCAAGAAGGTTGTGATAATCATCGCCACTTTCAGCTAATTTTTTATAAATACGCTGAGCGGTATTTTTTGAACTGTTATCACCACGTTGTTCAGTTGCACGTGCTAACCAATATTGCCAGCGATCTTCTTGTTTTTGTGAAACTGACATACTATCAATTGCACGAATTAAACTTTCCCATGCGCTAAAACGGATTGCTTGTCGTGCATAAATTTCAGCTTCTTCAGGACTTAATGGATAGCCATAACTTGCATCAAAGTATTGAAGAACCTCTCGGTTAAAGTTGTTTTTCATCACCGTGGTGCCACCAATATAGGCTACGGTTCTATAGAGATATTTTTGTACACTCTCGGGAGTCCCTTGAGCTACTCGCTGGACATTAGCAAATGCATTTCCCAAATCATTATTTGCTAAACGACCTAAAGCAAAAATCAAATAAGCATAATCAGCCTCATTGGTTTTTGGAGCTGTCCATAAATAATTAAGCGGATTCGCCTGAATCTGGTTTAGCTGAGCCAAAGAAAGGTTTATACCTAAACTTTGTGCCGTTGCAAGTGCCTGTCCAGATAAGCCAGAACGTAATTGCACCCATAAGCGTTGCTGCTTATCTTGAGCAGTCATTAACGGACTAGAAATCATCATACGGCCCAGACCAACACATGAGTCTGGCTGAGATTCGGTTGCTAACCATACATCTTTATATTCAGCAAATACTAAAGCATCACCACTTTTAGCTCGCACCTGTGCCAAAGCACAATTTTCAGCTTGGTCAGGATTAGAGACATAAGATAGAAGCGGTTGTGCAGATACAAAGTCAGCTTGT
The DNA here is from genome assembly GCF_041021895.1 of Acinetobacter sp. XH1741. Taxonomy (NCBI): domain Bacteria; kingdom Pseudomonadati; phylum Pseudomonadota; class Gammaproteobacteria; order Moraxellales; family Moraxellaceae; genus Acinetobacter; species Acinetobacter chenhuanii. The sequence goes on from NZ_CP157428.1 coordinate 45,364, forward strand.
TTAACTTTTTCTTCTACATAATCTGCTGCAAGCTTCTCTGCCATTGCAGACTGAGGATAGCGCTGCGCAAAACTTACAATAGATGTTGGTGATTGAAAACCTAAATTACTGTTAAGTTTCCAATATTCAGGATAATAGCCCAATACATCATTTTGCATTGCAGCCTGATATTGATCTAACAAGGCTGTATTACCGCTATTTGCGGCATTTAATGCATCGTTAAATTGTTCTTCAGCTGCATAAGACAATGAACAACCAAGTAAACACACAGCTCCCACCCAGCTACGATGTGCGTATTTATTTTTCATCATATAACTCTTGTTTGATGAGCTCTTTTTACCTGGTCTCATAAATGTACTAAACTCTGACTATCCACCTTTAGGCATAGTTTAATTATTCTTCGTGCTTTCTTTTGTTGTGTTATGTAACTCTCTGATTCAACATCATTAAAATTTATGTCATTTATCTCCATAAATCATGTGCAGCTTATGGCAGTTTAATGTTATCTGTTCGGCTCAAATACTGGTATAATAATTGGTTTGACCCGTTTTGGGTCATTTTATTATTTAACCAGATCGATCTGTTAGGAGCCTGCATGACGGTTCAAACCTTCATTCCCAATGGTGCCAAAGCTGCCTCAGAAAACACTGTTACCCAGCCAACGCACACCACTGACGTTTCAATAAAGAAACTTTATATTGAAACTCAAGGGTGTCAGATGAATGAGTATGACAGTCACCGTATGGCCGACCTTTTAGGGGATTCTCACGGCTACGTTTTAACAACCAATCCTAATGAAGCAGATATTCTGCTGATGAATACTTGTTCTATTCGTGAAAAAGCGCAAGAAAAAGTATTTAGTGAGTTAGGCCGCTGGCGCAAACTAAAAGAGCAAAATCCTGATCTTGTAATTGGTGTAGGTGGTTGTGTTGCCTCTCAAGAAGGTGACAACATTCAAAAACGTGCGCCGTATGTCGACATGATTTTCGGTCCACAAACCTTGCACCGTTTACCACAAATGCTTGATCAGCATCACGCACAAGTGGAAAAACCGAAAAAAGAAAAAATTAAGCTCGTTGATATTTCATTCCCTGATATTGAAAAGTTCGACTTTCTACCTGAACCACGCGTAGAAGGTTTTAAAGCATTCGTTTCTATTATGGAAGGCTGCTCTAAATACTGTTCTTTCTGTGTAGTTCCATATACTCGTGGTGAAGAGGTTTCTCGTCCACTTGATGATGTACTTGCAGAAATCGCAGGTCTTGCTGAAAAAGGTGTTCGTGAAATTAGCTTACTTGGTCAAAATGTAAACGGATATCGTGGTGAAACATTCGAAGGTGGCATTTGTACCTTCCCTGAATTGTTACGACTCGTTGCAGAAATTCCGGGTATTGGCCGTTTACGCTATACAACTTCACACCCGCTTGAGTTCTCTGATGAGCTAATTCAGTGTTATGAAGATTTACCTCAAATGGTTTCACACTTACATTTGCCTGTACAAAGTGGATCTAACGATGTACTTAAAGCAATGAAGCGAAATCACACCATTGATGTGTATATCGACAAAATTGCCAAGTTACGTAAAATTCGTCCTGACATGCATTTGTCGAGCGATTTTATTATTGGTTTCCCGGGTGAAACTGATGAAAACTTCGCAGAAACTTTGCAATTTATCAAAGATTTAGATTTCGACCATTCTTATAGTTTTGTTTATTCAAAACGTCCTGGTACACCAGCATCTGACTTACCAGATACAACACCAGAACAAGTTAAAAAAGAACGTTTAGCTCAAGTTCAACAAGTCATTAAGCAATCTAGTATTGAAAAAACTGATGCAATGCTTGGCAAAATTGAACGTGTGCTTATTGAAAAAGTGTCTGATCAAGACCCAAATATTTTAGTAGGTACAGCAGACAATACCCGTTTAGTGACTTTTGTGGGTGATGCTTCTTGGATTGGACGTTTTGCAGAGATCGAGATTACTGAAATTAAAACTTTAAATTTAGTTTACGGTGAACTCTTGAATCTTGAGCCTGACGTGGCGTAATGTAGAGGTATTCTAAAGTCTACTGAAAGGTTTTCTCTTGACTGCAGCGATTCGACGTACCGTAACATTTCCTGAAATTTCAATGGAACGTTTAAAGAGCATCTTGGGTGCCTATAATGGGCACCTTAAGCAAATTGAACAGCGTTTAGATGTCAAAATTACTCATCGTGGAGATGTTTTTCACATCGATGGTGAGATAGATGCTGTTGGGAGAGCCGAAGCATTATTGCAACGACTCTTCGAAGAGTCTGAGGTGTCGCAGGAAATCAGTGCTGACCTGTTGCATCTCTTGATTCAATCTTCACAAACTGAACGCAACTTCGAGTTGGTTGGTGAAGAAATGGATGAGCATGATGCGCCAATGGATGTTTATTTTCAGACGCGAAAAGGCCGTATTAATCCACGCGGTGCCAATCAAAAACGCTATGTACAACGTATTTTACAAAGCGATATTTCTTTTGGTGTCGGTCCTGCGGGTACAGGTAAAACTTATTTAGCAGTTGCCGCCGCAGTAGATATGCTAGAACGCAATGAAATCCAGCGAATTTTACTTGTCCGACCTGCTGTAGAAGCAGGAGAAAAGCTCGGTTTCTTACCGGGTGATTTGACCCAGAAAATCGACCCTTATTTACGTCCTCTTTACGATGCCCTTTACGAAATGCTGGGCTTTGAAAAAGTTGCCAAGTTAATCGAACGTCAAGTGATTGAAGTTGCGCCTCTTGCTTATATGCGTGGTCGTACTCTTAACCATTCATTTGTCATTTTAGATGAAGCTCAAAACACGACACCTGAACAAATGAAAATGTTCTTGACCCGTTTAGGTTTTGGCTCTCGTGCAGTGATTACAGGTGACATTACCCAAGTAGATTTACCTCGAGGCCAACAATCCGGTTTGGCACACGCGCTTCGTGTACTTGAGAACATTAAAGAAATTCATATTACCCGTTTCCATTCCCGCGACGTTGTACGCCATCAACTTGTTCAAAAAATTGTTGAAGCGTATGAAGGTTGGGATGGTGAACAACAGCGTCTTAATGCTGAAGCACGTGCTGAACGTAAAGCACGTCAAGAGGCATTAGTTGCTGAAAACGATACAGCAGCAGACTTGCAACATCAGGATGCTTAAGGATTCATTTTGAAAATCAGTTTAAGTTTACAACAAGACTTTCAATCACCTGAGTTAGAGCTCAAACGAGCTCAACTCAAAAAAATTATTGAGACAACTTTACGTCATGTTGGTTACAAAGAAGATTGTGAAATTGGTGTTGCATGTGTTGATTTGGAAGAAAGCCATCAACTTAACTTGCAATATCGCGAGAAAGATAAACCCACTAATGTTCTCTCATTTCCAAGCGATATTCCTGAAGAAGTCCTACCTATGCTTGATGCACTACCGTTGGGTGATTTAGTAATTTGTATCCCTGTGGTATTACAAGAAGCTTTGGAACAGAAGAAAACTGCACAAAATCATTTTGCCCACCTTTTAGTACATGGAGTACTACATTTACTCGGTTATGACCATGAAACGAGTGACGAAGATGCAGAAGAAATGGAAGGTTTAGAGGTTGAAATTTTAGCTAAACTCAATATTGCCAATCCATATCAGGAATAATCAATTTCTCTTAAGCGATTAAGAACTCAAAAGGTTCTTAATTGGTTTTTAACATGTGGATATCCTAAAAGTTATCCACATTTTTTATTAATGTACTTCAAATTCAGCTTCAGCTGGATCAAATCGCCAAGTACGAATAATACGAAGCTCCGAAATATCTTTCATATTGACATCAAAATGACCAAATGGAGCACCACGGCGTACCGATGCTTTTGCGGCTTCATCTAAAACCGGATGCCCTGAACTTTCAAGTAAACGAATTGCACGAATTCCCCCTTGAGCATTCAAGATAACCATAAGGCGAACTTCACCTTTTAACTGCTGCAGTTTAGCCTCTTCGGGATAATAACGATTACCGTAAAGTTCCACTTTCTCACGGAACTTATCTAAATACGCCGCTGATGCATCTTTCTTTGCTTGAATACCATCTACTGTTTTTATTTTTTGCTGACGGCTAAAATCTTGCTGACGTTGTAAATATTGAGCCTCGAGACTTGCGACCATTGCAGCTTTTGCCTGAAACTGACTTTGTAATTGCTCAAGCTCTTTTTTTCTTTTGCTCTCCTCTGCTTGTTTCTGCCAACTTAACACTGTCATCAATACTTTTTCTTCGAACTTAAGTTCTCTTTGTTGTTGTACTTTTTCTAAGGTTTCTAACTGCGCTTCTCCAGTCGAAGCATCGTTAGGCATAGGCGTTTGAGCATTACTAGACATCCGATGAGCTTCTCGAAAGACCCCAGCACCTTGTTGGTCTGCTTGAGCTAAAAAATCGGCATTTTTGACTGCTTCCTCAGCAGGACGAATAGATACAGCAATTTCTTTGGTTGATTGTTCAGACGGTGCAGGCATCGCAAAGTGAATGAGCAATACCAAAATATGCAGTAAGATTGCTAATATTATTGCAGCGATAAAGACACGGTCTTGCCACCAATAATAAAAAGGCTCTATGGATAGACTTCTTTTTTTCAACATAATCTTAAAAGCATATAGATGCCTTTTCCCCACGGTATTAATTACCGAACAAAATACAAACTGATATTCAAATATGGATAAAAATGTGATTCACTTCAAATATGAACTTTTATCCATTTTCATTTTGTGAAAATGTATCAATTAAATTTGTTACACTGCAATATCAAAACCTGTTTTTTATCATAATAAAGATTGTGTTGATTCTTTAGTAAATCATCTTCTGGAAGTTCTTTTATGCAAACGCTATTTTCCTCATTAGTCAAACGTCTTCATAAAGTCTACCAAAAAGCTGAAGCCTTCATTGAGGAAGAAAGAGACTTTACATTATCGCAAACTTTTTTAAATGCGACTTTAGAACGTTACGTTACCAATAATGTCGAGTTCTTAGACGATCTACATGCAGATCTTTACCATGATTGGTTAAGACTGTATGCCACAATGCATGTTAAAGGTTTAGAGACAACATTGTCGGTCGACTTAAAACTCATTCAGATGGAATTTAATAAAGAACAACAGCTTTTGGTTTTTGAACAAATTAGTAATACACAAATTATTGAAGCAAAATATATAAATTTCTGGCAAAAAATTGCTGTGAAAGCTGCTGTTTTTTACTATCACAAAATTCTAAAAAAAGACCCACTAGGTATGATTCTTGAACGTTTTAACGTAGCTCAAGAAAAAGATGATCTTCTCTTCCTTGACCTTAACCGTTGGCTGGGTAAAAAAGCCAGCATTATTGAGACTTTAGGCAAGGTTCATATTAACTATGCACGCGTACGTGAAGCAGAGTTGGTTGTCTTTGGTAATGTTAATCTTGCTGCGTTACTTTTCCGAGATCAAGATGATGATTTTGATGATGACCTTGAAGACACGGAAATTACGCCAATACAGCAAAAAGATGCATAACAGTGGTATGAGCTAAAGAAACTAGCTGCTAAAAAACACAAAGAGATTACATATTTAGCATAAATCCTGATTTTTTCTCCACGATCAACAGGCATAATATGCAAAAGTCATAGATGCATCAGCACTGACCTTTCAGTCTGTACAAGGATATTTACTTATGGCAACAAAATTTCTGAAATCATTCAGCATCGCAACGGGTATTTCGACAACTTTGCTTATTGCAGGTTTCTCTAGCCATGCACTTGCCATGAGCCCATTTCAGGCAAATTACCAATTTACCTACAATAATAAAGGTATGGGTTCAGCAACACGTGCTCTTAGTCAACAAGGAAATAACTGGACTTATCAATTCACTGCAAAAGCGGGTGGAATCGCATCTGCAAGTGAAACAAGTAAGTTTAGTTTTGCAAACGGTAAGATTGGTTCTCAAAGCTTTAGCCGTACCAGTAAAATTTTGATTCATAACAATACGATGAATATCAATTTTAACCCTGGCAACAAAACAATTAGCACTAAAAAAGATGATAAGGCACGCTCATTTGCATGGCAGGCCGGCGTACTTGATGAGTTAAATGCAGAATTACAAGTTCGTGAAGATTTAAAAAATGGTTCACTTAAAACTTCATATCCTCTTGCCGATGCAAAAGAAGTTGAAAATCGTCGTTTTGTGAAACAAGGCAACGAAAAAATTAAGACCTCTTATGGCACCTTTGACACTGTAAAAGTTGTTTTAGAACATGGCAGACCAGATCGTAGTACTATTTTCTGGCTAGCTCCTAAATTAGACTATTTACCAGTTAAGGTAAGTCATATTGATGGTAAAACATCTTATGGTTTGTTATTAACAAGTTATACAGGTAAAACGAATTAAAGCTTGCATTTTTTCGGATGCTTTTTAAAATACGCATTTGCTTTAAAAAGCATCCGTCTAGAGGATTCTCCCGTGCACGCACTAGAACAGAAAATCTTAACAGAAGGTATCGTTCTATCTGATCAAGTCTTGAAAGTCGACGCTTTCTTAAACCACCAAATTGATCCTGTACTCATGCAGCAGATTGGTAAAGAATTTGCCGCTCGCTTTAAAGATGCAGGGATTACCAAGATTATTACCATCGAAGCTTCAGGTATTGCACCAGCAATCATGGCAGGTTTAGAACTTGGTGTACCTGTAATTTTCGCTCGCAAATATCAATCGCTTACATTAAAAGATGATTTATATCGCTCTAAAGTATTTAGTTTTACTAAACAAACTGAAAGTACAATTGCGATTTCAAACAAACATCTTCATTCAACTGATAAAGCATTAGTTATTGATGACTTCTTGGCGAATGGTCAAGCAGCATTAGGATTAATTGATTTAATTCACCAAGCAAATGCAGAAGTTGTAGGTGTCGGTATTGTGATTGAAAAATCATTCCAACCGGGTCGTGACTTATTGCTTGAAAAAGGTTACCGCGTTGAATCATTAGCACGTGTTCAATCACTGACTAATGGCACCGTAACTTTTGTTAAAGAATAAAACAGTTTTCAATAAAAAAGAGCGGATTTCCGCTCTTTTTTATTGCTTAAAATTAAGCGAGAAGTTTTTTTACCACTTCACCTAAGCGCTTACCTTGTGCTTCACATAAGATTTTTTCGTCTTGACTTAAGCCTTGGTCATGCCTAGGGCCACTCACATGACTTGCACCATACGGAGTGCCTCCAGTTTTAGTATTTGACAAAGCTGGAATAGAGTTTGGCAAACCTAAAATCATCATGCCATGATGAAATAACGGCGGTAACATCGTTAACAAAGTACTTTCCTGCCCACCATGCATTGAACCAGAAGAAGTGAAAACACATGCTGGCTTGTTATGCAAAGCACCATTTAGCCAAAGACTTGTGGTCTGATCCCAAAAATATTTCATTTCGCTTGCCATATTACCAAAGCGAGTTGGAGACCCTAGTGCTAAACCTGCACAATTAGCCAAGTCGTCTAAAGTGCAATAAATATCACCTTCCTCAGGAATACTCGGTTCAGCTTCTGTTACAACTGTTGCAATATTAGGAACTGTACGAATTTTTGCACTAATCCCCGCAGATTCAACACCATTGGCAATTAGATGCGCCATTTCTTTAGTGGAACCATATTTACTGTAATAAAGCACAAGAATGTAAGGTTGCATCGGTTTCATGAATTTTGTTAAAAAGAACACTATACGGTATTTTTTATTTTTTTGGCGCAGCCAATTTTATGAAATTCTAGAGGTGATTGATTTTTAAGGGTAACAGTAACAAATATCGGTAAAAGCTTATTACTACGTTTTGTTACCATGATACATACGGAACTTTCAGAATACTTTTTTATTCTTTAGGTTAAAGTTTACCCATATCAACTATTAGTGTTCTCAACCGAATACGCTGGTGACTCACAATCACCCACATCATGATTAAAAAAATCGGGATAGATGACGCATGTTAGAACGTTTTTTGAAGAAGCTTCCTTTTTATAACAAGACCTGGTTTCAATTTATTTTATTCGTAATCAAGCGTTTCGAAGCCGATCGTTGCCGGGAACAAGCTGGCTCTCTCACTTATACGACTCTTTTTGCTGTTGTGCCGATGCTAACAGTATTTTTAGTTATTATTTCTTCGATTAAAGCGTTGGAACCTGCCAGACAACAGTTACAACATTTAATTTATAGTAACTTTCTACCTAAGAGCACCATTGCTTTTGATAAAGCACTGAATGCCTTTACTGAAAAATCCAGTAACTTAACCGTTATTGGTGTGTTATTTCTATTTGTCACAACAGTTTTGATGCTGACATCAATTGAAACTGTGTTTAACCGGATATGGCGAGTAAAAGAAACCCGCAGTGGTATTGTTGGCTTTATGCGCTACTGGACCATTATTTCACTTGGTCCAATTATTTTAGGCAGTGCATTTGTTATTTCATCTACTGTTGCGTCCATGAACTTATTAAGTAATAACTTCACGGGTTACCAACTTGATGGTGCCTTTCTACTCTGGCTTATCTCTTTTGTTCTGACTGTTTTGGGTTTTTTCATTTTATATTGGACCATTCCCAATCGCACAGTTCCGCTCTATTCGGCAGCTATAGCAGCAAGTTTAAGTGCCGTATTGTTTGAGATTCTTAAAAACTTATTTAGCTTTGTAATGTCAAACTTTACCAGCTATGAAATTATATATGGTGCTTTTGCAGCAGTACCAATTTTCCTGTTATGGGTGTTTTTATCGTGGAATATTGTATTACTTGGCGTTGAGGTAAGTTTTGCACTGACAGCTTTTCATTCAGGCAAAGAGCAAAAAAGACATCCGGTACTCATGCTACTCGATATTTTAGAATTATTTTATAAAAAGCAAAAACTTGGTGAAAGTGTAAATGATAAAGAAGCTTTAGGAATTTTAGGCCGTGGTGAAATTGGTCGATGGCCCGCTTACGTCATATTACTCGAAGAGCAAAATTTGGTTAAACGCACAGATAAAGATGAATATGTTTTAGTTCGCAATTTATCTCAAGTCGACTTTTGGAGCTTCTTTACTGCTTTGCCTTATCCACTTCCTTTACGTCAAGATGTATTAAATGTGCATGAGGATGACGAATGGATGGAAAAAATTGGCCCTGCTTTAGTTGAATCAAATGATTATTTAGCAGCGAAACTTTCTATTCCACTTTCAACAATTTTTGAAGAGAAATAAAAAATGAACTAGCTACAGGGCTTAACCTTTGTTTGGTTGGCCCTGCTTTAGGCTCATTACTACTATTCCGGATAGCACCAAAATACTTCCAAAAATAAATTTCATTTCCAGTGTTTCATCTAATAACAGCACACTAAACAGAACACCAAATAATGGTGTTAAAAAAGAAAATACACCTAATCGTGAAGCTAAATAATTTCTTAATAGCCAAAACCACAACAATAAGCTTGCGAAAGATACAATCAAGGTTTGAAAACTTAAGCTTAAAACCATTAGAGTTGTTAAATGAATCGTTGTCTGGTCTGTCAAAAAAGCAATGAATAACAATAAAATAAAGCATCCAGTTAACTGATAAAATAAAGTTTGAGTCGCCGGAGCTTGAGCTAAAGAAGATAAGCGAACAATAATGGTACTTAATGCCCATGCAATTCCAGCCAAGAGTGCATACAGGTCACCAAGCCACATCTGATTTAAAGCTGATGTATTGATAGCTGTATTGGTCGGATAAAATGTAATAATAATCCCGATAAAAGCTAGAGCAATACCACCCCATTGCGCTGGGTTCAAACGTTCAGTAGGAAATTTCCAATGCAAACCTAATGCAACAAAAATTGGCGCTGTATAAAGCAGAACTACAGTATGAGAAGTAGACGTCAACTTTAGGGCTTGGGTTACGAAATAAAATTCTAATGAAAAAAATAAAGCGACAAGCGCACCAGCTTTAATGTGCTGATAAGAAAACAGATGAATCGAATGATCACGCCATAATAAAGGTAAAACCAAAATAGCAGATAGCCCAGAGCGTAAGGCGATTTGCATAATCGGTGTAATATCTGATGCTGCTATTTTTAAAACCACTTGTTGCAGTCCTAAAATCATGCATAAAAGCACCATTAAAGCCGAAGCTCTGGCATCCAGATTTTTGCGCTCTTCCATTTAGCACCTTTATTTATAGCGAAAAATCAGACTATAGAACTGTCGTGTTTACATGATATAGTGAAAAACAGACAAGCCATAAGCATTTTCAGGCAATTTTCAAAATGAAAAAATCAGCTCACCGCGTGCAAGATTTTCAAGAAATTCCTGCTCATAACTCAATTCCTGATTTACTCTGGTTTCGTGTCCGAAATGCGCCCGTAGAAACAGTTTATCCTCAACATGCACATGCATGGGGTGAATTTATTTATGCTTTTAGTGGTGTACTCGAAGTTAACATTGATCAAATTAACTATTTAACCCCTCCACCTTATGGAATCTGGCTCCCCCCTTATACAAAACATAGTGGAATTAACCGCAATAAAGTAACTCATGCCACCTTGTATATTCATGAGAGTTTGTGTCAAAAATTACCGCAGAAAGCAGGCATATTATTAACGTCCCCTCTTGTACCTGCCTTGCTAGATCATTTAAGACAACACCCTCAAGATGAAACTCAAACCGAATATTTACGGTTACTTCAAGTTTTATTAGATCAACTCATTCAAGCTGAGTTAGTCGGTAGTTATTTACCTACAACAAAGCATCCTGCTTTAGCAAAAATTTTAAATGATTTACATGAGTGCCCTGCCGATAATAGTACTTTGCAAGCGCTGGCTGAGCGAATAAATATGACTGAAAGAACCTTGGCACGGTATAGCCAGAAAGAGTTAGGAATGTCTTTGCATGAATGGCGTCAACGATTAAAAGTAATGAAAGCGATGACAATGCTCAATCAAGGCAAAACAATAGAAAGTATTGCTTTGGATTTAGGTTATGCCAGTGCATCGGCATTTATTTATATGTTTAAACGTTGGATGGGTTTCACTCCCGACCAGTTTCGAAAACTCTATCAATAAATTAATCTTGAGTGTAATAAAAAACCCTATTATCCATTGAATAATAGGGTTAAAAATTTAACGGGTTAAATTATGCTTTAACAAAGGTTTTCCAAACAAAATCTTGAGTCGCACCTTTCAAAGTCATTTTTAACTGATCCCCAGCATTTAATGGGCCGACTCCTGCTGGCGTACCCGTCATAATGACATCGCCTGGTTCAAGTGAGAATACTTGATTAATATCAACCAATAGATAAGCAATATTAAACATCAGTAAAGCGGTATTACCATCTTGACGCAACTGTTCATTAATATGGAAAGTAAATTTAGTCTCTTCCCAATTTGTGATCTCACTTACATCCACCCAGTCCGCAAGCACACATGAACCATCAAAAGCCTTTGCTCTTTCCCAAGGCTGACCTTTATCTTTTAACTCATTTTGCAAATCACGTAATGTCAAATCCAACCCTAAAGTTACCGCACCAATAGCGTGGAGTACTTTTTGTGGATCTGTTTCACCTTTTAAAGGCTGGTCAATACGTAAAACAAATTCGCATTCAAAATGACAGCTACCCCAAGCTGGATTCCATGAAATGCCTTCCTCTAAACCAATCAAACTACTTGGTGGTTTGATAAACAATACCGGACGTCCTGGCATTGCATTGTTTAGTTCTTTTACATGATCGGCATAACTTCTGCCTACACAAACGATTTTTGAAGGACGTGTTTTCATGAAGCTTCCTTTATTGTTGCGGCTATAATTCCAATAACTTATTTCTTAAATGTATTTTCAAATACAGTCTGATCTGAAGCTTGAGCGAAGGCGCGTTTAGGTACAATAATGACCGTTTTATTTTTTAGCTCAAGCATATATGTCAGCTTACCCGTCGCAAAGGTCTGCACTTCACCATATTGTACGACTTGTTTACGGCCAGCAGCATACAGCTCAAAATAATCCTGATATAAATCGATTCCTTGTTCACTCTTACCAAATTGATAACGAACAAATTGGCGTTTAAATAGCATTGGCAAAAGCCAATAGCGCATTAAACCTTGCATAACCAAGAAAAAAACACCTAAAGCAATATAGTAGCGGCCAACACCTGACAAACCTAGATAAAAGCCCCAAATAATAATCGCAACACTAATAAGAGGTGTTAAAAAACGGGTGAATTGCTTCTTTCCGAATGTCACCAAGCCGAATCCGTCTTGAGACTCTTCTAAATTTAAATAATAACGTAAAGATAAAGCGCTTTTTTGCTCGGCCATCACTATGTATCAATATTGAATAAATCGAAACTATTAGAGCATATTCATCTACGCTTTAAAATGAATCAAAAGAGATTTTTTATTTTTGTCAAACTGTAAAGCTCTTATTACCACAAGACATTTAGTCGTTTCATATATAGAACATAGATTCATATTTATAGCGCTTATTTCATATTTTTAAACTTATAGAATGTTTCTATCGCCTCTTTTATTGGAATTCACCATGTCTTTCTTCGCAAAATTATTTGGCTTAAATCAAAAAACGACAGCTCAAGAAGATGTGGTTTTAAAAGCCGCTAAAGAGCTAAAATCTTCAAATGAAGCTTCTTTCTTAGAACTTATTAAAAATCGCCGTTCCATTTATGCGATTGGAAACAAATTAAACCAATCAGATAATGAAATTGAGGAATTGATACAAGAAGCGGTAAGACACAGTCCTTCTGCATTTAACTCTCAATCATCTCGTGCTGTGATCTTATTTGGGCAGTCACATCAAAAATTTTGGAATATCGTTTTAGACGTTTTAAAAAGTATTATTCCACCTGAAGCCGTCGCTGGAACCGAACAAAAAATTCAAAGCTTTGCAGCTGGTACTGGTACGGTCTTGTTTTATGAAGATCAAAATGTGGTTAAAAGCTTACAAGAGCAATTTGCAACTTATGCTGATAATTTTCCAATCTGGTCTGAACACTCAACTGCTATTGCACAATTTTCTGTTTGGAGTGTACTAGCCGAACACGGTATTGGTGCCTCATTACAGCACTATAATCCAATCATTGATGAAAAAATTAATGCCGCATTTAATATTCCAGCTGAATGGAAATTACGAGCTCAGTTAGTTTTTGGCTCTATTGAAGGTGAAGCTGGTGAAAAAGCCTTTATTGAAGATGAAAGCCGTTTTAAAACATTTGGCTAAATAGTGATTTATTTGAGTTCTTTTAAAGCTGGTTGTCATACGCACCAGCTTTTTTTTAGTGAAACCTACAAAAAACAGGCACAAAAAAACCGCTATATATAGCGGTTAATTCTTCAAGTGGTGCGCTCAGAGAGATTCGAACTCCCGACCCCTTAGTTCGTAGCCAAGTGCTCTATCCAGCTGAGCTATGAGCGCGTACTTGATGGAGGGCATTATACGCAGTTTTTCTATTTTAGAAAGACCTTTTTCATCTTTTTGTCATCAAGCGTCTAGTTCTTAGCCATAAGAAAATATCTCTATAGCTTAACTTTTCAGAAAGAAGGATTGTTTGTCCATAAAATCTATTTGAAATATTTTTTTTCAATTAAAGTTTTTCTACTTCTAGCATCCAACTTGAGCATTTTGACCAAATTGACAGAAACAAAAGCCTAGTTTTTTAGTCAGGATTATATAAATAATATATTTCTACTTATGTAAAAGTATTTTTATAAATAAAATTATTTAACTTAAATATGTATAAAAATAATAAAAAATGGGGAAAAATACACTCATATTTAAATAATATATTATAAAAAAAATTATTATTTTTATGTCTAAATTAGAATGAATATCTAATTGTTAAAATATTATAAGTACCCATTTCTTTGGGCAGAAATATGCATTGACACTTTTTGAGATCTACCCAATACTAAATTTTAATTATTGAGATACATATCTCAATAATTGCCTAACGCAATATATAAATACTTACTTAAAAATACATAAATATACAGGAAATAGACCATCATGTTTTTATTAACAAATCTCGTATCTTCGATCTCAAAAGCTACTCAGGATCTGGGTCACATTGTATCGGTAACCCCCGTTACAAATACAGCTCCCTCTGTGAATATAAACGTTTCTGATATCAACATTTCTAATGGATCTACTGGAAATGTTTCTACATCAGGCTTACTTTCTAATGTGCTTTCAACTGTAACTAATACAGTTTCACATGTAACAACTGGCTTAGGTGGTACTGTTGGCTCAACAAGTCCATTAGGGACTGTAACCAATGTTGTTGGTGGTATAACTAGTGGCCACCCACTTGAAACTGTTACTGGCGCTATCGGTGGTGTAACAGGTGGTGCTACCGGAAGCAATCCTCTTGGTGCAGTAACTAATATTATTGGTGGCGTGACTGGTGCTATCGGCGGTGTAACTGGTGGTGCTACTGGCGGCAATCCGCTTGGTACTGTTACCGACATTATCGGTGGTGTGACGGGTGGCGCTACTGGAAGTAACCCTCTTGGTGCTGTCACTAATATTATTGGTGGCGTGACTGGCGCTATCGGCGGTGTAACTGGTGGTGCTACTGGCGGCAATCCGCTTGGTACTGTTACCGACATTATCGGTGGTGTGACGGGTGGCGCTACTGGAAGTAACCCTCTTGGTGCTGTCACTAATATTATTGGTGGCGTGACTGGCGCTATCGGCGGTGTAACTGGTGGTGCTACTGGCGGCAACCCGCTTGGTACTGTTACCGATATTATCGGTGGTGTGACGGGTGGCGCTACTGGAAGCAACCCTCTTGGTGCTGTCACTAATATTATTGGCGGTGTAGTGGGTGGTGGAACGTCTCCTCTTTCTCCAGTGGTTAACATTGTACAAAGTGGTATTGATGTTCTTCAAGGCGTTGAAAGCTTAAAAACGAGTATCATCAATACAGGAATTAATACTGTTGCAGGCACCGTAGTTGGTGTGCTTCCTCAAACAGAACATCCTGTTACTGATATCGCTCACCTCGGCACTCTAACTTTCGAAACTTCTCGTGACACAGTAAATGGTACTTTAGAAACCGTTTCACACTTAGTCGGCGGTGATATTGCAGGAGCAACTCAGTCTGCAACAGGTGTTGTGGGAACATTGGTTCATAATGGCTCAACTGCAACTGGTATTTTAACTGATATTCTGGGTGGCGTGACTGGCGCTATCGGTGGTGTAACAGGCGGCGCTACTGGCGGTAATCCGCTTGGCACAGTGACTGACATTATTGGTGGCGTAACTGGCGCTATTGGTGGTATAACAGGCGGCGCTACTGGCGGTAATCCTCTTGGCACAGTGACTGACATTATTGGTGGCGTAACGGGTGGTATTATCGGCGGTGGTACATCTCCTATTTCTCCAGTAGTTAACATTGTACAAAGTGGTATTGATGTTCTTCAAGGCGTTGAAAGCTTAAAAACTGATATTATCAACACAGGAATTAATACTGTTGCAGGCACCGTAGTTGGTGTACTTCCTCAAACTGCGCACCCGGTGACTGATATTGCTCACCTTGGCACTCTAACTTTCGAAACTTCTCGTGACACAGTAAATGGTGCACTTGAAGTTGTATCTGATTTAGTAGGCGGTAATATCCAAGGCGCAACTGATCATGCAACTGGTATTGTCAACACCCTAGTTCATAACGGCTCAACTGCAACTGGTATTTTAACTGACATTCTAGGTGGTGTTACTGGCGCTATCGGCGGTGTAACTGGTGGTGCTACTGGCGGTAATCCTCTTGGTACTGTTACTGACATTATTGGTGGTATCACTGGTGGTGCGACTGGTGGCAACCCGCTTGGTACTGTTACTGACATTATTGGTGGTATCACTGGCGGTGCTACTGGCGGCAACCCACTTGGTACTGTTACTGATATTATCGGCGGTATTACTGGTGGCGCAACAGGTGGTAATCCACTTGGTACTGTTACTGATATTATTGGCGGCGTGACTGGTGGTATCGGTGGCGTAACTGGTGGTACATCTCCTATTTCTCCAGTAGTTAATGTCGTTCAAAGCGGCATCGATGTTCTTCAAGGCGTTGAAAGCTTAAAAACCGATATTATCAATACAGGAATTAACACTGTTGCAGACACGGTAGTTGGAGTACTTCCTCAAACTGCGCACCCGGTGACTGATATTGCTCACCTTGGCACCCTAACTTTCGAAACTTCTCGCGACACAGTAAATGGTGCGCTTGAAGTTGTATCTGATTTAGTAGGCGGTAATATCCAAGGTGCAACTGATCATGCAACTGGCATTGTCAACACCCTAGTTCATAACGGTTCAACTGCAACTGGTATTTTAACTGACATTCTAGGTGGTGCGACTGGCGCTATTGGTGGCGTGACTGGTGGTGCAACTGGCGGCAACCCGCTTGGCACTGTAACTGACATCATTGGCGGTGTAACTGGTGGCGCTACTGGCAGTAACCCACTTGGCACAGTGACTGATATTATTGGTGGTGTAACAGGTGGTGCGACTGGCAGTAACCCTATTGGTGTCGTAACAGATATCGTAGGCAGCTTAACTGGCGGTACGACTGGTACAGGTAGCACAGATGTTATTTCTAACTTATTAGGTGGTGCTACTGGTGGAGTAAGCTCTACAGTATCAAGCGTAGCAAATACTGTTCATACTCTAGTACCTCAGTCATTACTTACTGATCACTTCTTAGATATCTCTGTACATACTGTTTAATAAAATTAAAGAAAGCCACTGATTAAGTGGCTTTCTTTTTTATATTAGTTCATTTCTTGCCATCTATAATATTTCTTATGTGCTAATTCTAACATTGCATAATCATTAGGTGTGTCACCATAAGCATATATTGTAGAATATTGACTTAAATCATATTTATTTCTTATTCTATTTACTTTTTCTAAATAACCACAATCACCATCAATAAAATGACCAGTTAAAATACCATCACGTATTTCAAGTTGATTACAGATAACATCTAAACCTAGAGACTGGCACCAACTTTCCAAATAAACACTCAATGAAGCAGATACGACAACGACCTGATCGCCTTGTTGTTTATGCCACAGAATACGCTCCAAAGCATTTTCACGAATACATGTAGGAATTACTTTTTTAGCAAACTCTTGTCCCATACATTTTAGGGAATTGGCATCATAACCGACATATCCCACCTGACAAAGCTTAGTTCGAATAGTTTTATCCGTTACCCATCCAAGCTTATAACCTGCAATATAAGGTGCAAGACGAAACCCACCTATTATTTGGGTTTTCCTGTCCAAAGAAAATTTAAGAAATAAACTGAATGTATCGTTATGAGTAATCGTGCCGTCAAAATCAAATAAAGCTAGATTTATTTATCATTATCTCTAATATAATTAAAAAGTTATAAATTTAATTTTTTAAAAATCACAAAAAACAGGCACAAAAAAACCGCTATAAAAGCGGTTAATTTTTCAAGTTGGTGCGCTCAGAGAGATTCGAACTCCCGACCCCTTAGTTCGTAGCCAAGTGCTCTATCCAGCTGAGCTATGAGCGCGTAACTTGTATGCCTTTCAGCGATTCGTTCTATTTTACTTGGTGCGCTCAGAGAGATTCGAACTCCCGACCCCTTAGTTCGTAGCCAAGTGCTCTATCCAGCTGAGCTATGAGCGCATTAAGTAAATGGCGGTGAGAGAGGGATTCGAACCCTCGATACCAGTAATAGGTATGCTTCCTTAGCAGGGAAGTGATTTCAGCCACTCATCCACCTCACCGGAACGAGCCGCCATAATACAAACTAAAACTCTATTGTTCAAGTCATCATAATGAAATTTTCTTGTTTTTTCGTTCAATGACTTATTTTTTAAGCAATTTCCGTATTATTTTCGTCTTTTTCGATCAAACGCTTGTTAAGATAGATATTATTTCTTCATTAAATTACTGTAGTGCATAACACATTATTGCAAACCTAAACGTGCAGTTCGGGTCTGCATGACTTATGCTAAACTTATCTGCCAAGCGTGAAACCAAAAGACATGACAAAAAACTGGGCTGACCCCGAAGCGAAAGCTGAAGCTGAACGTTATGACAATCCTATTCCAAGCCGTACTCTAATCTTAGATACGCTGGAACAATTGCAAACACCGCAATCTCATGCAGAACTTGTTGACCATTTTCATATTCGAGACCAAAAAAGTATTGAAGCTTTAAGCCATCGCTTAAGTGCCATGGTTCGTGACGGTCAACTTATGAAGGATGGGTTTAAATTTCAGTTAGTGGCAGACCAACCTACATATGAAGCGACTGTCTATATTAATAGTAAAGGGGTAGGCACAGCACATATCGATGGTCAAAATGATGTCTTGCTTCCTGAACGTGAATTACGTTTAGTCTTCAATGGTGATCGAGTCCGAGTTAGGCAGACTTCGGTAGACCGTAAAGGTAAACCGTGGGGTTTCATTACCGAAGTTATACAGCACCGTGTAAAACAGTTAATTGGTAAATTGTCAGTTCATGACGGTGAATATTTTATTCAACCTAATAATCCAAATCAGCACCAACCTATCCCATTAGAAAAAGAACTGATTGAACATGCCAAAGCAAATGTTGGCGATATGCTTCGGGTGTCGATAGATACCTATCCAACCCGTGACGAGTTTGCAACGGCGCATATTATTCAATCTATGGCAGATAAAGCTGACACGGAAATTATTATTCCTCAAACTATTCTTGAGTTTGGCTTGCCATATGAGTTTCCAGATCAGGTCTTAAAAGAAGCAGAAAGCTTTAAAGAGCCATCAGCTCAAGATCGTGAAGGTCGAGTTGATTTAAGAGATTTAGCACTGGTCACTATTGATGGTGAAGATGCGCGAGATTTCGATGATGCCGTATATGCAGAAAAACGTCCAGGTGGCGGTTATCGTGTTGTCGTTGCAATTGCCGATGTGAGTCATTATGTACGTTTAGATTCAGCGCTTAATGAAGAAGCTGAGGAACGCGGTACTTCGGTATACTTCCCTCATTTTGTATTGCCAATGCTACCAGAAGCCTTGTCAAATGGCCTGTGTTCTTTGAACCCGCATGTAGACCGTTTATGTATGGTCTGTGACCTTAAACTCTCTCGTACTGGCCGTGTAACTGGCTATGAGTTTTATCCATCGGTCATGCATTCAAAAGCACGTTTGACCTATACACAGGTAGCACAATATTTTGACGGTGCAACAGATGCGATTCCAAAAGATCGCGATGTTCATAAATCTTTAAATACGCTTTTCCAGCTTTATCAGATTCTGAAAAGTTTACGTGCTGATCGTCACGCAATGGAATTTGAAACCATTGAAACTTATATGACTTTTGATGAGCTAGGTGGAATTAAAGAAATTTTGCCACGTACACGCAATGAAGCACATAAACTCATTGAAGAATGCATGTTGCTTGCTAACGTCGCTGCTGCTGAATATGCATTAGAACATGATGTTCCGATGTTATATCGTGTGCATGAGGCTCCTGAATTCTCACGTATTCAGAAAGTAAAAGATTTTGTGAAATTGCTTGGGTTACCTTTCCCCGATCAACCTACTCAGGCCGACTATCAAAGAGTCATTGAAGCAACTAAAGATCGTATTGATGCTCCAAGCATTCATGCTGTGTTATTACGCTCAATGATGCAAGCTTACTATGGTGCAAAAAATGCAGGTCACTATGGTTTAGCGTATGAAGCCTATACTCACTTCACTTCACCAATTCGTCGCTATCCAGATTTATTGTTACACCGCGCAATTAAAGCTCATCTAAAACAAAAGCCGTATCCGCTTTCTGGTGCAGCTTTAGACGATGCTGGAGAACATTTCTCTCAAACAGAGCGCCGTGCAGATGAAGCATCACGTAGTGTCACAACTTGGTTGAAATGCCATTATATGCAACAGCACTTAGGTGAAGAGTTTATTGGTATTGTGAGTGCTGTAACTGAATTTGGCCTATTTGTTACGCTGAAAGATCTCTATGTCGATGGCATGATTCATATTAGCCAGCTTGGCGATGATTTCTTTATTTATGATCAAGCGAGCCAAAATCTTGTAGGCCAAAATCGTGGTCAAGTTTTCGGTTTAGGCGATGAAGTTAAAATTCAGGTGGCTGGTGTAAATCTGGAAGAACGTAAAATCGATTTCCAACTCCTTCAGCAAGTGACTCATGCTGGACGCGTAGTTCGTAGTCGCGCTCCTCGTACAACGAAAACGACCACCCAAGCAACTGAAGAAGTTTTTAGTAAGCCATCTCCATCAAATGATGGTGAAAAACCTGTCCGCAAAAAGAAGGAAAAAGGCAAACCAAGTTCATATGGTAAAAAGTCTGCTAAGAAAACCTCTTCAAAAGCAGAAGCTAAACCAGAAAAAGTGAAGAAAAAAGTGAAGCCTAAAAAGAAAAAATCAAACGCAAAATCTAAGGCTGAATAATTCACATATTTTTCTACCGCTGCAAATTAAGCTCCCCAAATGGGGGGCTTAATGTTTTTAAAACGTTTATTTTTCAAATTAAGCTTGATTTCCTGCCTAACAATACCTACATCTAATACTATGTTTAAAAAATAATGTGGCTAACAGCAATGACTTTACAGCAAGCGACTTTACCAACTCCCCGCTTTGATCAAATTACCTTAGATAATTTAAAACAAGATATTCAACAGGCGATTCAAGCAGGACTAGAGTTCTTAAACACTCTTACGGTTGCACCGACGGCTCCAGACCAGCAACTTGCTGTACTTGAACAGGTTGATACACTTGAAAATAATCTCAGTGAATCATGGGGTGTTTTATCGCATTTAAATGCGGTGATGAATAATAATGAAACCAGAGAAGTCTATCAGTCGCTCTTACCCGCTTTAAGTGAATATTACACTCAGCTTGGCCAACACACTGCGCTATATCAGACTTATCAACACGTTCACGATGGTCAGAGTTATACGACGCTTAGCCCAGCTAAGCAGAGCGCTATCCGCTTAGCTTTACGTGATTTTAAACTTTCAGGTGTAGCTTTAGAGGGTGAAAAGAAAAAACGCTATGCAGAGATTTCTGCACGTCTATCACAGCTCTCTTCTGATTTTTCTAACCATGTGCTTGATGCAACACAAGCTTACTTTAAACCGCTTACAGAAGATCAGCTAAAAGGTCTTCCAGAAAGTAATGTTGAGTTATTAAAACAGTACGGCAAACAGCGTGAGCTTGACCAAGCTGTCGCAACTCTAGATTTCCCTGCTTATTTTGCAATCATGACGTATGCAGATGATCGCGCATTACGTGAAGAGCTTTACAAAGCTTATGTAACTCGTGCCTCTGACCAGTCTGAACAAACAGAGTTTGATAACAGCAAAATTATGGAAGAAATTTTGAGTCTTCGCCAAGAAATGGCGAAATTACTCGGTTTCAATAACTATGCTGAATATTCTCTTGCCAGCAAAATGGCTCCCGATGTCAAAACAGTCCATGACTTTTTGGTGGACTTAGCCGAACACGCACGTTCGCCTGCTCTTCAAGAAGTTGCCGAACTTCAAGATATTGCTAAACAAGATGGGGTAGATGAACTTAAGCCTTGGGATACGACCTATTATTCTGAAAAGCTTAAACAACAGCAGTTCAATTTGTCTCAAGAAGCTTTAAAACCGTACTTCCCTGCTCCTAAAATTATTCAGGGATTATTCCAGATTGTACAGCGTCTCTACGGCATTAATATTGTTGAACGTCAGGCCCCTGTCTGGCACCCAGATGCACGTTATTTTGAGTTAGAAGACCAAGGCCAAGTGGTTGGTGGTTTCTATTTTGATTTATATGCCCGTACAGGCAAACGAGGCGGCGCATGGATGAGTGGTTTCCGCTCACGTATGCAAACTGCTCATGGCTTGCAAAAACCAATTTGCTACATGGTGTGTAATTTTACTCCACCTGTAGGCAACCAACCTGCGTTACTGACCCATGATGAAGTCATTACTTTATTCCATGAATTTGGACATGGTTTACATCATATGCTGACTGAAGTAGATAATATTTCAGTTGCAGGTACTCACGGCGTTGCTTGGGATGCAGTTGAACTGCCAAGCCAGTTTATGGAGTTCTGGTCATGGGACAAAGAAAGTCTTGATGTTTTAAGTGAGCATATAGAGAGCAAACAGACCTTACCGCAAGAGCTACTCAATGCTTTATTAAATGCACGTTTCTTCCAGTCTGGTATGCAAACTCTACGTCAGCTTGAATTTGCGTTATTTGACTTGACGATTCACACCAAGACTCCTGCACTTAATAGCGAGCAAATTCAGCAAACTTTAAATGATATCCGCAAGCAATATGCTGTAGTTCCAACAGTCGACTATAACCGTTTCCAACATAGCTTTAGTCATATTTTTGCGGGCGGTTACGCTGCTGGATATTACTCTTACAAGTGGGCAGAAGTTTTAGCAAGCGATGCATTTGATCGTTTTGAGCATGAAGGAATTTTCAATACTCAAACGGGTAAAGAGTTCCGTCAAGCGATTTTAGCAGTAGGCGGGAAAGACACTGCACTTGAAGCATTCGTCAATTTCCGTGGTCGTGAACCTAAAATTGATGCATTGTTACGTCATCAAGGTTGGACGAACGATAACAAAACCGCTTAAACTATGGGCCTAAATTGATCGTGTGGTTAGGGTGATAAAGATGAAAAAACGTTTCATTGCTGGGGCAAAATGTCCGAAATGTGAAGCCATAGATCGGATTGTCATGCTAACCACCGCTGAAGATGAATGGATTGAATGTATCGAATGCGGTTATAGCGAAAATCGACCGACTCATATTGATGAGCCTGAAACACCTGCTATACCGGATGAAATTGGAGTAATACAGTTCAAGCCTCGTCGTTCTGACTAAAGGTCTTAACCATGCCACTACAAAGAAAACAAAACTCAAAACTCTTGTGGATTTTAATTGGGGGCTTAAGCATTCTTGTAGTGCTTTTTTTCGCAGCACAATGGTTTTTCAAAAAAAATGAAACGTCAGCGCCACTGGTTGATCCTCAACCTGCCTCGGTACCTGTTCCTGAAAAAACTACAAAACCTTCAGCAAGCTCTGAACCCGCAGCTCAAACACAAACGGCAAGTTCACAACAACTTGTAAATGAAGATGTGCTGAAACAACCTGTCCCTGCGCAAGAATCTTTAGCCAAAGAAGAAGTTTCAAAGCTCAATGATATTCATCATCAACTGCAAGATCAGGAAGCGACCTTAAAAGCGCAACATGCTGATGCAGACCAGCTCATTAAACTAAAAGAAGAACAAGTGAAACTACTTGAAGCTCAGGTAAAACAGTAATAGAACTTGTTTTTACTGTATTCACTCTGCAAAAAAGCGAGCCTACTATGGACTCGCTTTTTTATGTTATTAAATTTTGTTCAGAATATTTTATCTACAAAAAAACACCCCCGTTAAAGGGAGTGTTTTTATTCTAGTTCTAAGTTTTAACTTAGTGATACCAACCAAATAGTTTGAACACTAATGGCGTGTACGTCACTAATACCAATGATGAGAACAAAACAATAATTGGTAATAACCAACGTTCATATCGGTAATAGAAACTTGTGTATTTCTCTTTAGCTTCTGCATCCGCAGCATTTACCTCATCATCTCCAACGGATAACCGCGTTAATAGATGGTTTAAGGCAACTGGTGGTGTTACATAACCAAATTCGAATGCAACCAATACAATCATCCAGAAATGAATTGGATGAATACCATTTTCGTAAGCTACAGGAGCAATCGTTGCTGCTACTAAAATTACAGCACCAAATGGATCTGTACACATACCGATAATAGCAAGTAACAATGCAATACATGCCAGTGATATATAGATACTGCCTAAATGAGTTGGTAATAATTCAACCACTTCAGAGCGCTCAATTAAACCACCTACACTTGCAGACAATGCCATCAAAATAATTAAGGCACCGATATGCCCAACTGTTTCTGATGTCGCAAAACGCAATGCGCCACCAAAACCAAGACGGAACTGCGAACTATGCGGATCGTGTGATTGTAAGAACGGAGATTTTTTCTCATGTTCACGAACAATTGCTTCATGAATATTTAAAGCTGGTGTCTCTTTAGGCATCACCAATTTATCGTACAAGATCATCGCAATCAGTACGAGTGGCAGAATTACTGGTGCAGTAAATTCGTTCATTCCGGTATCTAATGCATATTTATAAAATGCAAGAACAACTACTGTAATTAAGATGTATGGAATAACGGGTACAAAAGCTCGTGCCATGCCTGGAAGTGCTACTTTCGGTGAGTTCACACGGAACTTTTCCTCTGCCAAGAAAAGAGAGACACCTAAGAAAATAAATGCAGTTAACCAGAATACGTAAATACCATGTCCAAATAATTCGTCAGATGTAACATGGCGACTGTCCAACATCGCAATTAGAACGACCAATAGACAAGGACGTACCACAACACCTAATGAACCTGACATTGCAGATACAGCAAGTGCATACTGACGGCGAGCACCTGCATTCCAAACTTCCTTATAAATAATCGCACCGGCTGCAATAACGAAAATCCCTGATGCACCTGTATAAGCTGTTGGTACAGCAGCAGCAATCAGAATTAACCAAGTTAAGGTTTCTGGCGCCAAGTTCCATGGACGAAGTACATTTAAGAACAAGTCCATAACACGTGTTTGTGTAAGCAACATACCTGCCCAAATAAATAAGGCAAGATTTAAGAAGATACCTGAGAACTCAACCAACAAACCAAGGTAAATCCCTTGCCCCATTGGATAGTCCATAAAGAATGTGAAGACAATACCTGTAATTAGTGCCATATAAGCATATAAAGGCACAGAGAGTAAGGCTAAGCCTATGTTACCGCCTTCACGTTTTGGTGGAGGTGAAACAAATAGTTGATACAGGCTAATTAAGCTCAGAACAACAAACAGAATCATCCATATCCAGTAAATCGTTATTGTTTCATAAGTAGGTGTTACCCCAGAGTTAATCACTGAACGATACTGGCTAATGACAGAGAAACTTAGTAGCGCATTACCAAGCACCATAAAGATGGAATAAACTTTGTAGTCCAGCTTTGTTGCGGGGTTACGTAAACCAATATGGTGGAATTTTAACGATGCAGTGATGGCTGAAATCAACACCATAAACACCAGCAAAATTGCACGGTTTTCCGTACCAAACTTAAATATACCGAAGAAACCTGTTTCAATCGTACGATAAGTACGTACGCCTGGGTTTGCTTCAATATACTTCATCATTTTGTCGTAAGCCTGATACTTCTCTTCACATTGTTGCTGTGCCGCCTGTAGGGATGCACGGACATCACTTTCTGAAGCTGCACCAAAGAAACTTGAGAAATCATCAGATGCGTTCGCTTTCATTTGCTCTTTTACTTGAGCATCAATATTTGGATGTCGATCGCATGACGGTTTTTCAGGCTCGGCCCGCAAAAATGAATATTGCATGCCTATCGCGGGATCACCATAAAGACGTTCCCCGATACGTAATAATTGCCCGTGGATCATTTCCCCGGTACCAATTATAAGCGTCATTAATAGCAGAATGAGGATAACGAATGTTGAGATCCATTCGTTCCATATATAACCCAGCAGACCTAATCCAGATCTTTTCTCTTGATATTCTTGCATAAATATTCCAATTTTGTTCTCTCAAACCCCTCGTAACAAAGGCTTTGAGTCATGCAATTTCCTTGGCCAGGGGTATCATCCATTCCCCTTCTACCAATCCCTTTATTCAACGATCAAATTTGCATCAAACTTTATGAATAAAGAATGACTAAAATCTCTTTTTTAACAGTTTGTATTGTCAATCTTTCTATTTGAATCTTTGTATAAGCCAATAGCATCCTCCAAAGATTGCACCGCCTATTGCCCCATATAAATGAGCTTCAGTTAACACGGGACTCCCTATCAGCTGTGCTGTCCCTGTTTGCCCAAAGGTATTTTCCCAAATCAGCTTGGTAATAATTAAACCTAATACCAATAATGCAAAATTCCTTTCCTTACGGTATTGCAAATAAACTAAGGCAACCGCCGTATATAGCCCATGGAGTACTCCAGATAGACCAGCATATGCATCGATATAAGGTAGATAAAAATAAAAAACCAAACTAATAAAAGGAGGTAAAAGAAAAAGAAGACTTAGGATATGCCACACTTTGGTATGCGGGAATATGAAGGGTAGACACGCAAATGCCAACATATTTAGAAGAAAGTGAATCCATCCAACATGCACCCAATGTGCTGTCCATAAACGCCAAAACTCACCCAGTAAGCTTTCACGCCAATAAATAAAATAATCGGGAAATACTTGTAGACATGCAGAAACAGAGATGCACCCTGCGACCAAAAGCACTTTTTTATTGAGTACATGATCCTTCATGGCACACTCCTTTCAGATCAAACTCCTTACGATCATTAATTGCCATAAGAAGTTCATTTCTTCAGTTCTTTTACTACTCTACAGGTGCAGTTGTTGAGTCAGCTGGAGCTTCTGATGCAGCTCCACCATCAAATAACTCATCCAATTCGGCTGAACCCTCATTTTTCTCATCCCAGAAATGAGACATACCACCATCACCTGTACGAACACCGGTATGTTCAGTCCAGTAACGATCAGAAATACCACGGACAATAAGACCTGCCATGCTATCAATTAACTTAAAGTTCGGATTTACTGGTTTATCCTCTGCTTGAGATGCTGCATAAGTTTTTAAAGCATCACGAATTTTTGCATCATCACCACTTGCTTGAGCAGCGACCGCATAGAGTGCATGAGACAAGCGAACACCCTTTTGCTCACCAATTTGCACTGACTGTTTTAAAGTTTCATACGGATCAGGCTTACCTTCATTCGCCCCTGGCAATAAAGTCCAGATCACCGCACGGGTTGCATTTGGTGCACCCCAGAATTTTTGGTTATCAAGACAGACCATGCCACGCTCTACAATAGCAGCAATATCTTTCGGAACATTGACAGAACCACCTGAGTTAATGTCATTTGTCACAGCTTGAAGACCACTAATCATTCCAAGTAAATATACGGTCTGATCGGTATCACTACGCATCGTTGGACAAGAGTCACCTAAATGATATTTATATTTAGATTCCCAACGATCAGCAAACAACTTATAACCCGTATATTGGCGTTCAGCAGCAATTGCAGCCCAACGCTTTTGTGCAATACGCGCATCTTGAGCTTCTGTTACCTGCCCTGATTTTGAAGCACGTAAATAACGCAGTTCAGCTTCTAAAGCCTGATTTTCTGCACATACACCTGAAGCGGCATACATTAAAACAGCGACACGAGTTGGATCGGCACCCATTCCTTTAGTAGACATAATTGCAGGTGTTAAGGCACTACCAGTATTACAGACCATTTCAGCATCTTGCATGGCTAAAATAGGTGGAACAACGTGTTTTTCAGTAAAACCCAAAGCAACATTTGCTCCACTTTTCACGACGTATGAACAACCTGATAAAACTGAAGCTGCAAGAAAACTCATCGCCAAACCTTGGCTTATTTTTTGGACTTTAGACATCTTCCTGTCCTCGATTTAATTTGTTTTTTCCTTTTCAGATGTACATTAGCAGATGCATATCTTGAATAAAAGAGTAATTACTCTAATTGTAGCGCTTATACTTTGACACACTTCACAGCAGATAAAATTGACACTTTTTCAGGGAAACAGAAATTTTAGGCAAAAAAAAGTAGCATTGCGACGGTTCAGCACATGCTACTTATTAACTGGGATAAGCTTTTAACGGCTTATATTATTGTTGTTCTATATAATCCTTGAGTAAAGTTCCTGCTCTTCCTACTACTACAGCCATAACAACTGCAATTAACAGAAACATCCACATTGAAATCTCCATGAGAGACCTCCTTACTACATTCGCACCCAGTTAAAAACTGGACACTTGATGAAATGAATCGATTAACCAATTAAACTATTGACTGATCGACGACCTTTGCATCCTCTGTCTCTTAACTTTGCTATAACTAGCTTTGTTAAGATGTTCCCTGAGTAAAGTTCCTGCTCTTCCTATCACCACTGCCATAATTATGGCAATGACCAAGAACGACCATGTTGGCATCTCCATTTGAGACCTCCGACACACTTTACGTTGGTGTTTGTACTTTAACCGATAGAATAATAACCATATTGAGAAATTGTCGGACAATTAGCTTTCTAGTCTTTTTTTATGTATTTTAACTAGACAATTTGAATTTCCTGAAAAGAAATAAACCATAATCTATTGATTTTTATTATTTTAAAATAAATATACAAATGTAGAATTGTCTAACAATTAATAGAATTTTTCTAAAGTTTTGAGTCTTTTCCACTGTGATAAAGAAATTTGATCAAACCAAATAATAGAAGTCTGTGACTTATGGCCCTCAAAATAGATCACTATGAAAATCTGATAATCAATTATTTTTAAAATCTTTACACGAGAAATTGTTGTTTCTGAATGATAGGCAAGTGACCATAATTTCTGATCCAAATAAGCAATTTGGACAAGCTGTGGTCGCTTTAAAAAGAAAGCAAAACTTATGAACAGTAAACTGATCGCAACCAACCACCATAATAATGGCATGAGTTGATAAAATAGAATTGCTAAACTTAAGCTAATAAAAAACTGAAATACAATCGCGAAACGGCTATATTTCAGTTTAAAATTCAAATGTTTGACCAAAACTAATCAGCCATGAACATAGTGCTTTAATTTATGAATAAAATCACGTAATTCAGTACGTGGCGGTTCAGAAACTTCCATAAACCAATCAAGTAAATCAGGATCTTCCTGCTCTACCAATTCAGCAAATAATGCTTTCTCTGCAGGCTCTGCCTTTAAGTAATAATTTTTCACATATGGGTCAAAATAGACATCAATTTCCTTTAAACCGCGACGTGCACGATAGATTACTTTGCGTTCTTCCAAGGTCATTTCTTCAGACATTTATTTCCCCATCTGCGTTGATAGTGCGCATAGTTTACCTGATCACATTAGAAAGTTCGCTAAAAATATCAAATTGACCAAACTTATCACTTCATAGCCAGAAATGAGCATTCATCACATTGTTAGACCTAGTGTATTTCTCGTATGTTTAGACTCATAACATCAAGCCCAAACCAAGGAAGAAATACAAATGCAATCTGGTGCTATTCGTCCCATTCCAAATATGTTACCTCGTCACCTATTTAATGAAGAACATGAAGCTTTTCGGGAAACAGTGCGTAAATTTTATGAAAAAGAAGTTGTACCAAATACTGAAAAATACGAAAAGCAACAACATGTTGACCGCGATCTTTGGAATAAAGCTGGCGCATTAGGCTTACTCTGCACCACTATGCCAGAGCAATACGGTGGTTCAGGTGTAGATCGTCTATACAGCATGATTCTTATTGAAGAACAAGCATATGCGATGGATTCAAGTACAGGTTTTTCTCTACATTCAGATATTGTAGCCAACTACATCAATAACTTTGGAAATGAAGAGCAAAAACAGAAATGGCTGCCTAAAATGGCTACAGGAGAAACAGTTACTGCAATTGCCATGACTGAACCGGGTACGGGCTCAGACTTACAAGCAGTTCGTACTACAGCTGTACTTGATGGCGATGAATATGTCATTAATGGGTCAAAAATATTTATTACTAATGGCTACTTATGTGATATGGCCATCGTCGTTTGTAAAACAGGTAACAGCGATAAAGGATCTGCCAATTTATCACTTATTATGGTTGAAGCTGATCGTGCGGGTTTTACTAAAGGCAAACCACTCAACAAGATTGGCATGAAAGGTCAAGATACGTGTGAACTTTTCTTTGATAACGTGCGCGTTCCTAAAGAAAACCTTTTAGGCATGGAAGGCATGGGCTTTATTATGCTTATGAAGGAATTAGCATGGGAACGGATGTTAGTTGCTATTATTTGCCAAGCTGGCGCTGAAGCAGCATTTGCACATACTGTTCAATATACGAAAGATCGTAAAGCCTTTGGCAAACCAATTGGTGCTTTCCAAAATACACGTTTTAAGCTCGCTGAACTCAGAACAGAAATAGATTTTTCCCGTACCTATTTAGATCGTTGTATGGAGTTACAACTAGATGAAAAATTAAGTGTTGAAGCTGCTGCAGCCGCGAAATATAAAATTTCAGATATTTTCTCCAAAGTGGTTGATGAATGTCTTCAACTACATGGCGGCTATGGTTATATGATGGAATATCCAATTGCTCGTGCTTATATTGATCATCGAGCAAACCGTATTTATGCAGGCACCAATGAAATTATGAAAGAACTAATTTCCAGATCACTTTAAGACTGCCCATAAAAAAGGAGGCATAATTGCCTCCTTTTTTATTTCAGATCTCAAGATACAAGCTTTGGCTTACGTGTATTTACATCTGAATGTTTGTGAAAGTGAAGAATGCCATCATCAAATTTAGCATTTTGTAGCGACTTTCTATCTTCAAGATAATTATTGGTCACTTGCCATGGAGCATGCTTACCTTGCTTCGGAAGCTCATGAGCTGCACGACCAATATAACCAGAAGATAATTTACCCATTACAGTATCTTCTTCCATTTCGTTCTTATCGCCTGCTGGAACAACTTCATCATAGTTATTTTTGTCCATATAATTTAATAGACGAGAAATATAATCAGCTGCAATATCAACTTTTAATGTCCAAGAGGCATTCACATAACCAATAATCATTGCCATGTTTGGAATGTCACTTAGCATAATGCCGTTATAAAGCATGTGTTCTGAAGAGTTGATTGGCTTACCATCAACCTTAGCTTGAACACCACCCATGACTTGCACCTGTAAACCTGTTGCAGACACAATAATATCGGCATCAAGATGCTTACCTGATTTTAATTGGATACCTTTTTCAGTAAATTTCTCAATCTGATCAGTTTCAACACTTGCCTTACCTTCACGAAGAATCTTGAATAAGTCACCATCAGGCACTACACACAAACGCTGATCCCAAGGGTTATATGAAGGCGTAAAATGTTTCATATCTACTTTACCCTTAAGTTGCATTTCAATTGCCTTTAAGAGTAAACGACGAACTACTTTAGGATGCTTTTGAGACAATGCATAAATAGCTCTTTGCATACCAATATTACGAGCACGTGTAAATTTATAAGCCGCTTCTTCGGACATAAACTTACGCGTCTTCTCATAGATAAAATCAATAGAAGGAACGGTCGCGATATAGGTTGGTGAGCGTTGCAACATAGTTACATGCCCCGCACCACCTTTTGACATTGCAGGAACTAGAGTAATTGCAGTAGCTCCACTACCGATAATGACTACTTTTTTACCCGTATAATCTAAATTTTCTGGCCAATGCTGCGGATGAATAAGTTGACCTTTAAAAGCTTCTTGATTTGGGAATGTCGGTGCATAGCCTTGGTCATAATTATAATAACCAGTACAACCTACAACAAAGTTAGCCACCCAAGTCTGCTGTTTTTTATTGCTATCTTCAACAACAATATGCCATTTCTTCGATGCAGAATCATAGTTCGCAGAAAGTACACGATGGCCAAAGTGAATCTTCTCTTTTAACTTGAACTCCTCAATGACTTCGCCTAAATAACCTTTAATAGAAGCACCATCTGCGAGTACATTTGCTTTACGCCATGGTTTAAAGTTAAAACCGAAAGTAGACATATCTGAATCTGAACGAATACCAGGATAACGGAAAAGATCCCAAGTTCCACCAAAAGATTCACGACGTTCTAAAATTTCAAACTGACGTTGTGGAGAATTTTTAGATAAATGGGCAGCAATTCCTATTCCTGAAATACCAGCGCCAATGATTAAAATATCAACTTGCTTTTCCATTTTATTTTTATACCCATTGTTGAGAATATGACTTTATTAAAACACAATTTTGACAATACACAATGTCAAGTTTGACCGTTTATCCGTTTTTTTATGTCACTTGAGGACATTTTTTATTTTTGTCGTTTTCAGAAAATAAAAAAGACCGGCATAAAGCCGGTCTTTTTCGAATAATATCAATTATTCAGCTGAAGTATTCACTTCACGATCTACAAGCTCAACGTAAGCCATCGGTGCTGCATCACCAGCACGGAAGCCCGCTTTAAGAACACGTAGATAACCGCCGTTACGTTCTTTGTAACGAGGGCCGAGTACGGTAAATAATTTACCTACAGTTGCAGCATTACGAGTACGAGCAAATGCTAAACGACGATTTGCTACAGTATCGTTTTTTGCTAGAGTGATTAAAGGCTCAGCAACACGACGTAATTCTTTAGCTTTAGGAACAGTTGTTTTGATCAACTCGTGTTCGAATAAAGAATTAGCCAAGTTTTGGAACATCGCTTTACGATGGCTGCTTGTACGGCCTAATTTCACACCACTATTACGATGACGCATGGTGATAGTCCTACTTAATTAACGGCTACGATAGGCAAAACGGTCGTCCATACGAAGACTAGCTGGTGGCCAGTTTTCAAGACGCATACCGAGTTGTAAGCCTTTCGATGCCAAAACATCTTTGATCTCTGTTAACGATTTTTTACCAAGGTTAGGAGTTTTTAACAACTCAACTTCAGTACGTTGAACGAGATCACCAATGTAGTAAATATTTTCTGCTTTCAAACAGTTAGCAGAACGAACAGTAAGCTCTAGATCATCTACTGGGCGAAGCAAGATTGGGTCAACTTCTTCACGAGGTTCTTGAGCAACTGGAGTTTGGTCTTTCTGAAGATCAACAAAAATTGCAATTTGTTGTTGCAAGATAGTTGCCGCTTTACGGATAGCTTCTTCAGGATCAACCGTTCCATTTGTTTCAAGATCGATTACCAGTTTATCTAAATCAGTACGTTGTTCTACACGCGCATTTTCAACGGTGTAAGAAACACGTTTAATCGGGCTATAAGAAGCATCTAATTGCAAACGACCAACAGGACGTGTCTCACCTTCAGGGAAACGAGAATCAGATGTTTCATAACCACGACCTTGTGCAACCTTCAAGCGCATTTTTAATGAACCTGAAGCACTCAAAGTACCAATTAAATGATCTGGGTTAACCACTTCAACATTATGAGGTAAACGAAGGTCAGCAGCAGTAATATCGCCAGGACCTTGTTTCTCTAATGTTAAATAAGCTTCATTTTGATCGAACAGCTTAATAGACAATCCTTTTAGGTTCAGCAAGAGCTCGACGATGTCCTGCTGCAAGCCTTCTAAAGTACTGTACTCGTGCTCGACACCTTCTATCTCTACTTCAACCACAGCTGCGCCAGGTAAAGAAGACAATAGAATGCGACGTAAAGCATTACCAAGAGTGTGGCCAAAACCACGCTCTAAAGGTTCTAGAATCACTTTTGCCGAGGTCCCGCTAACCGCTTCGACCTTGATCGCTTGCGGAGTTAGAAACTCGTTTGCAGTACGCGTCATTATTGCTACCTCAAGGATTATTTAGAATACAATTCTACAATCAAGCTTTCGTTGATTTCAGCAGGTAAATCAGAACGATCTGGTGCAGCTTTAAACGTACCTTCAAGTTTAGAATGATCAACATCAATCCAAGCTGGAATACCACGTTGAGCAGCTAATTCAATCGCGTTTTTGATACGCAATTGTTGCTTAGCACCTTCGTGAACCGCAATTACATCACCCGCTTTAACTTGAATAGATGCGATGTTTACACGACGACCATTCAAAGTAATGCTACGGTGACTTACTAACTGACGAGCTTCTGCACGTGTAGAACCAAAACCCATGCGATAAACAACGTTATCAAGACGGCTTTCAAGCAATTTCAACAAGTTCTCACCAGTTGCGCCTTTAACACGAGCTGCTTCTTTATAGTAGTTACTAAATTGACGCTCTAACACACCGTAAATACGACGGACTTTTTGTTTTTCACGTAATTGTAGTGAATACTCAGATTGCTTACCACCGCGAGCCTGACCATGTTGACCAGGTGCTTTGTTAGCTTTTTTAGTTTTGACGTCAAATGGTTTAACGCCAGATTTAAGTTGCAGGTCTGTCCCTTCGCGGCGAGAGAGTTTGCATTTTGGACCAATATAACGAGCCATGAATGTTTCTCCTTACACGCGACGTTTTTTAGGTGGACGGCAACCGTTGTGAGGAATTGGAGTCACATCGGTAATGCTGTTAATCTTATAACCCACTGCGCCTAATGCACGAACCGCAGACTCACGACCTGGACCAGGACCTTTTACAAGGACGTCTAGGTTTTTCAAACCGTAATCCAAAGCTGCTTTACCAGCAACTTCAGCAGCTACCTGAGCAGCAAACGGAGTTGATTTACGTGAACCACGGAAGCCTTGTCCACCTGAGGTGGCCCAAGCCAATGCATTACCTTGACGATCAGTAATCGTAACAATGGTGTTATTAAAAGACGCGTGAATGTGTGCAACACCTTCAGAGACGGTACGAGTGACCTTCTTGCGTGTGCGAGTATCTTTAGCCATCTTTTAGCTTCCAGAAATCTTACTTTTTAATCGGTTTGCGCGGACCTTTACGGGTACGTGCGTTAGTTTTGGTGCGTTGACCACGGACAGGCAAGCTGCGACGATGACGAAGGCCACGATAGCAACCTAAATCCATTAAACGTTTAATGTTCATGGAAATTTCGCGACGCAAGTCACCTTCGGTAGGAACCTTAGCAACTTCTGCACGAATCGCATCAAGCTGTGCATCGTCCAACTCACGGATCTTAGTAGTCTCAGTAATACCAACTGCAGCTAAGATATTCTTAGCAGTGTGGCGACCGATACCAAAGATGTAAGTGAGGGAGATAACAGCATGCTTGTTATCCGGAATGTTTACACCGGCAATACGAGCCATTCACTTTTCTCCAAAAAGGCAGTAGAGATAATCAACCGCCCCACAAAAATCTTGAGGGGCGGATATTAACCCAATTCGCCTACTGAAATCAACAGGTCTTGATTAGATTAACCTTGACGCTGCTTATGACGAGGTTCTGCGCTACAAATCACGCGAATAACCCCATTACGACGGATAACTTTACAGCTACCACAAATTTTCTTTACAGAAGCTTGTACTTTCATGATGAAACCTCTAAGTGCGCTTATCCCTTAGGATGAGCAGTCGTTTTTCTCATTAATGTTTGATTGTCATATTGATGAGATGTTAAATGTGCTTGAAGCTGAGCCATAAAGTCCATGACAACAACGACTACGATCAGTAATGAGGTACCACCCAAATAGAATGGAATACCAAAAGAACTTTGTAAAATCATTGGCATTAAACAAATGACTGTAATATAAATCGCACCAATAAACGTCAAACGATTAAGAATATGATCTAAGTAACGAGCAGTTTGCTCACCTGGGCGAATACCAGGCACATAAGCTCCGCTGCGTTTTAGATTTTCTGAAACTTCCTTAGGGCTAAATACTAAAGCCGTATAAAAGTAACAGAAAAAGATAATTAACGCACCAAAGAGCACCAAATACAAAGGCTGTCCAGGCGACAATACCAAAGCTAAATCTTGTAAGCTACTTTTAATTAAACCAGCATTCGGATCTGCACTACCTACCCATTGA
Organism: Acinetobacter sp. XH1741; assembly: GCF_041021895.1. Taxonomy (NCBI): domain Bacteria; kingdom Pseudomonadati; phylum Pseudomonadota; class Gammaproteobacteria; order Moraxellales; family Moraxellaceae; genus Acinetobacter; species Acinetobacter chenhuanii. The sequence goes on from NZ_CP157428.1 coordinate 81,016, forward strand.
CCCAAACTAGCTGGGAACAATAGTAAAGAGCTTGCAAAAATCGCAGGAATCACACCAGCCATATTAATTTTTAATGGTAGATGTGTTTGCTGAGCTGTAAATATACGACGACCTTGCTGCTTCTGCGCATAGTTTACTGGGATACGACGCTGTGCTTTTTCAATGAACACAATCGCAGCCAAGACACCAAGAGACAAAAGACCAAAGATGACAAGACCAATCAAACTTGTTTGACCATTATCTACAGATGACACTGATTGCATAATTAATTTAGGCAAACCAGCAACAATACCTGCAAAAATAATCATTGAGATACCATTACCAATACCTCTTTCAGTGATTTGTTCACCTAACCACATTAAGAACATAGTTCCAGCGATAAGTGACGTAACTGCAGGGATATAGAATGCAAGTCCTGTAGATAGGGTAATACCCTGACCAATAAGTCCTGCACACATACCTACTGCCTGAACCACTGCAAGTAATAATGTACCTTGACGCGTATATTGATTAATTTTTCGCTTACCTTGCTCCCCTTCCTTTTTCAAGGCTTCAAGGGAAGGAATCACCGTAGACATTAACTGCACAATAATTGATGCAGAAATGTAAGGCATAATCCCTAAAGCAAGAATCGACATTCGCTCTAAAGCACCGCCAGAAAACATATTGAATAGCCCAAGAATAGTTCCTTGGTTTGCATGAAATAAATTTTCTAACGCAGCATTATTAATGCCTGGTACTGGAATATGCGCTCCTAGTCGAAAGACCAGCAATGCACCGATTAGAAAACTCATCCGGCGAATAATTTCACGGTATTTCACATGAAATGGCTGACCTTTCATCATGTTGACATGACCTGAAGAACTAGGAGACATAGACACTCGAGATTACTCCTCGACTTTGCCGCCAGCTGCTTCAATCGCAGCTTTAGCGCCTTTAGTCAATGCAACACCTTGAACAGTGAATGCACGAGTGATTTCACCAGAAAGCACGATACGAGCACGAATTTGATCGCGACGAACAACATTCGCAGCTTTTAAAGTTTCAAGGCTAACAATGTCGCCTTCCACTTTAGTTAACTCAGACAAACGTACTTCAGCAGTTTTTAAAGCGATTTGGCTAGTGAAACCGAATTTAGGTAAACGACGATAAATCGCTGTTTGACCGCCTTCGAAACCTGGACGAACGCCACCACTTTTACGTGATTTTTGACCTTTGACACCACGGCCACCAGTCTTACCAACGCCAGAACCGATACCACGGCCTAAACGACGGTGTTCACGTTTTGCACCTTCTGCAGGTGCAAGCTCATTTAAACGCAGAGTCATGGCTTATTCCTCTACACTAACCATATAGTAGACTTTGTTGATCATACCACGGTTAGAAGGCGTATCTTGCACTTCTACAGTATGACCAATACGACGCAGACCTAAACCTTGTAAGCAAAGCTTGTGATTTTTCAAGCGATGTGAAGAAGATTTAGTCTGGGTAACTTTAATCGTTTTCATGATTGATTACCCTTGAATTTCTTCTACTGATTTACCACGTTTCGCAGCGACTTTCTCAGGAGAAGTCATATCACGCAAACCTTTGAAAGTTGCGTTTACTACGTTAGCAGCATTAGTAGAACCATAACATTTAGCAAGTACGTTATGTACACCTGCAGCTTCAAGAACGGCACGCATTGCGCCACCAGCGATTACGCCAGTACCTTCTGAAGCAGGTTGCATGTATACACGGCTTGCACCATGACGAGCATTCACAGGGTGTTGTAAAGTAGTACCAGCAAGGTCTACAGTGATCATGTTACGACGAGCAGCTTCAAGTGCTTTAGAAATAGCAGCTGGAACTTCACGCGCTTTACCACGACCAAAACCAACACGACCATTACCATCACCCACAACAGTTAATGCTGTGAAAGAGAAGATACGACCGCCCTTAACAACTTTGGCTACACGATCAACGGCAACCAGCTTTTCAACAAGACCTTCGTTTTGTTCAACTTTAGCCATGATTAGAACTCCAAGCCGTTTTCACGAGCAGCATCAGCCAAGGCTTTGATACGACCATGATATTTAAAACCAGAACGGTCAAATGCAACTTTAGTTACGCCAGCTGCTTTCGCACGTTCTGCGATTAAAGCACCTACTTTAGTAGCTGCATCTACATTACCTGTAGTACCGCTACGTAAAGATGCATCCAAAGTTGAAGCTTGCGCTAAAACTTTGCCACCATCTGCTGAAATAACTTGAGCATAGATGTGACGCGGAGTGCGGTTTACACACAAACGAGTCGCACCCAATGCACGAATGTGCAAGCGTGTGCTTTTCGCACGACGCAAACGGGATTGTTTCTTTTCGTTCATAAGAACCTCGCGCCTTATTTCTTCTTAGCTTCTTTACGAAGAATGACTTCATCCGAATAACGAACACCTTTACCTTTATATGGTTCAGGAGCACGGTATGCACGAATTTCTGCCGCTACTTGACCTAACAACTGCTTGTTTGCTGATTTCAAGATGATTTCAGTTGCAGTTGGAGTTTCCGCTGTTACACCTTCTGGTAAAGCGTAGTCAATTGGGTGTGAATAACCGAGGTTAAGGTTTACAACAGTACCTTTAACCGCAGCTTTATAACCAACACCAACTAGCTGTAACTTACGTTCGAAGCCTTCACTAACACCTTTTACAAGGTTGTTCAATACAGCGCGAGCAGTACCAGCTTGCATCCAAGCATCTTTCGATTCTTTAACTGGAGCAAGTTGAAGTTTACCTTCTTCCTGTTTTAGCTCGACCAGCGCATGCAGGTTGAAAGACAATGTACCTTTGCTGCCTTTCACTTCGACCTGCCGGCCGTTCTGAGTAACTGCTACACCATTAGGTACAGTTACTGGGGCTTTAGCCACACGAGACATGAGGAATCACCTATTAAGAAACAAAAGCAATAACTTCACCACCAACGCCTGCAGCACGTGCAGCGCGATCAGTCATGATGCCTTTGCTTGTAGAAACAATTGCAATACCTAAACCTTGCTTAACGCTTGGAAGTTTATCTTTACCACGGTATTGGCGAAGACCTGGACGGCTTACGCGCTTAACCATTTCGATAACTGGTTTGCCTTCGAAATATTTTAAAGTAATAGTCAAAGTAGATTTTGTCTCTTCTTGAGCAACTTCTACATTTGAAATATAACCTTCTTGTTGAAGTACATTTGCAATAGCAACTTTCAACTTAGAAGAAGGCATAGAAACAGTTTGTTTCTTAGCCATTTGTGCGTTACGAACACGTGTTAGCATGTCGGCAACGGTATCTTGCATACTCATTTAGTCGCTCCTTACCAGCTTGCCTTAACAACGCCTGGTACATCACCTTGCATTACTGTGTCACGTAGTTTGTTACGGCTTAAACCGAACTTACGGAAGTAACCATGAGGACGACCAGTTAAACCACAACGGTTACGAAGACGTACCGGAGATGCATTACGTGGCAATGCTTGTAACTTTAACATCGCTTCGAAACGCTCTTCGTCGCTTGCATTTACGTTTGCAATCGTAGCTTTTAATTCAGCACGTTTTGCAGCGTATTTAGCAACAGTCTTTTCGCGTTTCAATTCGCGATTAATCATACCTTTCTTAGCCATATCGACCTCTTATTTGAACGGGAAGCCGAATGCACGCATAAGCGCACGGCCTTCGTCATCGGTGCGAGCAGTCGTAGTAATGGTAATATCCATACCACGAATACGATCAATCTTATCGAAATCGATTTCAGGGAAAACGATTTGCTCTTTCAAACCCATTGAGTAGTTACCACGACCATCAAATGATTTCGAAGAGAAACCACGGAAGTCACGGATACGAGGGATTGCGATAGAGATCAAACGGTCCAAGAATTCGTACATTTGGTCGCCACGTAAAGTAACTTTACAACCAATTGGCCAACCATCACGGATTTTGAAACCTGCGATAGATTTACGTGCAAGTGTAATTACTGGTTTTTGACCAGCAATTAATTGCATGTCGACTACAGCGCCATCTAATAATTTCTTATCAGTTGCAGCTGCGCCTACACCCATGTTTAGGGTAATTTTTGTGATGCGTGGAATTTCCATCACGTTCTTAATGCTAAGTTCTTCTTTTAACTTCGCTTTAAGTTCATCGTTGTAACGTGCTTTAAGTCTGGCCATTGCCTTTTCAACCTATTACTTCGCTACCGCCACTGATTCACCATTTGATTTATAAACGCGAGTTTTCACGCCATCAATCACTTGGTAACCAACACGGTCAGCCTTCTGGGTTGTAGCATTTAAAATTGCCACGTTTGAAATATGAAGCGAAGCTTCTTGAGTAACTACACCGCCTTCAGCGCCAGTTACACGATTCGGCTTTTGATGCTTCTTCACTAAGTTAAGGCCTTCAACCTTAACGCGGTCTTCAGAAACAGACAATACAGTACCCTGTTTGCCTTTTTCTTTACCTGCGATCACGATAACTTGATCGCCTTTTTTAATCTTAGCCATGATTGCCTCTTATAGAACTTCAGGAGCCAATGAAATGATTTTCATGAACTGTTCAGTACGAAGTTCACGAGTCACTGGTCCGAAGATACGAGTAGCAATCGGAGCTTTGTTGTTGTTCAGGATAACTGCAGCATTATCATCAAAACGGATCACAGAACCATCTGGACGACGAATGCCGAATTTAGTACGAACTACAACCGCATTCATCACGTCACCTTTTTTAACACGTGCGCGTGGGATTGCTTCTTTTACAGTAACTTTAATAATGTCGCCAACAGAAGCATAACGACGATGTGAACCACCAAGTACTTTAATACATTGTACGCGGCGAGCACCACTGTTGTCTGCTACGTCGAGCATAGTTTCGGTTTGAATCATTGCCCTACTCCAAAACCGAGCATCACCGGTCACAATTTCGAAAGGCTCAAAGAGTACTCGAAATTGACCGATGATGCAACAAGAACGTCGAATTACTCAGCAGCTGCTTCAACTACTTCCACTAAAGTCCAAGCTTTAGTTTTAGAAATTGGGCGGCTTTCTTTAATGGTTACAACATCACCGATTTTAGCGACATTGTTCTCATCATGAGCGTGTAACTTAGTTGAACGGCGAATTGACTTGCCATACAACGGGTGTTGAACGCGGCGTTCAATAAGAACAACAATAGATTTATCCATTTTGTCACTTACGACTTTGCCGGTTAACGTGCGGACTGTTTTTTCACTCATTGTCCGTTCCCCTGTTTTTCGGTAAGGAGTGTCTTAATACGAGCAATTGTCTTACGAGCAATTTGCACTTCGTGCGATTTACCCAACTGACCAGTTGCTTTCGCCATACGAAGACGGAATTGGTTAAGCTGTTGCTCATCAAGCAAAGCTTTCAACTCTTCTACCGATTTTTCACGTAGATCTTTAGTTTTCATTACATTACCGTCCGAGTCACGATAGTGGTTTTAAACGGAAGTTTAGCAGCAGCTAAAGCAAATGCTTCACGCGCTAATTCTTCGTTCACACCTTCAATTTCGTACAGGATCTTACCTGGTTGGATCTGGCAAACCCAGTATTCCACGCTACCCTTACCTTTACCCATACGCACTTCAAGAGGCTTTTGAGTAATTGGTTTATCCGGGAATACGCGAATAAAGATTTTACCACCACGCTTAATACGGCGGCTAATAGTACGACGTGCAGCTTCAATCTGACGCGCAGTCATACGACCACGTTCAGTTGCTTTAATTGCAATCGAACCAAATGATACTGTACTACCACGATGCGCTAGACCAGTGTTACGGCCTTTGTGCACTTTACGGAATTTGGTACGTTTAGGTTGCAACATGGATTATTCTCCCTTGTCAGCAGCACGGTCACCGCGACGACCACGACGCTCTTGACCTTCACCACGACCACGACCACGTTTAGCTGGACGATCTTCAGCAGGAGCAGGGTTCATGACTTGTTTCATGCCACCTAAGATCTCGCCACGGAAAATCCAAACTTTAACACCAATCGTACCGTAAGTTGTTTCTGCACGCATAGTTGCATAGTCAATGTCTGCACGTAATGTATGTAAAGGTACACGACCTTCACGATACCATTCTGTACGAGCAATCTCTGCACCACCTAAACGGCCAGACACTTCAACTTTGATACCTTTAGCACCAGCACGCATAGTGTTTTGTACCGCACGCTTCATAGCACGACGGAACATTACACGCTTTTCTAATTGAGAAGCGATAGCTTCAGCAACTAAACGCGCATCTAAGTCTGGGCGATCAATTTCGTTGATACTTACTTGCGCTGGAACACCCATAATGCTGGTAAGTTCGCGCTGTAATTTCTCAATATCTTCGCCTTTTTTACCGATTACGATACCAGGACGAGCTGTGCTAATTGTTACTTTAGCAGCACCCGATGGACGTTCGATAAGAATGTTGCTTACCATCGCATTCTTAAGTTTTTTAGTTAAAAACTCACGAACTTGAAGATCTTTAAGCAAGTATTCAGCGTATTGTTTCGGATTCGCATACCAGTTAGCGTTATGACGTTTCACAACACCTAGGCGGATACCGATTGGATGAACCTTCTGACCCATATCAAACCCCTACCTTAACGGTGATGTGACAAGTACGCTTAGTAATACGATCTGCACGGCCTTTAGCACGTGGCATAATACGTTTAAGGCTCATGCCTTCATCAACGTAAATCGTAGAAACTTTAAGATCGTCAACATCTAAACTGTTATTGTGTTCAGCGTTTGCAATCGCAGATTCCAATGCTTTTTTTACTAGAGCAGCAGCTTTTTTATTGCTGAAGTTCAAGATATTTAAAGCATGCGCAACAGATTTGCCGCGAATAAGATCTGCAACCAAACGTGCTTTTTGTGCCGAGATAGCGGCACCGCGTAATTTAGCAGTTACTTCCATCATGACACCTATTAACGTTTAGATTTCTTGTCAACACCGTGACCACGATAGGTACGAGTTGGCGCGAATTCACCGAGTTTATGACCAACCATATGCTCAGTAACAATTACTGGAACGTGATTACGACCATTATGAACAGAGATTGTTAAACCAACAAAATCTGGAAGGATCATCGAACGACGAGACCAAGTTTTAATCGGCTTGCGAGAGTTACTAGCAACAGCCGCTTCAACCTTAGCGAACAAGTGCGCATCGACGAATGGGCCTTTTTTCAGAGAACGAGGCATTAGTCAGATTCCTTTACTTGACGCGACGGTCGCGAATAATCATCTTAGTCGTACGCTTATTGGTACGTGTCTTGTACCCTTTAGCTTTTTGACCCCATGGGCTTACAGGTTGAATACCTTTGTTACGCCCTTCACCACCACCGTGCGGGTGATCAATCGGGTTCATCGCCATACCACGTACGGTAGGACGAACACCACGCCAGCGCGAAGCACCAGCTTTACCCAATGAACGAAGGTTGTTTTCTTGGTTAGAAACTTCACCAATTACAGCGCGGCATTCAACATGTACTTTACGCATTTCGCCTGAACGAAGACGAATAATCGCGTAAGAACCATCACGACCCAACAACTGAACAGAAGCACCAGCAGAACGCGCTAATTGCGCACCCTTACCAATTTTAAGTTCAACGTTATGAAGTGTAGAACCAATCGGCATATTGCGAAGTGGTAAGCAGTTACCTGGACGAATTGGAGCATCGTTACCAGATTGTACTTTATCACCAGCACGTAAGCCTTTAGGTGCAATGATATAACGACGCTCACCGTCAGCATATTTCAATAAAGCAATATGTGCTGTACGGTTTGGATCGTATTCAATACGCTCTACAACAGCTGGGATGCTGTCTTTGTTACGTTTAAAGTCAACGATACGGTAGTGTTGTTTATGACCACCACCAACGTGACGAGTAGTAATGTGACCGTTGTTATTACGACCACCAGTACGTTTTTTAGCTTCAACCAACGGTGCGTAAGGAGCGCCTTTGTGAAGATGGTCATGAACCACTTTCTCTACAAAGCGACGTCCTGGAGACGTTGGCTTACATTTTTGAATCGGCATAATTTTCGTCCTTATTCCGCTGCGCTTTCAGCGGTATCGCCCAAGTCAGCCATTTCAACATCTTGGCCGGCTTTCAGGGTGACGTATGCTTTTTTAACATCAGAACGGCGTCCTAATGTACGACCAAAGCGCTTAGTCTTACCTTTAGTAATAGTTGTGTTAACTTTAACAACTTCTACACCAAAAAGTTTTTCAACTGCTTTTTTGATTTCAAGTTTAGTAGCGTTAATGTCTACTTTAAATACTTGAACACCAACAGTATCACCTAAAACTTGTGCCTTTTCTGAGAATACTGGTCCTTTAAGGACTTGATAGATACGTTCGTTGTTCATCCGAGTTCTACCTCAATTTTCTTAGCAGCAGCTACAGACATCACAACTTTATCAAACGCAATCAAGCTTACAGGATCGATTGCAGTTGCATCTACCACATCTACATGCGGAAGGTTGCGTGCTGCAAGATATAAGTTCTCATCTACAGCGTCAGTAACGATTAATGCGCGAGCAGCATTTAAGTCGTTAAGTTTTGCAAGCAATTCTTTAGTTTTTGGAGCTGCAACAGCAAACTCTTCAACTAATACAAGGCGATCTTGGCGAACGAGTTCAGCTAAGATACATTGCATTGCACCGCGGTACATCTTACGGTTTACTTTTTGAGACCAATCTTGTGGACGAGCAGCAAAAGTTTTACCACCACCAACCCAGATAGGGCTACGAATAGAACCCGCACGAGCACGACCAGTACCTTTTTGACGGAATGGTTTTTTACCACCGCCAGAAACGTCTGCACGCGATTTTTGAGCACGAGTACCTTGACGACCACCTGCTAAGTAAGCAGTAACAACTTGGTGTACAAGAGCTTCGTTAAATTCACGTCCGAAAGCAACTTCAGACAATTCAACAGCAGAGCCGGAAACAGTTTTCAAATTCACGGTATTTCCCCTCAGGCCTTGATGGTAGGACGTACAATCACGTCGCCGCCAGTTGCACCAGGAATTGCACCTTTAACAACTAAAACAGAACGTTCAGCGTCAATAGATACGATTTCAAGACCTTGTACTGTTACGCGTTCGTCACCTAAGTGACCAGCCATTTTTTTGCCTTTGAACACGCGTCCAGGAGTTTGGTTTTGACCTGTAGAACCTAATACACGGTGAGAAACTGAGTTACCGTGAGTAGCGTCTTGAGTACGGAAATTCCAACGCTTAACACCACCTTGGAAACCTTTACCTTTTGATTGACCAGTTACGTCAACAACTTGACCAACTGTGAACAAATCAACGCCAATAGTGCCGCCAACTTCACGACCTTCAAGCTCAGCTTCAGTAACACGGAACTCTTTAACTAAACGACCAGCAGCAACACCAGCTTTCGCGAAGTGACCTTTCTGAGCATTAGTTACGCGAGATTCGCGACGTTCACCAGTAGTTACTTGAACAGCTTGATAACCATCAGTTTCAAGTGTTTTGATTTGCGTAATGCGGTTTGGATCGACTTCGATGACTGTAACAGGTACAGAAACACCAGCATCTGTAAAGATGCGAGTCATACCACATTTGCGACCGACTAAACCAATAGCCATGTGCATAAACCTCTAAAAAAGCGGCCTAATTAACTAATCGTTAATTAACCGAAAGCCTTAACCCAAAGCGATCTGAACATCAACACCAGCTGCAAGATCTAACTTCATCAATGCATCAACAGTTTTATCTGTAGGTTGAACGATGTCGATCAAACGTTTATAGGTGCGGATTTCGTACTGGTCACGCGCATCTTTGTTAACGTGCGGTGAAGTAAGAACGTTGAAGCGTTCGATGCGAGTAGGCATCGGAATTGGACCACACACTTGTGCGCCAGTACGCTTAGCGGTTTCTACGATCTCTTGAGCAGATTGATCAATCAGACGATGATCAAAAGACTTAAGACGGATACGAATTCTCTGGTTAGACATACCAGTAAACTCCAAGCCAAATATATAAAGAATCACCTTTGACGCATCTCACCTATTTGGTAAGTGTCAAAGGCAGTGATAATCACCAAGGTCGTGATCGATGCCACGACTGTAATGCACATTTACTACTTTCTTCGCAGTAAATGCCCTCTTCTTGAGGGTCGCTCATTATAACGATTGTTTAAGTCTTATGCAATTCTCTTTTTCTATTTTTTGTTCAAATCCTGCTTTAGCCGAGTATTCATAACTCATCTAAGCATTTATCACAAACTCAATCGCTTTATTTAACAGTTGATTACCTTGTTCAAACTTTTGTGCTTCTGAATATTGTAATTCATGCGCAGATTGAACATATTCTCCATTAAAAATAGCCAGCTCCTCTTCATTTTCAAGTAGGAGTTGCAAAGACGCCGGAGTCATTTCCGGATGAAATTGAAAACCCAATACATTTTTCCCAATTTGATAAACCTGATTACGACAAGCGATGCTCTCTGCCAAGCGTATAGCGCCTTTAGGTATTTCAAATGTTTCGCTATGCCATTGCATCACTTTCATTTTTTCAGGCAACGGAAAGCTCTCTTGAGGTAAGTTTGCAACTCTCTGAACGGTTGACCACCCCAGTTCCTGATAACGGTTACGACTAACTGCTGCACCTAATGCATTTGCAATTAACTGTCCACCCAAGCAAAGACCTATAGCTGGTTTACCTGCTGCTAAATATCGACGCAACCATCTTTTTTCTATTTTAAGCCACGGATAATTAGCCTCGTCATTTACACTCATGGTTCCACCCATGATCAATAACAAGTCAACCTCTTCAATCTGAGGTAAAGCTTCTATTTCTAAAGACCGATCAACCGGAAGTGCAAAAAACTCAGTAGAGCTAATGGTCGCATGATGAGCTTTTAAAAATGAATAACAACTTCCAAATCCTTCACCAGCGATATGTTGAAAATAATGAACACGTAAATGCGACTTCATGCGCTTAAACCTATTGTTGTTAGAATGTTGATTTGATCTTTGCAAAAATAAAGCCAAGTTTTTAAAGAATACAATTCAAGTAACTAAACCTCTTAGAAAAAATCAAAAATCTAGCGAATAGACACATTTTCTCTTAATCTAATCTTATTATTTAAAGCATAGCGCACTATGAAAAAGCATAACGATTTCCAGACTCGCCTCATTCATGCACCACGAAAAGCACCGCAATTTATTGAAACAGTGCAACCTCCCGTATTTCGTGCATCGACTATTATTTTTAAATCGACTTCGCACCTTTTTGATCGCCATTGGACTGATCCTTATGACTACAGTTATGGCACACACGGCACCCCCACTACTTTCACCTTAGGCGACAATATTGCGCAAATTGAAGGTGGAACGCATTGTTTACTTGCACCAAGTGGGCTATCAGCAATTAATATTGTGAACTCAGCATTTTTAAGCACCAATGATGAAGTATGGGTGCCAGACAATATTTATGGACCAAATCTAGAACATTTGAGTTATTTGCAGAGTCAATATGGTATTCAGGTAAAAGTATATAACCCCATTGATGCTTCAAGTTTTCAACCCACTGAAAACAGTAAACTACTATGGTTAGAAGCTGCGGGTTCGGTTACTTTAGAATTCCCTGATCTCAAAAACCTAGTCATAAAAGCTAAAAAACATGGTGTATTAACAGCGCTTGATAATACTTGGGGAGCAGGGCTGGCTTTCAATGCTTTTGATTTTTCCGATGAGCATTTATCAGTCGACTTAACCGTCCACGCACTGACCAAATATCCAAGTGGTGGTGGTGATATTTTAATGGGCAGCATTGTTACTCGTGATGAAAAGCTTCATCACCGTTTATTCCGCACCCATGCCATTTTAGGTATTGCAGTTTCTGGAGATGATACCGCTCAAATTCAACGCAGTCTTGCTCATATGTCTCTGCGCTATGAACAGCAGTCATCCAATGCTGAAACATTACTTAGATGGTTAAAGGAACAATCTCAATTTTCGCAAGTTTTACACCCAAGTGACGAAACCTCCCCTGGCCATCAATATTGGCAAGAAATCTGCACTAATGGTCAGAGTGCCGGTTTAGTCAGTGTTATTTTCAAGCCCGACTATGACTTAAAGGCAGTCCGTCGTTTTTGTGATGCGCTTAGACTCTTTAAACTTGGGTTTAGTTGGGGTGGACCAGTTAGCCTGGTAATGCTTTATGATTTAAAAATGATGAGAAAGCTTGAGAATACACATTTACAACAAGGTTTATTGGTTCGATTCTGTATAGGGCTAGAAGATCCCCAAGATTTAATCCAAGATATCCAAAACGCACTGCAACAGCTGTAAAACGAAAATATGAATAGTGGCTCGCAACAAGGGATAAATATATGGGTACACCGATTGTTATTGCTAAAAATACGAATGACACATCAAAAGAAATTGTTTTGCTTTCTCAATTTGCCAACCGTCATGGCCTAATTGCAGGTGCAACAGGCACAGGTAAAACTGTCACTTTAAAGGTTCTTGCAGAAAGTTTTTCCCGAATCGGCGTGCCCGTATTTCTTGCCGATGCAAAAGGTGATGTTTCAAGTCTCGCAAAAGCCGGAGAAGCTTCAGATAAATTTAATGAACGCTTAAAGCTTCTACAAATTGATAGTGTTCCATTTGCCGCCAATCCTGTCATTTTCTGGGACTTATTTGGCCAACAAGGCCACCCTATTCGAACCACTATTTCTGAAATTGGGCCAATTTTATTGGCTCGTATTCTCAACTTAAATGACACTCAAGAAGGTGTCTTATCTGCGGTGTTTCGTATTGCAGATGATCAAGGATTGCTGTTAGTCGACTTTAAAGATTTAAAGGCGATGATCACCTTTGTCAGTGAACATGCAGCAGAGTTTAAAGCTGAATATGGCAATTTGTCTCCAGCGAGCTTAGGAGCAATTCAACGCAATCTTCTTGCTCTTGCCGACCAAGGTGGAGAGCAGTTTTTTGGAGAGCCTGCTTTAGATATTTTAGACTTTATACAAACCGACACAAATGGACACGGCTATATCAATATTCTTGCTGCTGACAAGCTCATGAATACTCCTAAGTTATATGCTACTTTCTTGTTATGGATGCTTTCGGAGCTATTTGAAAAACTCCCTGAGGTCGGTGACCTAGATAAACCTAAGCTAGTCTTTTTCTTTGATGAAGCTCATTTGTTATTTGATAATGCCAGCCAAGCTCTACAAGAAAAAATTCAACAAGTGGTCCGTTTGATTCGCTCTAAAGGTGTCGGCATTTATTTTATTACACAAAATCCACTTGATTTACCAGAAAATGTTCTGGGACAGCTTGGTAACCGTGTACAACATGCATTACGCGCATTTACCCCTAAAGATCAAAAAGCTGTAAAAACCGCAGCCGATACCTTTCGCTCTAATCCAGACTTCAAAGTGGATGAAGCTATTACACAATTAGCTGTAGGTGAAGCACTTATTAGTTGCCTAGATGAGCAAGGTACACCGCAAATTGTCGAACGTGGTTGGGTCATGCCTCCTTATTCTTCTTTTACCCCCATCACGCCTGAAGAACGAAAAAGTTTGATTGCACAAAGTATTATTGCTGGTGTCTATGAGCAAGCTATAGACCGCGAAAGTGCTTATGAAATGCTTCAGAACAAAGTCGCTGAGCGAGAGCAACAGAAACAAGATGCCGAGCTTGCAAAAGAACAAGAAGCTTTAGCGAAGCAACAAGCCAAGGAGCAAGAAAGATTAGCACGTGATCAACAAAAGGAAGAAGAACGTGCTGCCAGAGAGCGTGCAAAACTAACTCAAGATATTGTTGGAACTTTTGCAAAAAGTGCTGCTCGAAGTTTAGGGGGTAGTACAGGACAAAAATTAGTACGAGGACTACTCGGCTCATTATTTGGAAAATAAAAAATCCAACTAGATCATTATTTTATTTCAAGGGATTTAATATCCCTTAATTTTTTTAAGGTTTTTGTAAAAAAGCTATTGCGACAATTTTTTTAAAGATGTATTTTAAATACATCTTATATAGCCAGATAATTAAGGTCTAGCCATGACTCCACAACAAATTGAACTCGTTAAATCTACTGTATCGGTTTTACGTGAACACGGCGTTACGCTGACTACATACTTTTATAAGCGTATGTTGAATAACAACCCAGAATTAAAAAATGTTTTTAATCTTGATGATCAAACCAGCCTACGCCAACCTCGTGCCCTTGCAGCAGCGGTACTCGCATATGCGGAAAACATTGAAAACCCTACGGTGCTTGCCAAAGCAGTTGAACGTATTACCACCAAGCATGTAAGTTTAGATATTCAGCCAGATCAATATGCAATTGTGGGCGACAACTTACTTCATTCAATTAGTGAAGTTTTAAATGTTCCTTTTGAATCCGAACTGATTGAAGCTTGGAAACAAGCTTATTTACAGTTAGCGGATATTTTAATTGGTGTTGAAAAACAAAAATATGAACAGCTGGAGAGTTTAAAAGGTGGATGGGCTGGCTGGCGTTCATTTGAAATTACACAAATTGATCCACTTGAATCTGGCAAACGCTTTACATTAAAAGCGACAGATCATGAAGACGTATTAACTAGTCCAGCAAATGCTTTTATTTCTGTAAAAGTTCAGGTTCCTGAGCAACAGCTTGAACAACCTAAAGCTTTTAAATTTACAGAGGCTCAAGAAAACAATACTTATCATTTTGATGTTCAGCCTGAAGAAAATCATACAGAGTTCTCAGTTCCGAACATTTTGCTTGAGCATTATAGAGTTGGCGATCAAGTACAAGTTTCAGCTCCTTTAACGCTGTAACTTAAAAAGCTCTAGCCTGAAAGTTTTATTCTTTAGACTTTCAGGCTAAGATGATCGTCCTTTCAACCCTTAGTTTTCTGGTGATCATGCAACTTAATAAATTTACCGATTATGCTTTGCGAATATTAATGTATGTCGCTCGTCCAAGTGATGCACCATACACGATTGCAGAAATCGCTAAAGATTTATATGTTTCGCAAAATCATCTTGTGAAGGTTGTCCATTTTATGGGCAAACAAGAGTGGATTATTACCATTCGTGGGAAAGGTGGTGGAATTCGCTTAAATCCCAAAGCTTTAGATTTAAAGCTCGGTGCTATTGTACGAATTTTACAAGGTGACCATCAAATTGTTGAATGTAATACCCCACCTTGTGTATTACGTTCCCATTGCGGCTTAAAAGGAATTCTTGATCAGGCTTTAGAAAGTTTCTATCAAAGTTTAGATCAATATACGTTGGGTGAAGTCCTACAACAGCCTAAATCTGCTTCAAACACCTCCCCTATAGACTTTTTACAAATCTAATGCGTGTAATTCTATTTATCTTTACAAGCAAGCTTACTGAAAATTAGCAAGAATAACCAAGCTCCTTTATACTAGGCGCGAGCCCTCTCATTTAAAAAGTTATTTTTTATGCGTCGTAGTGAAAAATCGAAAGACACCAAAGCCAGACTCGCACCCAAGCAAAAGATCAGTTATGAAAAGAAACCAGATCCAGCGATCACGGAATATGCCGTGCAATCTTTGAACTGGTTACGCCAAGCTGAATTTTTAATGAGTGCACCTAAATTGGCACTTTGTGTTGAAGATAGTGGCTACGAAATTGCTTTTGCAGGACGCTCAAATGCTGGTAAGTCCAGTGCTATTAATGCTTTAACTAACAAAAAGCAACTCGCGCGCGCTTCTAAAAAGCCTGGCCGTACTCAAATGATTAACTTCTTTAGTCTGGGTAACCCTGCTCAACGCTTGGTTGACCTTCCAGGTTATGGCTATGCTGCCGTACCAGAAGATATGAAGCGTGTTTGGCAAAAAGAATTAGAAAACTATTTAATCCATCGTAAAAGCTTACAAGGCTTGGTATTACTTATGGATATTCGCCATCCACTACAGCATTTTGACATGATGATGCTAGAGTGGGCTTATTCACGCCATCTATTTGTACATATTCTTTTAACTAAAGCAGACAAACTTAACCGCGGTCCAGCGAACAAAGTCTTGCTTGAAGTTAAACAACAACTGAAAAAAATGAAGCTTGATTTTTCTATTCAGCTTTTCTCATCACTTAACAAATTAGGTTTAGAAGAACTCGCAAGTGTAATGGCTGGACGCTTACATTTTACGCTCGATCAGCAGACAGAATTTGACGTTGATGCAATCCCTGAAGCAAGCGATGAGGATGCAGAAGAGTAAATCGTCAAAACAGATACAATTTCTTCATTAAATTTATATTCAATTGGCCCCTATTGCTAAACACAAATGCAGGGGCTTTTTTTATACTCGTTATAACTTCATCGAGTTAAAAATCAGGACTAAATGATGAAATTGCTATCTTTTTTGAAGAATAAGGCTTTAGGTTCTTCTATTGATTATAAAATTCTTCCACGCAAAGTAAAATTTGACTGGAAAGAAACCCCTGTAGACTGGATTCCAAACCAACCGTTTGCAAGTTATTTTATTAATGAAATTAATAACATTTTGCCTGCTGGAGAGTTCTGGTTCTGCCGACTATATAACAAGGTTTTACCTCGTATTACCGATGAAAAACTTAAACAGGATGTACAAGCATTTATTCGCCAAGAGGCAATGCACGCAAATGCACACACCTCTGCCAATAAAGAATATTTAAGCGCACGTAATATTGATATCCAGAGAAATCTGGACATTATGAATTATCTATTTACCACCGCTTTGGCAGATAAACCTTTTGACAAAGAAGTTCCAAAGGTTTTACAAGAACAATGGGATCTATTCCGTTTAGGTGTTATTGCAACTGTTGAACACATGACCTGTGTACTCGGTAAATATGCGCTTTATAACAAACGTTGGGAAGAATTAGGTGCCGACCCAGAAATGGTAGATTTGGTTAAATGGCATGGGTCTGAAGAAATTGAACATCGCACTGTTGCTTTCGATTTGTACCGCCACTTAGGGGGTGGTTATATCCCACGTTATTATTTGAGTCTTGCCGTCATTGTACTGGTGCTTGGATTATGGGTAGATGGCGCTGCGCATATTATGAAACAAGACCCTCGCTTTGCTGATGCTTACAAATCTAGATTTTTCCCGGCTTGGGTTGCTTTAGAATGGTACAAAATTAGCCGAAAAGATAATCAGGTTTTACCAAACCCAATCTGGCTTATTGCTCAGCAAATTGATTACCTTATGCCTTGGTATGATCCTGTTAAAGAAGGTAGCACCGAAGATGCGATAAGTTATTTATCTCAATCTCCAGCAGCGAAACGAGCAGAATTACAAGCAGCTTAAAATTAAAAAAGCAGGATATAAATCCTGCTTTTTATTTATGGGTTAAATACTGATATCTTTATCTTTGGTATATCGATCTACTACCACACTAATCATCATATCACCCTGCACATTTACAACTGTTCTTACCGTATCGAGTAGACGATCGATTGGAAGTAAAATAGCAATCGCTTCAGCGGGCAATCCCACAGACTGCAACACCATAATCATGGTGACCATACCCGCACTCGGAATTCCTGGTGCTCCAAGTGATGCAATCATTGCAGTTAAACACACAACAATTTGTTGCGTCAGATTTAAATCAAGCCCAACTAGATTTGCCACGAATAGTGCTGCGGCAGCTTCATATAAAGCTGTTCCATCCATATTAAGCTGTGTGCCTAATGGAATCACAAAACCCGCAGTTTGAGGACGAACGCCCAAGTTCTCCTGTGCACACTTCATACTCAGCGGCATAGTGGCAGAGCTAGAACTTGTTGCAAATGCAGTAATTAAAGCGGTACGAGTGCCTTTGAAAAAAGTCCAAGGACTCATACGACCAAAAATCCAAAGCAATAATGGCAAAACAACAGCGCCATGAAAAATAGTGGTTCCTGTTACCACAACGGCAAACTCAGCCAGTCGACTTAATACCGAAATGTCTTCTGTAGCCATTAATTTAGCAAGTAATGCAAAAATTCCTAAGGGGGCCAGTTTCATAACCCAACCCACCAACATCATCATCATTTCAAAAAACTGATGACTCAATAAGCGAATGCTCTTAAAACGCTCTCCGCCCTGAACCAAAGCAACACCTACCAGTAGTGCAAACACCACAACAGCTAAGACATTTCCATCACTAAATGCTTTAAATGGGTTAATTAAAGTATTTTGAATAAAGTTAGTAAAGAATGTTGCTGGGTTTAAACTATCTGGTGCTTGATAGTTTTGCATAGATGTCTGAAAAATTGAGATATCTATACCACGGCCAACTTCAAATAAATGAGCACAGCTAATACCTAAAATTAAGGCCAAGGTTGTGGTCGTAAGACAGCACAAGAAAGTGATTTTCCAAACTGGGCCTAGTTGCCCACCCGCTTGTAAATTTGAAACTCCGACCACAATCGAGCTAAAAATTAACGGCACCAGCAACATTTTAAGTAGCCCAATAAAAACGCTACTTAATACACCTAACCCATATAAACTATGCTTTACAAAAGCAGTATCTGGATACAGAGTAAGCAGGAAGCCAAAGGCTAAACCTAAAATGGCAGCAATCAGAATTTGTGTATTTAAGTTCATATCAACATTATTTTTTTCAGTAGGCAATCCTTGTGCAAATATGACATGAGCCTGCTTTTCGTTCGAGCAATTTTTTGTCACATCCTTTGAATTAAAAATAAAAAAGCCATCTTTTAGATGGCCCTCTATTATTTATTGCGTTTCAATTTCCCGCAAACGGATTAAACCTTCTTGCACCGTACTACATACGAGTTGCCCATTTTGCCACATACGTCCAAAATTCAAACCGCGAGAAGCTGCGCTCACTGTTGCTTCCATGTCATAGAGCATCCACTCATCGGCACGAAGTGGGCGATGGAAGTAAATCGCATGGTCGATACTGGCACACTGTAAGCTTGGAGAAATATAACTTAAGCCATGTGGTCTTAAAGCTGTTGTCATCAGCGTAAAGTCTGAGTAAAACGCTACAATTGCTTGATGCAAGGCAATGTCATCAAGCTGTTTTGGAATACGGTCATGCGTACGGATGTAGTGCGCATTAAACGGTGCTTCAGGCTGTGGTTGAAATGGATTGACTGGATCAATCGGACGGATTTCAACATGGCGCTCACGCATAAAACTTGCACGAACATTTTCAGGTACAAAATTAAGAATACCTTCTTTTAGTTCATTTTCTGACTTTAAAGTTTCGGGAGCTGGGTAGTCTGGTTCTGGATGTTGGTAGTTCAACCCTTCTTCAGGATTGGCAAAAGACACCATCGCCGAAAAGATGATTCGCCCATGCTGAATTGCACGTACTTGACGGCTGACAAAGCTTTTTCCATCACGTAAACGATCAACTTCATAGATGATTGGGGCATTAATATCGCCACCATACAAAAAGTAAGCATGCATAGAATGCGCAGGGCGATCGGTTGTATAAGAAGCAGCGCGCAGTGCCTGCCCTAAAACCTGACCTCCAAAAACACGTTTACCGACCAAATTACGGCTAATTCCACGGTAAATATTTTCTTCAAGCTTTTCTAAAGTGAGTAGCTCAACCAGTTCTTGGGTTAACGCATTCATGAGAGATACCTTCATATTGCAGGCAAAAATTCGTATTAAAGGACAGATGTGTAGAATCTATTGTGCCATAAAAAACTATTTGTACATGGAACAATCAGTCAACTTCTGACGAACTTTGCCTTTATAACAGCTAAAAATACGATTTTTAACGATAAAATATGCCAAAAGCTTTATAATTTATCGGGAAATGGCATATTGTTTTTTTTAATAAATACCGCAAAATAATTACCCTCTGCCTTTGGCCGGGATTTGTCTTTAAGAAGTAGGAGTTCTTATGTCCAAGAGTGGGTTTGGTCAAATGTATCGTCGGCTTTCGAGTAAGCTACTTGACCTCGTGGTAACACCACATGTTCTTGGGGAAGTTCCTACTGAACCAGTATCAGAAACAACGGAAACAGAAGAAAAGACTGAACGCCAAAAAGTGGTGTGTTATGTCTTACAAAACCACTCTCGTAGTAATGCTTTAGTGGTGGATGGGGAAACTCGTCGCTTAAATTTAAAACCAGCTTTAGATCCATTAGTGATTGGTTCTCATCAGGAAAAAGCATCGGTTTTATTTTTACAGCATAATGATGAAAATAACTTATTAAATCCCCCTCCTCATGCGTTTCCCCCTCGTTTAATTAAACTGATCGAAGTTTTACAAGCAAATCCTGAGCTCGACATTGAACTGGTTCCCGTAACCGTTTTATGGGGCCGCTCTCCAGATAAAGAAGATTCTTGGTTTAAGCTATTATTCTCAGATACATGGGCAACACCAAGCACCGTTAAGCAGCTTGTAAATATTGGTTTACATGGTCGCCAGTCTTATTTGGAATTCCATGAACCACAGTCTTTACGTGACCTCGTTGAATATGCTCAAAAGCATTATCCAAACCTTTCACCAGCGACTTATATTGTTAGCACTTTAAATGACTATCTTGACCGTCAACGCGAAGTTGTCTTAGGTCCTGACTTATCAGATCGCCGTAATGTGATGCAGTCAGTTGTAAAATCTCGTGATGTGCAAGAAGCAATCCGTCGTGAAAGTATTCGCGGCAAAATTAGTATGCTTGAGGCAGAACGTCGTGCGATTGGGTATGTCAATGAAATCGTATCTGACTATTCACACTCGGCAGTACGCTTTGCAGATTTGGCATTAACACGCCTATGGACTCAGCTTTATGATGGCGTAGAAGTTCATAACTTCAGTACTGTTCGTGAACTCGCGAAAGATTACGAGATTGTTTATACACCGTGTCACCGTAGCCATATTGACTACTTATTATTGTCTTATGTGATTTATAGACGTGGCCTAATGGTTCCGTATATTGCTGCCGGCGATAACCTGAACTTACCTTTCGTAGGTCAGCTTTTACGTGGTGGAGGTGCCTTCTTTATTCGCCGCTCTTTCCGTGGCAATGGTCTTTACACCACTGTATTTAAAGAATATTTATATAGCATTCTTTCTCGCAACACACCACTTGAATACTTTATTGAAGGTGGACGTTCACGTACAGGCCGTTTATTACCACCGAAAACCGGTATGCTTGCCATGACGGTTCATAGTCATTTACGTGGTCGCACAAAGCCAATTGTGTTTGTCCCAACTTACATTGGTTATGAGCGCCTTATGGAAGGTTCGACTTACGTAGGCGAAATGCAAGGTAAGCCAAAAGAAGCTGAGTCTATTTTTGGTATTGTAAAAACATTACGAAAAATTGAACGCATTTTCGGTAAAGTACACGTTAACTTTGGTGAACCCGTTTTCCTTGATGATTTGCTTAAACAGCATAATGCAGAAAATGTCTACATCGAGAAAAATGACGACCCAATTCCTCAAGCCGTTTCAGATGCAGTAAATAGCTCTGCACATGCAATTTTAGAAAATATTAACCGTGCAGTTGTCATTAATCCGGTTTCTTTACTCTCTATTATTTTGCTTGCAACTCCAAAGCATACGCTTGATGAAGAAATCTGTATTAAACAGCTTGAAGCTTACCGCAATTTAGCATCAAATTTCCCTTACGATCAGCGCACAGAAGTAACGCCATTATCGGGTAAGGAAATCATTGCTTATGGTTTAAAACTTAAACTTATTAAGCGCGTACAACATGCACTCGGCGATATTATTGCGATTGAAGATAACCAAGCAGTTCTCCTCACTTATTTCCGTAACAACATTTTGCATGCTTTCGTTCTCCCTTCATTGGTTGCATCGCTTGTTGAACACAACGGAAAAATCAGTCGTTCAGATTTAAACAATGTCATCTATACGCTTTATCCATTCTTAAAAGCCGAACTATTCCTTAAGTGGAAAAGTAGTGAACTTAAAGAACAGATTGAGCAATATGCAGATGCATTGGTTCAATCAAATCTTATTCAACAAGATGATGAAGGCAATTTGATTAGCTCTGCACCAAATACTGAAGAGCATAATCAACTTGTTGTATTAGCAACACCTGTGAAGCAAAGTCTTGAACGTTATTACATGACTTTAGCGCTTATTACTCAGCGTGGTTCGGGCAATATTTCAGCGAAACAAGTTGAAGAGTTAAGTCATTTACTCGGGCAACGTTTATCTGTTCTTTATGAATTTAATTCTCCAGAGTTCTTTGATAAAGCATTGTTCCAAAGCTTCTTAAAAGTGCTCACTCAACAAAATTACATTCGTACTAACGACCAAGGCCAAATCGAATTTGATGATAATTTCCGTCAAATGGCAGCAGGCGCACAATTAGTACTTGATGAAGTAACGTTACAGATGTTGCAACACATCACGACTTTTAGTGATGAAGAGCTAAAAGAAGCTCTTGAGGCGATGGCATCTCAACAAGCGAAACGCCGTTTAAAACGCAAAAAATCTTAAAACTTTTACTTAAAATAAAAGGCAACTCAGGTTGCCTTTTATTTTATCTACGCATCGAACATTCAAAATAACGCGGATCATCAATACAACGTAAGCGTTTCATTAATTCCACAAAATATGCATCATAATATCCAGAGCGAACATATTGGTTGCGTATTTTTGCCACCATAATGTCATAACTCTGCTTCTCGTAAAAAGAAACATCCACCCAATAGTAAGCTGGTAAATGATTTTCCCATTGTATGGCCCGATTCGTTAATAGCTGACTATTTTGCACAAACCAAGCTCGAATTTTTCTTCCAAAATTAGCTGGATAAGCTTGTGGCTTAATAATTAAATTTACACCGAAATAAGCCAATGGAAAGTTAATCACTTGAGTGTTTGGCCCAAAATCTTTCTGTAAGTTATAAGGTAAAAGCCCATAAATGGGTGCAGGCATAATATCGATTTTATTTTGCTGAAACTGTGTAATGGCATTTGATAAATCAACATATACAGGCTGTGCCCCTACGCTTCTTACCAAAGCTTGCTGGGGTGGGTTATTGGCTAAAACTCCAACTCGCTGTCCCCTAAGCTGTGCTACTTTTGATATTTTTTTATTTTTCATGATCATATAAGCAGTTCCTACTGGAATCATTCCAACTGCTTCATAATCTTGGTTAATTAATTTTTTCTCAATTGTAGGATGATTTAAAAGCTGCAATAGATTTCGGGCAGTCTTGTTATTAGGTATAAGGCCAATACCGGAGGTACTTCCCATAAAGTGGTTGTATTGATACGTATTAAAGTTACTGGCTGCTAAGCCTGAGCATTTGCCATCATCAAAAGCCTGAATCGCTTGCTGCTCTTTTTGATAACTCACCACTTTGAATTTGACTTGATATTGCTGGGCATATAAACGAATGTCATTTAAACGACGTGTAATATCGCCTTGGGTACCTATAGGATCATATGCGCACCACACCTGATCCTCTGCCCAACTCGCAACTGAGGTTATGCTCAAAAGAAGAGCCAAACAAATTTTTTTCACTTTCAACCTTTTTATCTTTATCGGCAATTGAACTGCCTCATCAGGTATTTCTGTTGTTATTTAAAGTTTAATATAAATTTTAATTTGCACCATGAGCATTTAAACATAATAAATAGTCATTAAAGCAAATCGGATGCTCAAGCTGAAAACCTGTTTCAAATAAATATTTTGCATAAATTTTCTTACCAGAAACATGAGCTGAATCTAAAGTCAGGAGTGGTAAATCTAACTGGCTTTGAAACCAGAGTAATACTTCATGTAATGGCACGGGTGCATTATTCGCCACAATATAACTCTTATGCGGTTTTTCAAAATCGGCTAAAAATGCTAAAAATTTCGCCAAATCATCAATATGAATACGATTACTGTAGTGAATATTCGGATAATTCTGCGTGTATTCAGCCATTCGTTTTAATCGATCGACCGAAGCACCATAAATCCCTGTCGGGCGCACAACCACACATTGTGTCGGAAAATATTTTTGCCAGAGTAATTCCATGTTGTGAAGGATATGCCCTTGGGCATCGTTCGGGTGGATCTCACTATGATCATCAATAGTTTCGCCGGAATTTTCACCATAAACCCGAGTAGATGACACCACAATCAATCTTTTGATTGGATGACATTTTAAAGCCTGACGAATGGGTTCAATACTTTCAACATAGGTATGATGATAACCTTCAACCGTACTATCGTCTGGAGAAAGTAATATATACACTACATCTACAGGCGCTATTTCACTTAAATCGAGCGTAAAAATATCCTGTACGAGGTGTGTCCCGTAAGGATCCGTTTTCTCACTACGGCTGATTGTGGTAATTTGATGTCCTGTCTCAAATAGTTGTTTAGCAACACGCTGAGATGTTTTACCATAACCGATAAATAATATATGCATAGAGAACTCGTTGAGGGGACATGACTTCAGTCCATCAGTTACAAGGCGTTGGATCGGCTTCAGCAGCCCTACTCGAAAAACTAAATATTTTTACCACAGATGATTTACTGTTTCATCTGCCGCGTGATTATGAAGATCGCAGTACCATTATTCCTATGAATCAATTGGTGGTTGGCCGTAGTTATTTACTTGAGGGTGAAGTCAAATCTGTTGATTTCCCTCCTGGTAAACGTAAATCTATGGCTGCATTAATACAAGATGAATTTGGTAAGGTGACTTTACGCTTTTATCATATTTATAAGAATTTAACCGATAAAATAAAACCGGGCCATCGATTACGTATTTTTGGTGAAGTTCGTGTAGGTGCGAGGGGGCTTGAGCTTTATCATCCAGAAATTCAGCTCATTAATGAACATACACCTCTACCAAAAACCCAGCTCACGGCAATTTACCCGAGTACTGATGGCTTAACCCAACCCAAGTTACGTGAATATGTTAAACAAGCTTTGAAACATCATAGTGATGCTTTACCAGAGTTGCTTCCCAAACAATATACAAACGGATATGCACTCAAAGAAGCTTTACATTACATTCATGAACCTCCTGTCGATGCCAATATGCTTCAATTGGCCGAAGGTTCTCACCCTGCTCAGCAGCGCCTTATTTTTGAAGAACTGGTCGCACATCAAATTAGTCTACTCACACGACGTGCTTATATTCGCCAAATTGCATCGCCTGCTTTCCCGAGCAGCAAAGTACTCGCAAAAAAACTTTTAGAAGGTCTACCCTTCCAAATGACCAATGCACAAAAGCGTGTATCCAAAGAAATTTTAAATGATTTAAAAAAACACCAACCTATGCTGCGTTTAGTACAAGGTGACGTGGGTGCAGGGAAAACCTTAGTGGCCGCAGTGGCCGCATGTCATGCATTAGAAGCCGATTGGCAAGTTGCATTAATGGCACCGACCGAAATTTTGGCAGAACAACATTATTTAAATTTTAAACGCTGGTTTGAACCTTTAGGTATTAAGGTAGCTTGGTTATCGGGTAAACAAAAAGGTAAAGCTCGAGCGCAAGCTGAACAACAAATTAAAGAAGGACATGCCGAACTCATTGTGGGTACTCATGCCTTATTTCAAGATAACGTTGAGTTCGCCAAATTAGGACTGGTTATTATTGATGAGCAGCACCGTTTCGGGGTCGATCAGCGATTGGCCTTACGTAATAAAGGCGCTGAACAGCTCACGCCACATCAGCTGGTGATGACTGCAACTCCTATTCCTAGAACACTGGCAATGAGTGCCTATGGTGATTTAGATACATCAATTATTGATGAATTACCGCCAGGCCGTACCCCCATTCAGACAGTGACTATTCCTCTAGATCGCCGCGAAGAAGTGTTGCATCGAATTGCTACAAACTGTAGAGAAGGTAAACAAGCTTACTGGGTATGTACTCTTGTGGAGCAATCCGAAACTTTAGATGCTCAAGCTGCCGAAGCAACTTACCAAGAAATGAAAGAGCGTTTTCCCGAACTTAATATTGGTTTAGTGCATGGCAAAATGAAAGCTGATGAAAAGCAAGCTGTCATGCAAGCATTTAAGAATAATGAATTACAGCTCTTGATTGCGACGACTGTGATTGAAGTTGGTGTAGATGTACCTAATGCGTCTATTATGGTCATTGAAAATGCTGAACGATTGGGACTTTCACAGTTACACCAATTACGTGGTCGTGTAGGACGAGGTGCAAAAGCCAGTTTTTGTGTTCTCCTTTATAAACCACCTCTTTCACAAAATGGCCAAGAAAGACTTTCAATTTTAAGAGAAAGTAATGATGGCTTTGTGATTGCAGAAAAAGACCTTGAATTACGAGGACCAGGCGAACTCTTAGGAACAAAACAAACAGGTGATATGGGGTTTAGAGTAGCGCGTTTAGAACGTGATGACCATTTACTAAGCCAAGCACATTATGTTGCAGAACAGGTTTTAAAAAGTTATCCAGAGCAAGCTGATGCACTCTTGAAGCGTTGGCTCCCTGAAGCTCCTCGATACGCTTATGTTTAAGTTGTTCAGCCCTCAATATCTTTTTCAGTTATTGTCCCCTTGCCTGTTATGTGAAATAGGAACGCGGGACAAGTACTCGCTTTGCAAAGAATGTTGGGAACAACTACCGTGGCTTAAACAGTCTATCCAACGTAATCATCAATCTGTTCTGGTGGCATGTCACTATGTATATCCACTTAACCAGATCATTCAGCAGTTTAAATATGAACAGAAATTACATTATCAAACCTTGCTTGGCGAAATTTTACAGCAATTAAAATTTCCTAAAGTGCAAGCCATTGTACCTATGCCTATTTCTAAGCAACGTTTAACTGAACGTGGTTTCAATCAATCCTTACTACTCGCCAAACTTTTAAGTAAGCAACTAAAAATACCAGTTTGGCAACCTGTACAGCGCCTTAATGAACACTCTCAAAAAGGGTTATCTCGACTCGAAAGATTTGAAAATATTGAACAGCAATTTGTTGCTATCAAGCAAGAAAAAAGACGTTACCGTCGTGTGCTTATTATTGATGATGTAATCACAACAGGAAGTTCAATTTACGCTTTGAGTCAGGCCCTCAAACAGCTAGGATGCACATCTATTCATGCAAGTTGCCTAGCTGCTGCCTCATCTACATCTTATTAAAATTATAAAGTTGTAGATAAATTCTGCTCACACCATGGAATTACAATTTCTTTGGTGAGTGGTGCAAGTTTAGTCTCTGAATCATTAAATTTTATCCACTTCATTTCAGCAATTTCCGCTGCAATTTGTGGAGATTGTTCCAATCGAACTAAATACAAATGGCTAATCAACGTATGGTCCGGTTCATTAGCAGCTGCTGTCTCAAAACGTCCTATAAACTGCTCTATTACGCACGAGCTACCTATTTCTTCCAAGATTTCACGTTGTATCGCCATTTCTGGAGCCTCATTCGGCTCCAGCTTACCGCCGACTTGCATAAAAGCTTGTGTATTACGCTTTCTGACAAGCAATAACTCATTTTGTTCATTTAAGATCACTGCAGCAGCAACCGTAATTATTTTCACCGATTTAACCTCGTTTATGGTTGAACATCTGCATTAGTCCATTTAGGAGCAGGCGGCTGATACTGTTCAAATTGCTGAAGAATATCCTCAATTTTATCCGATGCGATCAATTTATCAGCGAATCGTGCTTGGCTAAAACCTTTATCTACAGTTCCTTGAATCATTTTAAGCAAATCTTCATAAAAGCCCGCTACATTTAGAAAAGCACACGGCTTTTGATGAATACCTAATTGTGCCCATGTCCATTGTTCAAAGATTTCTTCCAATGTACCTGCCCCACCTGGTAAAGCAATAAAACCGTCCGACAGATCTGCCATTTTGGTCTTACGCTCATGCATATTCTCGACAACATAAAGTCTTGTCAGTCCAGGATGAGCCAACTCGCGATCGACCAAAGCACGAGGAATGACTCCAATGACCTGCCCGCCGGCTTCTAAAGCACTATCCGCGACTACGCCCATTAAACCTGAACGACCACCACCATAAACAAGTGTTTTTCCTTGTTTGGCAATAGTTTGGCCGGTTAATTGAGCAATTTGTTGAAAGATTGGATCTGAACCAAGTGATGAACCACAGAAAATACAAATTGAATTCATAGTATAAAAACCGTTTTATTGAACTGTCATGCTGACAAACTAGACTATCGACAGAGTTTTTTTTTACAAAATAACGTATTGGCAAGTGTTTTTCGGCAAATCCTTGTCTAAAATACACCCATCGATTTCCATCAGACTGCGTGAGGAAAAAAGACACATGCTTGAAGCCTTTTATGCCACAGAACGCGGAAGTCTGGAAGATGCCACCATCAACGGTGGATTTGATCTACATCCCGAATTAGTATGGCTTGATCTGATTGCACCCTCTCAAGAAGAGCAACAATGGGTCTTAGATGCCTACAATCAGAACTTACCTACACTCAAGTCACTCGAAGATATTTCATCCTCTGCTCGATTTTACCGCGATGATGACGGTATTTTGCATATCAGCACCTATTTTTTAACGAAAAATAAAAATTATCAAGTTGATGGAGATGCTGAGGACTCATCACACATGCTTGCCATGGTGCAAACCGTCGCATTCATTTTACATAAAGATCGTTTATTTACTTTACGCGGTGAAAAGTTAGTTGCATTTCGTGCATTCCGAGCGCGAGCTCGCCGTAATGACTATGAAATGGATTATAAAGATCCAACCTGGATTTTATTGGGCTTACTTGAAGCAAAGCTGGATGAACTTGCGGATATCTTAGAAGATATCCACAAAGACCTAGAAAAATACTCTACCGAGGTTCTCAACAACCATCAACGTGAGAAAATTTTAGATCTTGATGACATGATTACCCGCTTAGCTCAACAAGAAGACATGCTTGGAAAAGCGCAGCTTTGCTTGATTGATTTGCGTCGTGTATTAACGTTTTTATCTCGTCCACGCGCACTAGGAAGTCACATCTATGATGCTGATATTCGAGAGCTCAGTGAAGACGTCCGCTCGCTTGTTGAGCATGATGCGTTCTTATTCCAAAAAGTACGATTCTTGCTTGATACAACCTCAGGGTTCATTAACACTGAGCAAAACGATACGATTCGTCGATTCTCGATCTTACCAAGTATGTTAGCACCACCTATGCTGATTGCGAGTATCTATGGGATGAACACCGAGGTATTACCTTTTGCTCACGGTAAAAGTAGTTTTATTGCTGTCTTAATCATTATTTTTGGCTTCTTTATCGGCCCTATTATTTATTTCCGCTGGAAAAAATGGATTTAAATCCTGTTCGACTCATCGAATCTTTTATATAAAAAAAGCACCTAAATTTAGGTGCTTTTTTTATCTTTGCATAATCAGACTAAATGTAAGTCTTCTTGCAAATGACAAGCTTGAATGATTTTCAGCATCTTCTCTGGAACATTTTTAAAATGCAAACCAGACTTTTGTGGTGTTTGACGTAACCATTGGACCAATACAGCCAATGCTAACGTATTACCATGCTCAAGCTGTTTTAAGTCAACAATTAAAGGAAAGCTTGTCTGCTTTTTAATAATCGCCAATCCCGCTTGATATTGATGTTCAGCATTTTCAAAATCGATTTTGCCTGAAACAACTAACTCTTGGTTAAGATACTGAACCACTCTTCACTCACTTATTTTTGTTTGTTCTGATTAACAGCAGCATCTGCATCAGGTTTGAACGTAGCAATTGCTTTATTCAAATCGCCACCATTACGTTTTACAGTTGAAGCAAACTGGTTGCGGAACTGTAAGCCTAAATCAATACCAGAAACATTGATGTTACGGATTTTCCACTGCGAACCTTTGTCTGCCAACTGGAATGACACAGGAATTTTATCGCCATTGTGGTTAAAGTCCAAAGTTACAACAGGACTTTTGCCTGCTGTCTCTTTATAAGGACGCATGGTGTAAGTTTGGTTTGTGTACTTAGCAAATGCACTACCGTAATTCTCAATTAATGTATTACGGAAGTTTGTTTCAAACTGCGCACGTTGTGCAGCTGTACTATACTGATTAGTCGCATAAGTACCCATTACAATACGTGTGAACGATTGTGAATCAACATACGGGTCTAAATTTTGACGTATAATTGTTTTCACTAAAGCTGGGTTATTTTGCAACTTAGCATGATCTGTTTTTAAACGAGCAATCAAGCCATCAGCAACACGCTTAATAAAATCAGGTGGTGCTTCTGAAGGTGCAGCAAAAGCTGTACCTGCAATCATAGTAGATAAAACACTTGCTGTAAGGGTTTGTTTAAACAACTTATTCACCTGGAACCACTCCTTCAAATAATCTCTTACTCAACAAATGACGTCTGTGCGCTGCTGTCAGTACTTGCAGGAGCTTTTTCTTCTGCTGAGGATGATGAACCAGCGGCAACTTTACCTACGCCACCACCAGTAATAAATTTACTAATTAAATCTTCTAAATCCATTGTGCCTTGGGTATTGGAAATCGTAGCGCCACGTTTAAGATAGTTCAAACCACCACCCGGTACGATTTTCAAATATTTTTCACCCAATAAACCATTGGTTGCAACCATTATATAAGCATCTTCATCAATACTTGTAATGGAGGACATGTTACTGATCAGTTGCTGTTCCATTGTTTTTTGTTGCGCTGGAGTCGCTTGGGTATAATCAGAACTATAACGTAATTCGTCTAAAGCATTTTTTTGAACTTCTTTTAACTGTTCAGCATTAAAACTTGTCAGTTTTCCATCAAGATCAAAAGTTACTGTCGCTAGGCGTGTCACCGGATCAAGCGTGATTGAATCAACGCGACCAATCGTCACACCACTCATTGTTACTTTAGCACGTGGTTTAAGTCCATTAACGTTATCAAACTGAGCTTTCATGGTGTAACCTTCGCTCAAGTTTGTACCTACTAAACCACTGACTTTCATCGCTAAAAAGAATAAAGCAATACCGAAGATAATGACAAAGATACCTACGGCCAGCTCACTAGTACGTGATTTCATTAAATCCCTCCGAACATGACCGCAGTCAACACGAAATCAAAACCTAAAACACATAATGAAGAATATACAACCGTTCGGGTCATCGCCGTTGCAATGCCTTCAGGTGTTGGATCACATGCATACCCTTGGAAAACTGCAATCCATGTACAAAGTACAGCAAACACAATGCTCTTAATGATGCCATTTACTACGTCGTGGCCGAATTGAACATTATTTTGCATACCACTCCAGAAGGAGCCTTCATCAACGCCAAGAAAGTCAACACCAACCAATTTACCGCCAACGATACCAATCGCAGCAAAAATAACGGTTAACATTGGCAAACTGACTATGCCAGCCCAAAGACGTGGCGATACGATTTGCTTTAAAGGATCAACACCAATCATTTCCATACTGGCAAGCTGTTCACTTTGTTTCATTGAACCAATTTCAGCAGTTAATGCAGAACCTGCTCGTCCAGCAAACAGTAAAGCAGCAACAACTGGTGCAAGCTCACGCAGCAAGGTTAAAGACACCATTGTGCCTAGCATTGATTCACTACCAACATTGACTAATATTGAGTAGCCTTGCAATCCAAGTACCAGACCAATAAACAAGCCAGATACCGTGATAATGAGTAAAGACATTACCCCTACTCGGTGCATTTGATAGACAAAACGCCCAAAACCACCCGACGAAGGTAATGAAAAAATAATCTGTAAGAGCATCAGTGCCGCAACACCAATCCCTCGAATCCGCTCAATAACGAGTCTACCTAACCAGGCAATCGTATTCATGGACGAACCTCGTTATCTAAATAAGCTTGGTGGCTAAACTGGTATTCAACCGGACCTTCAGCCGAGCCGGTTAAGAACTGTTTTACAAATGGAGAAGCATATGCTTGCAATTCTTCTGGCGTTCCTTCCCCTTGAATTTTTCCTTCTGCTACAACATAAATGTAATCAGCAATAGATAGGGTTTCCGGAACGTCATGCGAAACAATAATTGTGGTTAAATCTAAAGCTTCTCGCAATGAACGAATGAGACGTGTTAAAACACCTTTCACAATTGGGTCTTGCCCAGCAAAAGGTTCGTCATACATAATTAAATCTGGATCAAGCGCGATAGCACGAGCCAAAGCAACTCGTCGATTCATACCACCTGATAGTTCAGTAGGCATCAGCTGCTCTGTTCCTCGTAGGCCAACAGATTCAAGCTTTAAAGCGACGAGTTCAGCAATGAGATTTTCAGAAAGTTTCGTATGCGCACGAATTGGAAAAGCGACATTTTCATAAACCGACATATCGGTAAATAAAGCCCCACTTTGGAATAACATTCCCATACGCGCACGCGCTGCAAACAATTCCTGCCGTGACATTTGAGCAATATCTTTACCATCAAGCAAAACTTCACCATGATCAGGGACAAGCTGCCCGCCAATCAGACGTAATAAAGTCGTTTTACCTGTACCAGATGGTCCCATAATGGCCGTAATCTGGCCTCGACGTATATTTAAACTAATATTGTCATAAATGACGCGTTCCCCTCGATTAAAACTCAAGTTTTTCACTTCAATCAGTGATTGAGTCGAGAGAGGAGTTTTATTATTCATAATGGCAATCATTCCTGCACTTTTATGCCCGCATACTATAACACTGAATTTTGGGAATCTTGTTGTAATTTTGACAAAAGCAAAAACAATCAATTTATAAATATGAGTTCGTTTTTTAAAAGAAATTTATTGATTGAGAACTTGAAACTGATCTACGAAATGACCTGTTAATAAAGCGTAGGCAAAATAAATCCCATTGCACAAAGCAAGTACAATAAAAAGATATGGCAAACCATGTTGAAGTAACATTTTACTCAACCCTGCCCAAGGTGGTTCTTTTCGATTAATTTTACGCATTATTACAATAAATGTTGAACTATTTCACACTTTGTTATTTTATAACAAAACTGAAAAATAAAAAAGGCCAGTATTTCTACTGGCCTTTCTTTAAACTAAATACTTGCTGATTAACGGTCGAATTTACGACGCGGTTTATCATCAAAGCTACGACGTGGACGATCTTCACCACCGAAGCTGCGTTTTGGACGATCTTCGCCACCAAACGCTGGACGCTCACCACGTGGTTTGTCGTCAAAGCTACGACGTGGCTTGTCATTAAAACCACCTTCGCGACGTGGACGATCTGAGTTGAACTCACGACGTGGACGGTCTTCACCACCAAACGCTGGACGTTCACCACGTGGTTTGTCGTCAAAGCTACGACGTGGACGATCTTCACCACCGAAGCTACGTTTTGGACGATCACCAAAACCACCTTCGCGACGAGGTTTATAATCTACACGGTTACCACGGTTGTCATCATTCGAGTCAAAACGCGGTTTATCATTGAAACCACCTTCACGACGTGGACGATCTGAATTGAACTCGCGACGTGGACGGTCTTCAAAACCACCTTCACGACGTGGGCGATCAGAATTGAACTCGCGACGCGGACGGTCTTCACCACCGAATGGACGATCACCACGTGGTTTGTCATCAAAGCTACGACGTGGACGGTCATCACGACCACCTTCACGACGTTTGAAGTTGCTTTCGCCTTCAAAACGACGACCACCACCGAAACCGCCACCACCACGACGACCATCACGACCACCGTTGCCACCACGACCACGACCACCGCCATCACGACCTGAACGAGCAGGAGGTGGAGATGGCTCTAAGCCTTCAATTTCAGAAACACTTAGACGTGCTTCTAAATATTCTTCAAGTGCACGAATCTTACCGCGCTCACGATAAGTCGCTAAAGTAATCGCTTGACCTGTACGACCAGCACGACCTGTACGACCAATACGGTGTACATAATCTTCGTGCTTCATCGGAAGACCAAAGTTAATTACGTGTGAAATAGTTGGTACGTCAAGACCACGAGCAGCAACGTCAGTCGCAACTAAGATCTTTGCACGGCCTTCACGAATGCTACGTAAACGACGGTTACGAACTGTTTGTGGCATTGCACCATGAAGCGCAACAACTGAATGACCTGCTTCTGCAAGTTCTTCAGCCAACATGTCTGTATCTTCTTGAGTGCTTGCAAAAACTACAGCTTGATCTAAGTTTTCATCACTTAACCAATGGGTAAGTAATTTTTTCTTATGCTCAAAACCGTCAGTCCAATGCAATGTTTGCGTAATATCTGTATTGGTTGAATGACCTGTTTCAATTGCGATACGCATTGGATCTTTCATCATGCATGCTGCAAGACGAATAATACGATCAGCAAATGTTGCAGAGAACATTAATGTTTGTTTACGGTTAGCCGCTAATTCACTAATTGCTTCTAAGTCTTCAGAGAAACCTAGGTCAAGCATACGGTCCGCTTCATCAACGATTAAAGCATCTACTTGGTCTAATTTAATTTGACGACGATTTACCAAGTCAAGTAAACGACCTGGTGTTGCAACAACAACTTGCGCGCCTTTTAACTGTTGGATTTGTTTTGCAAATGGCATACCACCCATAATGGCAGCAATACGAACACCTTTCATGTGACGTACAAATGCAATTGCATCTTGACTTACTTGCTGTGCCAATTCACGAGTTGGTGAAATTACCAAGATGTTCGGTTGAGTTACAGCTTTCATGCGTTCTTTGAATGGAACGAATGTTTCTTGACCTGCCAAGTTATTTAATGTTGGCAATAAGAATGCAGCAGTTTTACCAGAACCAGTCTGGCTTGAAACTAGAAGGTCTTTACCTTCTAAAGCTGCAGGAATAGATTGTTCTTGCACAGGAGTCGGGGTAGTAAAACCTAAACCTTCAAGCGCTTGTTGTAAGGTTTCATGCAAAGAAAATTCGGCAAAAGTTTTGCTCATAGAGAGTTTCACCCTAATGGGTGCTCCATTTTTAATAAATACAAAATAGACATCGGCACAAAGCGGCAAAGCAAAATGAGCTGAATCTTATTATTCAGCAGCGATCCGAGTAACGACGATGTGGACTAAACGCACGCTTGATTACGGCCGAACCTGAAGAATCGCTGAGCGATCGGGGCGCAAGTAATGGTCCTCTCTATGGACAGCGTGCGCTTACAATGAATAGAACAGAATGTTCAGGTAATGAACGGAAATTTAAGTGCGTGGGCGGATTATAGCAGAAAGAATTTAAAAGTCATGTGTTTTAATCAACTTTCTCGTTATTTCTATTATTATTTGTATTTTACCGATCATTAAAAAGTTAAAACCCTCTATAAAAAGAGGGTCTTAACCGAGAAACTATTTCTAAATTATTTTGCAGCTTTGTCCCAAGCTGGAACAACGGTTTGCATTAATGGCTTTAACATTTTAAGTGAACATGCAATCACTTGACCATTTTCAAGTGAATCATTTCCACCACGAGCATCAACAACTACACCACCCGCTTCTTTAATAATAAGCTCACCAGCAGCGATATCCCATGGTTTTAAACCAAGTTCAAAGAAACCATCAAAACGACCAGCAGCAACATACGCTAAATCTAGAGCAGCTGAACCACCACGACGGATTTGAGCACCCGCTTGAGTCACAGCTAATAATGAAGCAAAGTGTTGTTCTGCATAAGATACAATTTCACCAGCACGTTTAGCGCGGTAAGGATGACCTACTGCCAAGAATGTATTTTCTAAAGTATCTTTTACATTTACACGAATACGGCGTTGGTTCATCACTGCACCGCGACCGCGACTTGCAGAGAATAATTCGTCACGTACAGGGTCGTAAATTACGCCGTGCTGAGTAACGCCTTTGTGTTGAACTGCAATAGAAATACAGAAATGAGGGAAACCATTAATAAAGTTTTGCGTGCCATCAAGTGGGTCAATTACCCAGCACCAGTCTGCATCGTGGCCTTTACCTTCTTGCAAACCGAACTCTTCACCTAAGAAGCTGTGGTTTTTATAACTTTTACGTAATGTATCAATCGTCAATTGTTCTAAATAACGATCTACACGTGTTACTGGGCCATCAATGCCTTTCTCTTCAACTTGTAAATCGAGTTTATGACGATTTTGATGCGCTTTTAAAAGCTCTTGACCAACTGTTTGAGCCGCACGCGCAGCCATAACCACCATAGGTTCCATTGAACACCCACTACAAGAAATTTGAAGATTTTGACAAAGAATAATGCATAAAAGCGCAAACATTTTAGCAAATGAATGCGCTTTATGGGAAAAAATGTTTCAAAAATTTTATTAAAGGCTTAAACCACCTGATTTAGCTTAAGCCAAGCTCTCTCAATTGAGTTCAAAATTCCCTTAGCATCTAGGCCACAATCTTGGAGCATTTGATTATGTGAAGCCTGATGCAAGAATGAGTCTGGCAAACCTAAGTTGATGATAGGTTTCACAATTTGTTCTTGTGCCATGAACTCGTTCACTGCACTACCTGCACCACCCATAATCGCATGTTCTTCAACTGTTACGAATAAATGAGTGTGTTCAGCCAAGTCTCGAATTATTTGTTCATCCAGCGGTTTTACAAAGCGCATATTTACAACACGCACGCCAACATCATGTTTTTGTGCAAATTGCTCAGCAGCATCTATAGCCACCATGACACGACTACCAAATGCTAGAACCGTAATTTGTTCATCACTATTTGTTTTAATTTCTGCAACGATTTCAGCTTTGCCTAATTCAAGAACAGTCATTTCTTTTTGAATTTCGACACCCACACCTGCACCACGTGGGTAACGTACCGCAGCAGGTCCATTATAGACATAAGCTGTATGAAGCATTTGACGGCATTCATTTTCATCTTTTGGTGCCATGATGACTATATTTGGAACAGTCCTCATATAGGCATAATCATATGCACCAGCATGTGTTGGGCCGTCTTCACCCACTAAACCCGCACGGTCAATCCCGAAAGTCACATCCAGATTTTGTAATGCAACATCATGAATAAGCTGGTCGTAACCACGCTGCAAGAAGGTCGAATAAATAGCGACAACTGGTTTTAAACCTTCACAAGCCATACCTGCTGCAAGTGTCACAGCATGCTGCTCTGCAATGGCTACATCAAAGAAACGCTGTGGAAATTGCTTGGCAAATTTAACCATGCCTGAACCTTCACACATCGCAGGTGTGATCGCAAGCAGGCGTTCATCTTGCGCAGCTTCATCGCATAACCACTCACCAAACACATCAGAATACTTAGGTGGTGTTTTACCACCTGAAGTCGCATTAATTTTACCAATGGCATGATAAGTAATCGGATCTGCTTCAGCAGGAGCAAAGCCTTTACCTTTTTTGGTATAAACGTGGACTAAACGAGGACCTTTACGTTTTTTGAGTGCATTAAAAACTTGAGCTAACTGAGTGACATCATGTCCATCAAATGGACCAAAATAATCAAAACCAATTGCTTTAAATAAGTTATCTGCTGCATCGGTTGCTGATTGGTGTAAACGAGAGTTATAGGTCCATTTTGGGTGGGGCTGAATATAAGCCTCACCATGTTCATCTACATTGACTAAATGACCTTTTTCCCAGATTGCAGCCAAATGCTTAGCGAAACCACCTGTACTACAAGAAATCGACATATCATTGTCATTAAGTACAACAATCAAGTCAGCATCATGTGCAACAGCATCATTCATCGCTTCAAAAGCCATGCCTGCTGTCATCGCACCATCGCCTACGATACAAACCACTTCACATGGGTCATTTTGATAACGGCGTGCAAGTGACATTCCCAAACCAGCCGAAATAGCTGTTGATGAATGCCCTACCCCGAAGGTGTCAAATACCGATTCATCTCTGGCAGGGAAAGCAGCTAATCCATTTTTTGAACGGATAGTGGTAATTTGATCACGGCGACCAGTCAGGATTTTATGTGGATATGCTTGATGCCCCACATCCCAAACTAAACGGTCATTTGGTGTATTAAAGCAATAATGCAGCGCTACCGTCAGCTCAACCACGCCGAGGTTAGCACCGAAATGGCCACCACTCTGGCCTGCTGCATATAAAATATATTGACGCAACTCATCAGCCACCTGTAGCAATTGGCTATGCTCGAGCTGACGTAATTGTTGAGGATGATCAATCGCATCTAACAATGGCGTAACAGGGCGTTGAGTAGGAATTTCGGTATACAACATATGTGGCAAAGCCTTTATAAGCCTGGCAAATCCTAAGCTGGGTCAAAATGGGTCGATCATACAATCGAATGAAGTCACCTTCAATCAGCCACATTTGCGAACGAGATCATGCAAAGCAGTCTCTCATACATTATGGGTATGGTTGGCAGATTATCCTGAATAATCTGACTATTTATCAACTATTATCGTCTTCTTTATACAAAAAAGAAAACCTTAGTGCGCAAAATGATTATGACAATTCGACCAATCTCCCAGCATTACGCTATACTTTAAACCGTTTTCGGTTAAAAGATGAGTTAATCTGTGCCTATAGAGTTCATTGCAACATCAAAACTCCCGACCGCTTTTGGTGAATTCAATATTTCTGTGTTTCAAGATCCGGCAACTGGTGAAGAACATGTGGCACTTTCTAAGGGGTTAGAAAATCCACCCACAGGCCCTGTTTTAGTCCGTGTACATTCTGAATGTTTAACAGGTGATGCTTTTGCGTCATTGAAATGTGACTGTGGCCCTCAATTACAAGCGACACAAAAACTCATCAATGAAGCAGGACAAGGTGTAATTTTATATTTACGCCAAGAAGGCCGTGGCATTGGTTTAACCAATAAAATTCGTGCTTATGCCCTACAAGATCAGGGACACGATACTGTAGATGCCAACTTGCTACTCAATTTACCTGCCGATGCACGTCGTTATGATATGTGTAGCATTATGCTCGACCACTTAAAAGTAAAAGAAGTGAAGTTAATTACCAATAATCCTTTGAAAATTCAGGCACTCAAAGATCAAGGTATTAACGTCGTAGACCGCGTACCTTTAACCGTAGGTCGTAATCCGTTTAATGAACAATATTTAAAAACTAAACGCGAAAGAATGGATCACCTTTATCAAAAAGATGATTTTTAATTCCGAGTCTAAAATTTTAAAACGAATACTTAAGGGATTTTTTCAAGATTTAGAAAAAATCCCTTACTTTTTTTATGGTTTTATGTTTTGATGTATTTAATTTATATCAATCATCTTTGAGGGTCATTATGCAACATCCGACTTCCACAGATATTCAACGTGTCCGCGAATTTCTCCTCGATTTACAAGCCCGTATTTGCGCTGGTTTAGAACAACAAGAAAAAGCTGGCGGTGGTACGGCAGAGTTTATTATTGATGATTGGGAACGCCCTGAAGGAGGCGGCGGTCGTTCACGTGTACTGCAAAATGGCACAGTGATCGAAAAAGGTGGTGTGATGTTTTCTCACATCAACATTAGCAAACTCCCTGCCTCTGCGACAGAACGTCATCCTCAAATTGCAGGTGCTAAAGCTCAAGCACTTGGCGTGTCTTTAGTTATTCACCCTAAAAATCCCAATATTCCAACCTCTCATGCCAATGTTCGTTTATTTGTGGCAGAACGTGAAGGACAAGACCCGATTTGGTGGTTTGGAGGTGGCTTTGACTTAACGCCTTTTTATCCAGATGAACAAGATGTTTTAGCTTGGCATCAAGCTGCTCATGATTTGTGTAAACCCTTTGGCGACAACGTTTATGCCGAACACAAACAATGGTGTGATGACTATTTTTATTTAAAACATCGTGATGAACAGCGCGGTGTCGGTGGTTTATTTTTTGATGATTTAAATTGCTGGGATTTTGAGACTTGCTTTAAATATATTCAAGCTGTAGGCAATGGTTATTTAAACGCCATTTTGCCTATTTTCGAAAAACACCGTGAACAGCCTTATACCGAAGCTCAACGAGAGTTTCAGCTTTATCGCCGCGGCAGATATGTTGAATATAACCTAGTGTATGACCGTGGTACTTTATTTGGTCTGCAAACAGGCGGCCGTATTGAGTCTATTTTAGTGAGCTTGCCTAACTTAGCTGCATGGTCGTATCGTCCTGAATGGGATGAAGACTCTCCAGAGAAACGTTTAACAGACTACTATTTAAAACCACGTGATTGGTTAGGTCTAAAAGAAAAAGTCGCTTAATTTTTTGTTTTGGAGATTCTTTGGCTTCCACCCTAAAGAGTCTCCTTTTTTGATTTCAACTTTTCTAACACCCTCCAAATATTTTTTCTTGTGCTAATTTGTCTTATAGTGAGGTCTGCTGAATATTCAGTATAGGCTTTATCTGCTTCATGCCATTTTAAAATTTTGGATACAAGAATGACCAAACAGTTTGCAGTAATTGGCAACCCCATCGAACAATCACGCTCTCCTGAATTGCATCATGCTTTCGCTGAAAAAACAGGTGTTGACCTGAACTATCAAAAACGTCTCGCCCCTCTCGATGGTTTTGAATCAAGCATGCGCAGCTTCTTTGCAGAAGGTGGAAGTGGGATGAACGTTACGGTTCCGTTTAAAGAGCAGGCTTTTGCTTTATGTGATGTATTAACCGAGCGTGCTCAAATTGCTAAAGCTGTAAATACGCTATGGATGAAAAATGGCAAATTGCATGGTGACAATACTGACGGTCAAGGCTTAGTTGCCGCAATTCAAGCATTAGAGTGGAACATTGAGAATACAACTATTTTAATTTTAGGAGCTGGTGGTGCAACTCGTGGTGTCATTTACCCACTTGTACAAGCTGGCGCTAAAAAGATTGTGGTTGCAAACCGGACTTTGGCTCGTGCAGAGCAACTGGTAAACGACTTAAAAACAGCAGTTCCACAAGCTCAATTACAAGCAATTTCTCTAAACGATTTAGAAGGAAATTTTGATATTGTCATTAATGCAACTTCTGCAAGTCTTTCAGGTGATGCTCTACAATTACCTGAAAAATTACAATTCAAACATGCTTACGAAATGGCTTATGGCAAACCTTCTAGTTTTCTAGATCAGGCGAAACAACGTAATGTGCCTTATGCAGAAGGTTTTGGCATGTTAGTTGGTCAAGCGATTGAAGCTTTTTATATTTGGAATGGTGTAAGACCCGACTTAAAAGATTTCCTATAAACAAAAAAAAGAACCTACATAGAGTAGGTTCTTTTTTATCTCATTTACTATTTTTTAGTAGCAACCATTTGCTTATAAACATCTCGGAAAATTTCATAATCAATAAATTCATTATGTTCAGGTTTTAAGTTCTGAATTGTTTTTTCCGTGAGCTGTTGTTTACGAGCGGCCACATAAACGTTCCCTAAAATATCAGCCGTTTCTGATAACAAATGCTTTTCTTCAGCAGAAACACCATTTTGTTTTTCAAATTCTAACTGATACTGTTTTGAGAACAATTGAGCTGGCTGTTTATATTGCTTCTGTAGCTTCTGCCAAGCTTCACGACCTGTTTTACCTTGTATCGTCGTGATGACAACATGATCGACAGCACGGCCTAATTCATGGTCAAACTGTTCATCTTGCTCAAGATGATGTTTTTTCTGTAAAGCAGTAATACGTTCTAAAGCTTTACCTTGAGGATTATAGGTATCTTCATCTGAGAACCAATAAGCATAAACCTCAGCAATTTCTTGTAACTGTTGAACCGAGTAATATTTAATATACGACGGTTTTTCCGCAGTCAATTTGGCAATGAATACGGCTTTATAAGTTTTGTCATAAGCATGCGTTGCATCATAGGTTTTATCTGCAAGTACAGCTAGATTGGTATCTAGATCTTGTACATCGCTATGCGTGCCCACTGGATGTTCTAAAACATCACCTTGACCCAGTTTGTCTCCAAAGCCTTTGATAAAGTTTTCCAGCATAGAACCTTTACTTGCTTCAGCTACAGACTTGGCTTGTTTAAGCTGATGTTGATCAATTGAGGTTGCTTTACCGTAGTTTAAAATTTGCATATCAGCTTTAATATTAAAGCTGTGTTTAAACTCAACTGGCGTATAAGCAACATCATAAGTCATGTTGACTGCACGACCTTTGTCATCTAAAGCCACATCAATCGTGATTGGATTTCTTTGCTTCGGTAAAGCTTGTTCAATCTCAGTCTTATGTTTTAACCATAAAGCTTTGAATGCTTCATCATTGATAAACTGGTTTTGGTTATAAGCTTCAAATGTTTGTTTTAAAGCGTCTCGGCGAGACTTGGTTTGAACTTTTTCAGCACTTGCAGCGCTCTGATCAAGCACATCTATACCGTAGACTTGGCAATAATCAATATCACCTAAAACAACTGGTTTTTTCAGTAACTTTAATTCAATACATTGATCTTCGGTGAGGGTTACAGCATCTTCACCTTGCGCATCTTGTACACCATCTGCAGCAGCGTCATCACTGGCACTATCTTCATCTGTTGAAGCAGAGGCAGCAGCCACGGCTTCTTTTGCAGTAGGAGTATAAGTATCCTCTTCATCACCATATTCAGAAGATGATGTATGACCAAAGTGAGCATTAACAAGTGAATAAAGTTGTTGGCTCACGGCAGCGGCATCATCAGAAGAAATCTTTTGTTCTTCTTTATTCGGAGCACCTTTTTTTGCCTCAGAGGCAGCGAGCTCGTTTGCTACCTTTTCAGCCATCTTTTGGTTGTCGAAACCTAACACACTTTTTTGCAAATATTTATCATTGACCTGACCATACAGCTCAACTTCTAAAAGCAACTCTTCAATGGTGGTTTTCAAACGAATTTTATCAACGGCTCCAGCCTTACGATCGGTATCTGTCAAAGATACACGTTGTAAGTTTTGCGGGTCAGCCAAACGATAAGAGACCGCACTAGATGATTTAACATATTCAATAAACTTCTTCATATCGACATTTTTAAAGAAGTCTTTGTACTTTGAAAAATCGATATAAGCTAAATTATTTTGATTCTCTTTGTTGACTAAATACGGCATCAAACCAAAATAATTTACGTAAAATTTATAATTTTCTAGATCAAGCACCATTGGCAATTTTGCCTGAACCAAAAGTGTCGGTTTTTCATATTTCGCAGTCAGGTTAAATGAACCCATTTTTTGACGATAATGAATTGAGCCGTCATAACTAAACTGAAGATCATTTAATAAGTTAAATAATACGGTATCAACTTTTTCTGAACGTGCTGATGAAGTAAGCCCCAAACTGCCTTGTTCATTCGCAATTGCTGCGTATAAGGTCTGTTTCTGCGCTTTATTTAAAGTAACTTTTTGCTCACGTAAATATTGATCTACTTTCTTTTGTAATTCAGCATCAAGTTTAGGTTTGTTCTCGGCTTTTACATTTTGTTTTGTTTGTGACGGGTCAACCGTGATTTTAAAGTTTCCGCGATAATCATAACTTGGGTATTCATACATCGCATTAACACTTTGTATGGCTTTTTGCTCTAAATTCGCAGATGCCACTTGTGGACGTACGCCATGCTGTGCACATGCCGTCAAACCCAAACTAAACAAACATAAACTGAGATATTTTAAATGCATAACTTTTTTTAAAACCTTATCGCTTTATCTTTTCAGCAAAACTTGCTAAAAATAAAAAATTAGTTGTTTTTTCACATAAAAGTATAAGATCTGACTTTATCAGAAAATATAATTTCCAGTGTATTTATTTTCGACAAAATTCGCTTTTCTGACACTCTTTTCGAGTGTGATTAACATTGTATTTTTATCATGCGAGTGAATAATCAAATCATCGATTCAGATAATCCCACAATGATTCAAAATTAGGATTAAAGCCATGCCAGCATATAAAGCTCCCCTACACGATATCCGCTTCTTAATGAATGAAGTACTAGATTACCCTGCTCACTACAAAACTTTATCAAACGGTGAAAATGCAGATCCAGATACAGTAGATATGATTCTTGAAGGTGCGGCAGATTATTGTGAAAACGTATTGTCACCTCTTAACCAGTCTGGTGATGAAGAAGGTTGCCATTTTGACAACGGCGAAGTTAAAACACCAAAAGGGTTTAAAGAAGCTTATGACCAATTTGTAATGGGTGGTTGGCAAGGACTTTCTTATCCAGAAGAATTTGGTGGTCAAGGCCTCCCAATGTCTTTAAACCTCATTAAATCAGAGATGATGGGTACTGCAAACTGGTCATTTACCATGTACCCAGGTTTAAGCTCAGGTTGTATGAACACTATTTTGCAATTCGGTACAGATGAGCAAAAGCAAACATATATGCCTAAACTTGTTGAAGGTACATGGAGCGGCACAATGTGCTTAACCGAACCTCAATGTGGTACAGACTTAGGTCAGGTTAAAACCAAAGCCGAACCTCAAGCTGACGGTACTTACAAAATCACGGGTACAAAAATCTTTATCTCTGCCGGTGAACACGATTTAACTGAAAACATCATTCACATCGTGCTTGCTCGCCTTCCAGATGCACCTGCGGGTACTCGTGGTATCTCATTATTCATCGTACCAAAATTTATGCCTACAGCTGATGGCGGTGTTGGTGAACGTAATACAGTAACTTGTGGTTCAATCGAACACAAAATGGGTATTCGTGCTTCAGCAACTGCTGTGTTGAATTTTGATAATGCAACAGGTTACCTAATTGGTGAAGTAAACAAAGGTTTACATGCCATGTTTACCTTCATGAATACAGCACGTATTGGTACGGCTGTTCAAGGTATTGCACATGCTGAGTTATCTTTCCAAGGTGCTCTACCGTATGCTAAAGACCGTATGTCTATGCGTGCGCTTTCTGGTAAGAAAGATCCAGACAAAGTTGCGGATGCAATCATTCACCATGCAGACGTACGTCGTATGCTCTTAACTCAAAAAGCAATCGCTGAAGGCGGTCGTTCAATGATTTACTACGCTGCTCAAATCGCTGACAAAATGACAGACGCTTTAACACGTGGTGATCAAGCTGCTTTTGAAGACTACGATGACAAACTTGGCTTCTATACACCGATCTTAAAAGGTTTCTTAACTGAACTTGGTTTAGAAGCTGCGAATCACGGCATGCAAGTTTACGGCGGCCATGGTTATATTAAAGAATGGGG
Organism: Acinetobacter sp. XH1741; assembly: GCF_041021895.1. Lineage (NCBI taxonomy): Bacteria > Pseudomonadati > Pseudomonadota > Gammaproteobacteria > Moraxellales > Moraxellaceae > Acinetobacter > Acinetobacter chenhuanii. The sequence goes on from NZ_CP157428.1 coordinate 126,011, forward strand.
TATGGAACAAATCGCACGTGATGCACGTATTGCGACCCTATACGAAGGCACAACAGGCGTTCAGGCACTCGATTTGATTGGTCGTAAAGTGTTGTTAAGTTCAAAAGGTAAAGTGGTTCGTGAATATACTGCTGAAATCTTAAAATTCTGTGCTACACATGCTCGTAATAAATACTTACGTCGTTTCGCTTGGGATTTAACAAAGCTTTGTGCGCAGTGGAATACCTTAACAGTTCGTATCATGCTTGCTGCACGTAAAGACCGCGACATCGTATCTTCTGCTTCTGTCGATTTCTTGATGTTCTCAGGCTATGTCATGATGGCTTACTTCTGGGCTCAACAGGCAGTTGTCGCTTCTGAGAAATTAGAGGCTGGTAATGGTCAAGAAACTCCTGAATTCTATAAAGCAAAAATTAAAGTTGCTGATTTCTACTTCGACCGTTTACTACCACGTGCTCAAGGTCATGCAGAATCAATGGTGACCACATCTCGTACACTCACTTCATTACCTGTTGAACACTTTAGTTTCGACTACTAATGACTTGTAAATACTGAAATTAAAAGAGCGCAATTTATATTGCGCTCTTTTTTATTATATTAAAATTAACTCTATTCTTTTTTAAGGATATAAGCTTTTGTAGGAACAAAATAATTTTGTTCTAGAAACTCACGATTTTTACCATAATCACTATAAAAGAGTTTTTCTACATTCACAGATAATAGTCGTGCTGAATCGATATTAAAGTAAAAATTCACATCTGATGTTGGACAATGAATAATTAGATCATGTTCTATGTCATCTACCTTCCACGTTAAAGTAGGACACAACTGATTTACAGCAGCACTTTTAGAACCATCTTTAGTACCTATACGCCCGTAATGGATTACGTTCCAATAAGCAGAGCCGTCCGCTAATAAATTTAAAATGTATTCAGCTTCACCGCTCTCACAATCGGCAAAAGTATCTGCACAAGATATTCGCGTATGGTAGCGACCAACGTATTGTAAGGATGTCCCTGACAATTTCTGTATTTGGTCTTGTGAATTATTCGGTAGAAAAGTCCGCCCGGCTACATCATCTAAAGTTTTTACTGCCGAATTATTTTTTATTGAATTATTTTCATGCTTAGAAGCCGTCGTAGATACAGGGGAATGATCTTTCGATTCCGTATGGTTTACATCACAGGCACTTAACCCTATACCTAGGATAATCATCAAACCTAAATGCTTTATTACAAAACCAGACTGCTTCAAAGATATATACATCATTTAAGTACGACAGCAATGTTACAAGTTTATCTTTAATCCAAGACGTATTTACTCATATTAAAGAGTTTTAGCCCTGAAAAAGTGCATTTTAGTTGATGTTTCTTTCATTCCCTTAAATCGTTTACATATTTTAACTATTTTTAGTTTGAGTAAGGTTTAATTCATTAATTTTGACTCCATATTTCTATTAACCAAGTGAATAAATGATTGCTTGTAACTTATATATATTTTAGGAGAAATAAATGGCCAATTCTGGTTTATATCGCTCGAACCGACAAAGCATGATCGCCGGTGTAATGGGCGGTATTGCTGAACGTTTTGGTTGGAACGCAAATTTATTACGCATTATTTTCGTGTTGGTTTCGGTAATGAGTGCGGCTTTCCCAGGAATTTTAGTGTACTTGGTTTTATGGTTAGTGATTCCAAAAAGACAACCTGAACAAGTCCAAGGTTATCAACAACCTGTTCGTACTGTACGAGAAGAACAAATCCATTAAGTAACTTAGTTTATTTTGGTCGCTACGGTTGCATCCCCTAATCAACCGTAGCTTTTTTTATTCTGAAAATCACAACTTACGATTTAACTGTTGCTGTAAAGCCGCAATCATATCTGCACGACTAATTATTCCAATCAGTTTACTTTCCTTGACCACAGGAATGTAGTTAAACGACTTTTCAACAAAATATGGCACAAGATCTTGGATAGGTTGGGTTGGTAATACAGTGACCACTCGACGGCTCATAATCTGCTTTACATAATGCTGCCAAGAGTTTCTTGGATCAGCTGCGCCTTTAAACCATTCTACAACTTCATACAAAGCCAAGGTCCCTACCAAATGATTGTCTGCATTCACTACAGGCAAACTCATCAGATTTTCATGCTTAAATTTATCTAATGCTTGATGAATATCGTCATCTTCATGCAACTTAATCACATCACGGCTCATAATATCTTGACAGATATATTGGTTCACCATGCGTTCATTGGCATGTTCTTGCGCTTCTAAAATGATTCTTTCTAAGTCGTACTGGCTGATATCTAATAGTTCAGTGTGATGCTCTAATGCGTATTCAATATCTTTTGGCTGAATCGATACCTTTTGGGTAGGTGTTGGATCTTTAGTACGTTCATTTAAATGCGCAGTCACTGGATAATGCCGCCCAATGAGTTTATTAAAGAAAATAGCAAAACCAAGTAAAAGTAACGAGTTGAGTAAAACCGGATAAAAAACGAAATAAAAACCTAACTTATGGATGGCTGCACCACCCAGCACAGCCGTAATCGCAACCGCTCCACTCGGTGGATGTAACGAGTCGGTGGTCATCATTAGGAATATGGCAAGCCCTACCGCCACACTAAAAGCCGTAGTTAAATCAGGAATCCACTGTGCACAAGCAACGCCAATAATACCTGCTAGCGTATTACCAACAATGATATTCCACGGTTGAGCCAATGGGCTGTTCGGCACAGCAAACAACAAAACAGATGAAGCGCCCATTGGGGCAATGTACCAAGCATTAATTCCGCCAAGAACATACCAGCTAATTAAGGAAGAAATTGCTAAACCACATAGCGCTCCTACGCCACAAAGCAACCGTTCTTTTAGTGGTAAAACCTTAAAATTTGGCTTTAAAATCTGTAACCATTCTGGCTGTATAACACTCACAGTACACCTTTGGGGATATGCCGTTATTTATAACGGGCAAAAGTATACGCCCAAAGCCACATAAAGTGCATTTAAATTATATCTTTTAATGTTCAGAGAACTTCTTGAAGGTATTCTTACTATTTTAAGGTTTTAATATTCCATCATTTTTTCATTTAAGTAGCGCCAGTAACGTTTTGGCAAATACTGCACGTGAAGTTTTATATTCTGGCGTTCTGTAATATTGACGCTATCAAAATAATCTTTCCAAAGCTGATCATATAAGACCTCTTGCTCATCTAGCTCAAGCTGAAAGCTTTGACTCATTCCATTTTTTAAATTACGGTCAATGTCAAAAGCTTCGAGTGAAACTTCATGTACTTCTCTTAAGTCATAATAAATACCAAACTTACGTTGCTCGTCATAAATCAGCCAGCGTTGGTCTTGATAACGCCGTTTAAAATGTGGCTGAATAAGGGGTAAAACATTAAAATCTGGGCGTACTAAACTTAAAAAAAGCTCATCTTTGGTTTTTTTAAAACGAATAAAAGCTTCCATTCGATGCTTCTCACGTCCCACCTTTTTCGTCCACTGTGCAATCGCTAAAACACTAGGATTTGAATAATCTTTTTCTACAGACGAATGGCTAGTAAACACATAAATACAGTAGTTAAATAAATGTTGATAGGCATCTAAAGATTCAGACAAATAGGCAAAATAAAATTGTCTTAATGAAGAAGATAAAAGCTTGTTTTGTAGCGCAGACCAAACACGTTCAGCATGGTGCTCGTTATTTGCAACCTCAATTTTATCGGTAAATAAGCCATGTTGAGCCGCATCATTTAAACAGAGTCTGACCTTTAATTCTTTAAACTGAAATGCACGAAACACACAACTCAGTAGCCCCACCATTGAACCATCAAAATAGTAAGCGACTTCCTCATTAAACATGGCTAAAACCCAAGACTTAATTGTGGCGAGAGTTGCTGCACATATTTAGAAGATCCCTGCGTTAAAATCTGCTGTCGAATGTACCCTGAAGATAACTCTTTTTGGAATTTTGGACTGTCTTCACAGCGAATAAAGTATTTGGCACGCTGGTAAGCCACACCGAGTTTTTTAAGTAAATCGATATGGATTTTACCAAAACGACGAGCCTGCACAATTTTCTTGGCCGATTTCACCCCTATACCCGGCACACGTAAAATCATTTGATAATCTGCACGGTTTAAATCTACTGGAAACTGTTCAGGATGCCTTAAGGCCCAGCTTAGTTTAGGGTCTACATCAAGATCCAAATTTGGATGTTTTTCATTGACGATTTCATTGACTTCAAAACCGTAAAAACGCATCAACCAATCACTTTGATAGAGTCTGTTTTCCCGTAATAATGGCGGCGCAGAACCAACTGCTGGCAAGTAATTATTTTCGGTATTAATTGGGATATAACCCGAAAAATAGACGCGCTTGAGTTTAAATTCTTTATAGTGCTTGTCTGCCATAAACAAAACATCTTGATCTGACTCTTGATGAGCACCTACGACCATTTGGGTGGTCTGCCCTGCTGGTACATATTTTGGTACATGCTTAATGATTTGACGTTCATCTTTAAGCTGAATGAGTCTGTCACGGACTAGTCCTAAATCTTTTTGTACTTCCTGATGTGATTTTTCTGGCGCAAAAGTCTTTAGCCCAATCTCGGTTGGCATCTCTAAATTAATACTCATACGGTCAGCATATAAACCTGCTTCATGAATTAGTTCAGGCGATGCTCCGGGTATGGTTTTTAAATGAATATAACCATTAAAATTTTCTTCAAGGCGCAATTTCTTCACGACTTGAAGCATACGCTCCATCGTATGATCGGCTGATTTAAAAATGCCCGAGCTTAAAAATAAGCCTTCGATATAATTACGGCGGTAAAAATTAATAGTTAAGTCTACGACCTCTTGCACCGTAAATGCTGCACGCTGAACGTCATTAGAACGGCGTGAAACACAGTAGGCACAGTCAAAAATACAGACATTACTAAATAGAATTTTTAAGAGAGATACACAGCGGCCATCTTCAGTATAGCTATGGCAAATCCCCGAATGACTGGCATCTCCCAAACCTTTATCTTTATTTTTACGGTCACTGCCACTTGATGAACAAGACACATCATATTTAGCAGCATCAGCAAGAATTTGTAGTTTTTCTCGAATGCGATCAGACATATCAAACGACTCATTTATGGCATCGTTTAAAAAATATCATTTCGCATGCGTAAATTTAATCCAGTGAAGTACGCTCAGCGTCATGAGGTGACGTTTAAATTGAACTGGCTTAATTAACGTATTCTTCTAATTGCTTTACACGCTTTGCATACTCCTGCATTGGGCAATATGAATACATCGGTGAGCCAATGTATGAACCTGCATTACTACATTCTTGATCTACATAAGCTTTCCAGAGTCGCTGAGATTTTAAAATATTTTGGTAACGCTCTGGCTGTTTGTATTCTTCGCTTTGTGCACGAATTTGATCAATGAGAGCAACAATTTTTTCCTCATAAGTCTTTTTAGCTTGTTCAGAACAGCTATGCACGACCATGTTATTAATGCTTTCAAGCTTCATTTCTTTAATAGTCTGGTCTACGCATTGACTGTATTCATCTTGCTCATCAGGCTCGGTTTGTGCGTATAGCCATGGACTATAAAAAAGGCTGGATAAAACAATGAGTTTGCAGCAAAATTTCAACATAACTTCTTCTCATTTCTATAATTTTTAATATGCTTCAATATAACAAAAAAACGATTATTCGCGCACTTGCGCTTGCGCCCATCCCATTGCTGAGTTTATCTGCCTTAGGAGTAATGACATTAAATGCTGAATTTAGCTTTTATTCGATTGGAGTTATTTTTCTAGCCCATTTCTTATTTTATTTACTTTTTTATGGCGTTCTGATTATTCCTTTCGCATATATCATTTCATATTTTCTTGCCCGTAAAAATGGTTTAAATCTGATGAGCATTTTCGTCAGCGCAACTGCAATCTGGATTTTGATTAGCCCTATTGCACGTTTGATTTTTGTCGGATCATTCCCATCTCCTTGGTGGCATATTTATAAGATCTACAGTTTTTATCTCATGATTTTATTTACCAGCTTTTGCTACTGGTTAAGCTTGAAGTGGCTAAGCCGAAAACAAATAGGCTAATCATGCATTCCTTTGATTAAGCCTTTGCCACTCCCCTATAAAATCCTTATACTTAGGGGCAATTTTTCTCATAAATTCGTGGATGCTACATGAGTCGCGCCATCTCGCATATTGATACATTTCAGGGTTTAATTCTTGCCCTACAAAATTACTGGGCCGAACAAGGCTGCGTCGTATTACAACCTTACGACATGGAAATGGGCGCTGGAACATTCCACACCGCAACATTCTTACGTGCTTTAGGGCCTGAGACTTGGAACGCGGCATACGTTCAACCTTCACGTCGTCCAAAAGATGGCCGCTATGGTGAAAACCCGAACCGTTTGCAACACTACTACCAGTTCCAAGTGGTACTTAAGCCAAACCCAGACAACATCCAACAGCTATATCTTGATTCTTTAAAAGCAATCGGGATTGATACGCTTACTCACGATATCCGTTTCGTAGAAGACAACTGGGAATCTCCAACTCTTGGGGCTTGGGGCTTAGGTTGGGAAGTTTGGCTTAACGGTATGGAAGTAACTCAGTTTACTTACTTCCAACAAGTGGGTGGCGTTGAATGTTACCCAGTAACAGGCGAAATCACTTACGGTTTAGAACGTCTTGCCATGTATCTTCAAGGTGTTGACTCGGTTTATGACCTTGTTTGGACCAAAGGCCAATTTGGTACTGTGACTTACGGCGACGTATTCCATCAAAATGAAGTTGAGCAATCGACTTATAACTTTGAATACGCTCCAGTTGAAAAACTATTTGAACTGTTTGATTTCTACGAGTCAGAAGCAAACCGTTTAATTGAAGCAAAACTTTCTCTTCCTGCTTATGAGCAAGTGGTTAAAGCGTCTCATACCTTTAACTTGCTTGATGCACGTGGCGCAATTTCTGTAACTGAACGTCAACGTTACATTTTACGTGTACGTACTTTAGCGCGTGCTATTGCACAAAGTTATGTACAAGCACGTGCAGAGCTTGGCTTCCCAATGGCAGAACCACACTTACGTGATGAAGTATTGGCACAGTTAAAAGCACAAGCTGAAAGTGAAGCAGCAAAGGCGGAGAAAAACTAATGAGCAAACATACTGTTTTATTCGAACTTGGCTGTGAAGAGCTTCCACCAAAAAGCTTAAAAACTTTACGTGATGCATTACAGGCAGAAACGGTAAAAGGCTTAAAAGATGCGGGCTTAAACTTCGCATCAATTGAAGCTTATGCAGCGCCACGTCGTTTAGCACTTAAAATTGTTGATATCGATGCTGCTCAGGCAGATACACAAAAGCGTTTTGACGGCCCTGCTGTTCAAGCGGCTTACGATGCAGAAGGCAAACCAACTAAAGCACTTGAAGGCTTTATGCGTGGTCAAGGTATTAGTGTTGATCAGCTTTCTACATTCCAAGCAGGTAAAGTTGAAAAAGTTTGCTATTTAAAAGATGTAAAAGGTCAAAGTCTTGATACTTTACTTCCACAAATTTTACAAACTGCATTAGACAACTTGCCAATTGCAAAACGTATGCGTTCTGCTGCAAGCCGTACCGAGTTTGTACGTCCAGTGAAATGGGTTCTTTTACTCAAAGACGATCAAATTGTTGACGCAACTATTCAAGATCATAAAGCTGGTAATGTGACTTATGGTCACCGCTTCCATGCACCTGAAGCTGTACCTTTAGCACATGCAAATGACTACTTAGCTGCGTTAGAAAAAGCTTACGTCGTTGCAAACTTTGAAAAGCGTCAAGCAACCATTCAAGAACAAGTGAAAAAGTTAGCTGATGAAGTTAATGCAACTGCGATTGTTCCAGCTGACTTACTTGATGAAGTAACAAGCCTTGTCGAATGGCCTGTGGCTTTACGTGCAAGTTTTGAAGAACGTTACTTAGCTGTTCCTCAAGAAGCACTTATTACCACTATGCAAGACAACCAGAAGTATTTCTGTTTAATCAATGCAGAAGGTAAATTACAACCTTACTTCATTACTGTTTCAAACATTGAGTCTAAAGACCCGACTCAAATTATTGAAGGTAACGAAAAAGTTGTTCGTCCTCGTTTGTCAGATGCTGAATTCTTCTTCTTACAAGATCAAAAGCAACCGCTTGCATCTCGTAAAGAAAAATTAGCAAACATGGTATTCCAAGCACAGCTTGGTACGCTTTGGGACAAATCAACACGTATTGCAAAACTTGCTGTTGCATTATCTTCAATCACTGGTGCAAATCCAGCAGATGCTGAAAAAGCGGCATTACTTGCTAAATGCGACTTAACGTCTGAGCTTGTAGGTGAATTCCCAGAACTTCAAGGTATTGCGGGTACTTACTACGCGCGTATTGAAGGTGAAAACACTGAAGTTTCAGAAGCTTTAGGTGAACAATATTTACCAAAATTTGCTGGTGATGTTTTACCAAAGACTAAAACTGGTACAACCATTGCTCTGGCTGACCGTTTAGATACGCTGGTTGGTATTTTCGGTATTGGGCAAGCGCCTACAGGTTCTAAAGACCCGTTTGCTCTTCGTCGTTCAGCAATTGGTATCTTACGTTTAATCATTGAAAATGAATTAGATGTAACGATTGAAGAGCTGGTTAATCTTGCACTTCAAGGTTATGGCGATATCGTTAAAGACCACGACAAGACGCGTGCTGATGCTGTTGCGTTCTTGGAAGGTCGTTACCGTGCTAAGTATGAAGACCAAGGCGTTGCTGTTGACGTACTTCAAGCCGTTCAAGCACTTGCACCAAAATCTCCACTTGATTTTGACAAGCGCGTAAATGCTGTTAACCACTTCCGTACATTACCTGAAGCTGCTGCACTTGCGGCTGCAAACAAACGTGTTGCCAATATTCTTGCAAAAGAAGCAGCACCGGAAGGTTCTGTCGTTGAAGCGAACTTGGTTGAAGATGCTGAAAAAGCATTATTTGCTGAGCTTCAAGCAGTGACTCCTGTAGTTGAACCATTACTTGCAGCAAAAGACTACACGGCTGCTCTTTCTAAGCTTGCAGCACTTCGCGCGCCGATTGATGCATTCTTTGATGGCGTAATGGTTATGGCAGATGATGCTGAACTAAAAGCAAACCGTTTACGATTATTGGCTCAGTTACGTAACTTGTTTACTGCTGTAGCTGATGTAAGTGTGTTGCAGGGTTAATTCTTTCGTTATTAAATAAAGGGATCTTTTATAGATCCCTTTATTTTTTAAATTAAACAAGCTCTTTAATTTTTTCTAAACTTTTCGATGGCTCAAACCACATAAAATCATAATCAGCCACATCATGAATATAAAATGGGTCATTTTTCATGATTTCTTCTGCTTCTTGAATCGAAGGGCTTAAAACTAAAATCACCCCTCCTACTCTATTTTCGCGGCGCCCTGACGCCAAGAATTTTTTCTGTTCATAGTAATGGTCTAAAAATGCAATATGCTCTTTTAATACAGCATCAACTTCAGCCAATGATTTTTTATAGGTCAAGGTAACAACAATCATCTCATTCTCTTAAAGCAAGTAACACATGACATAGCATCAATCTACAGATTGTTTAATTATCTATAGCTTATCCGATAGTACGCCTATTCCCCCAATTCATCCACACCAAACTTTCTCCAATAATCACTCCACCGAGTAGCACAATTATTAGAGCTACATAATTTTTTCACCATGCTATCTAACACAAATATTTTTGCATATATAACTCGACATAATAGTTTGATATTTCTAAAAAATTTCGTTATAAGTTTTCGGGTTTTAGCATTAATATCATCTAGAGTTATAAATAAATGAAAAAGAATATTTTATTACTTGTTATTTCTATGTTGTCTGTTGGACAAATGGGCTGTTCTATAAATCCTCATCGGATCAATTTACCTAAGACGGCAAATCCACCTACTGTAGAAAAGATTAATGTAGTTGGAATGTCTCGGAATGAATTTCTAAATAAATTCCATCCGCCTGTAGTAAGTAGACTCATTGGTGATAAGAGGATAGATACCATCACTTCCTATAAAATTAACAATAAATCAAAAGCCTATGGAGTAGCTTTATATAACGGTTTAATAGCGAATACAATTGTGTCGTCACTACATAGTGTAATGCCGAGTGAATTATCGCTCGATTCCGTGGACGAAACTCTATTAATCCCCGACTCAGTAGTTAGCAGAGAGAAAGTAGTGATTGCAATTACATATAATTCTTCTGACTATATTGAGAAAGTAGAAAGGATAGAATAATTCCATTATCAATATTTTTGAGTTCTATCTAATTTTTATACTGCAATAATTAAGCTATAAGATATAGATATAGCTATCGAGATATGCTGATTTAAATGATCGTTTTTTTAATAGAATTTATCCTCTCATCTTAAATCAGCTCTCAATAACAATAATATTCAATTATTAATTATTGAGCGGCCTTAAAGAATTATTTTTTCCAATTCATCCACACCAAACTCCCCACAATAATCATTCCACCGAGCAGTACAATCATTGATGGTTTTTCATTTAAGAAAATGACTGCCAAACTCATTGCGACAATGGGTGAACAATATAAAAAGTTGGATGCAATCGTTAACGGCATATTTTTAAGTACATAGCCCCAAAGTACATACGCCATTGCACTTGGGAAAATACCCAACAAGACAACCGACATATTGGCCTGCCAAGTGGCATGTAAAATCTCATTAGGCAAATGAGCACTATAAAATAGTAAAGGAATGGTTCCAAACCAGATGATGTAACACATCATGCTCAAGGCATCATAATTTAAAGCAAATTTTTTATATAAATTAAAGTAAAGTCCCCATGCTATTGCGGCTAATACAATCAACAGACTATAAGGACTTGGTACACCCAAACCATGATCTCCACTGACCACTAATACGGCGCCGCAAAGCCCTAGCAAAATACACAACCACTGTTTAAAACTGATTTTTTCTTTAAAAAGCAAAGCTGAAATAATAAAGGTAAATAACGGAATAGATTGACTTAAAATACTTGACGCGACAGCAGTCACGTATTGCTGCCCTGTATTTATAAGCAAGTGATGCAAGGTTACAGAGAAAAATCCTAATACTGCAAGTGCAGGAGCATCTTTCCACTTTAAAGGCTGTATGCCTTTTTTCATAATCAATAAAAATAAAAAAACTGATGCAATCAAAAAGCGAAGCAAGGCTATATGCTGCGGTGTATATGAATGCAAAGCACTATGTACTCCAATTGGTGAATAACCCCAACAAAAGACAGTCACAGCAATACATAAATAGAGCTTAAATGCGGGAGGCTGGGTTTCGGCAGCAAGAGAAATTGCCATGTTAAATCTACACGAATGAAATGGTACTCTTTCATCATATGCGCATGGATAGTTGAATAAAATTAACTTATATTGATTCAAATATTCATTAAAAGTGAATGATAAGACATGGATATCACCCAGTTAAAAATGTTTCAGACCGTGGTTGAGTGCGGCACAATGGCTAAGGCATCACTGCAATTACACTGCGTACCATCAAATATTACGGCGCGTATTAAACAACTTGAAGAAGAGCTGGGTACACCGTTGTTTTATCGTGAAGGGAAAAGTTTAAAACTCAGTCCTTCTGGAGAGATTTTTCTTAATTATTGCCATCAAATTTTAGCGCTCTGCGATGAAGCAAAACGAAGTATTCATCCTGATGCCCCACCTTCTGGTCCATTAAAAATTGGGGCGATTGAATCTTCTGCTACAACCCGCCTCCCTAACTTACTTGCCAAATATCACCAACGCTACCCAGAGGTTTCCATTCAAATTATTACTGGCACATGGAAACAGTTACTAGTCGATATTTCTCAGCACAAACTTGATGGTGCAATTGTCGCAGGCAATATTGAGTTTCCCCTACTGAATAAATTGGGTATCTATCAAGAAGAAATTGTTTTGATTGCTCCTGAATCTTTTGGTGAAATTCACTGCCAAGAAGACCTGATTGGTAAAGAAATTTTTATGTGGACTGAAGGATGTCCTTATCGTGCTGCTCTCGAAGACTGGCTGAGACTTAAAAATATTTCTCTACCCATTACTAGCATTACCAGTTATGCAACTATTCTTGGTTGTGTAAGCGCCGGTTCTGGCGTGTCTTTGGTTCCGAAAAGTCTTTTTGAGCAATATAAAAATTTAACCAACATTCGTGGTTATAAATTTGAACACCTTGCCTTTATGCAAAATCACTTTTTCTGGCACAAAAATGTCAGCAACCATAAAGCAAGAGACATGTTTTTAGAGCTAATTAAGTCTGAATTTTATTTATAAGTACTCTTAATAGTGATTCTATTGCTATCAAATGATGATTTATCGTAATCAAATCGTATGGGTTTTATCTCATGACTGCACAAGGTTTATTTTTAACAGTAAGATCAGCACTTCATCTTTTAAAGTCATTGGGGAGTTTGATCTAAAATGAAAACCATACAAGTGTTATGTGTTGCAGGCGCTATATTGGCTTCATCAACCCTCTTTGCTGAAACCAACCAACCTTCGCAAATTAAAGATACATCTTCTAAAGAAATCCCTTATGGTGACAACCCAAGTTTAGGCCGTGTACTTTTATATAAGACAGGCAAAGGCCTACAAAATTTAGGTGGTTCTATTCAAGGTGCTTCAGAAAAAACCTCGAATAAAATTAGTGAAAAATGGCAAAGTACTAAAGAATTTACGGCTGAAAAAGCAGAAGTCGTTCAACAAAAAGCAGATACAGCAAAAGTATTTACTGAACAGAAAATAGAGCAAGCCAAACAAAATATGACCAGTAGCCGACATGGTGAAAGCGTTCCGATAGAACAAGGTGAGTTAAGCAAATCTAGTACCACTGCTAACTAATTTTTTGGATAGCGCGATAACTTCGCGCTTATATACAAATATAAATACTCAATTACAAAGAGCTAGGAATCTGCCTTATGAATAGTCAAAAACTTCTCTTTTCAACACTATGCTGTGTCGCATTAACTGCATGTGCGACCACTAGACCGATTTCTTCTTATTCTCAGGCACAAGTTTTAGAACAAGATACCAATATTGAAGCTTACCCAACCACAACAGGTAATGTAGCCAAGCTCATTAAACATGATAAACAAACTTGTATGATTGAATTTACGGGCTATTTGGGTGGTGGCCAAGTCACTGAACACTGGATTTTCAACGATAAAGGCCTAATTTCAGCTCAATCATTTACCCAGCAGTATCCGGATTCTTCCGGCATATTAAGTCAAGCCATCAATTCAACAACCAAAAGCTCAACCACTTTTAATATTCAAGATCCAGAGATTCAAAATAATTTTAAAAAGCTCCAGAGCAATTTTAGTAAAGCTAATTTAGCGAAGTGTGATTAAATAATTTCATAAAAAAACTCGTTGCAGAAGCAATCTTTTGCAACGAGCTATAGCCATTTAAATTTCTTGGACCTAATAAAAAATTATAAATGTGCCATTTAGTTAGCGATTAAACCATTAGTCGCTGCCAGTAAATCAATACGCGGGAAAACTAAGCCTGTTCTTGTGTCAGTGATAGGTTTACCCGTAGTTTTTAATCGATTAATGGTCTGGTCTATAGTTTCAGTTGGCGTAACATTATTTGCTCTTAATAAAGCAATCGCACCAGCCACATGTGGTGTCGCCTGAGACGTACCCCCCATAGTATAGCCACCTGCGGTAATCATTGCTCCTGGTGCTAATAAAGTCACAAGGCTTCCCCCGTTACTAAAGCATGCCACCTTGTCCGCTGCCGTAGTTGAGTCCGTACATTTCAATGGATTCCCCCATGCTGCACGACCAATATTACTATCATACACAGCGCCTACCCTTACAGCACCAGCAACACAAGCAGGTGACGAAATACCATCAGGGAACGCATCATTACCTGATGCTACTACTGGCACTACACCGGCAGCTCGAGCATTTGCGAACGCTGTTGCATAACTACTATTACTACATTCAGATGTGTATTTAACACCGGGAACACCAAGGCTCAAATTTATCGCTTTAATATTGTATGTTTTAGCGTTATTTACTGCCCAGTTAATGCCCGCAAGGATATCACTATCATAGGCTGAGCCTGATCGAAAAACGTCTATTCCAATAATTTTTGTTTTGGTTGCAACTTTAGACACAATCGCTGAAACGTTACTACCATGACCATTATCGTCTAGTGCGCCATCATCTGGGGCACTATCAAATGAATAAACGACACGACATGTACTAGATGGTGTATTGACTGCCGTACAGCCAAAATCCGAATGTAAATAATTTACCCCTGTATCCAATACAGCAACACTAGAACCAGCTCCCGTAAACCCTTTGGTGTTGGCCTGAGGTTGATTAATTAAAGGCAAACTTTCTGTTGTGGTAGGCTGATTAATTCGATTTGGATAAACTGCTTTAACATTTGGATCGTTAAGCAACTCGACCAAAGCTTCTCGATTACTAATCCGATAAAAGGCTAAAGGTAAATTATTGTAGTCCCGAAGTACTTGTACCCCAACACCACGATTAAATCTTGACTGTATATTTTTTTTATTTGTAGCAATATAACTCCGCCGTTCCAAACCGGAGACTATACTTTCCGAAGGAATATTGTATTCAACAATAAGGTCATTAGACTCGTTAGTGACCAAGGTATCTAAGTTAATTTTACCCTGAAACACTTTTTGTTTTGCTGCCTGATTTAACTGCTGTTTGGCACCATTAGAGTCCAAAGGAAGAGCAGATGCAGTTGTACTCAAGATCGTACATAGACCTAATAGAAATAACGTTTTACTTTGCATTATTTTTCTCCGTAGTTTTTTCAACTAACAATTTACTTATTTCGCTTTTATTTCATTTGCTGGATCTTTGTCTGGATCAATCGGTTGAATAGAAAGATCACTTTTTGTGTCATAAAAAGGAACAGTATCTGTTGATACTGGTTTGGATTGAGTTGCGTTTAAAGATACGTTTTTAGGTTGAGCAGGCTCCTTAAGTTTAGAAAGAAAAGATGAAGTGGCTGGTTGTGATGAATTCGGCTCATGTAAAGCAGAGTTGAACACCTCAGATGCATCGCTTGTTGGCTTAAAATAGAGAACAACGGCGACTAAGCCGACCAATATAAAAAGGGAAGCAATAATTTTCATCATTTAAGATCTCTGTTTTTTTGTTTATAGACATCTATATTTATTTTTGATTATTCGAAATAAAGTGCTATTTCTTAAGATATATTTCATGTGAAATTTCTATTTCATAAAATATATAAACATGAGAAAAGCTAAACTACCTTTTCCCGAATAAGCAAAAATACTGTTCTACCCTCTACATTTATATTTCTGGCAGAATATGGTTCATAAAAGCGCAAAAAAGCGCCTTATTCTCATAATAAGCAATAACTATGCCGTTAACTCCAATAAAAAATGGAAAAAGAATCATCTTTAGAGATATAGAAAAATAATCGTACTGAATGCTTATAGTTATTTTTATTTCGGAAAATGAAAAAATGAAAAATACTTTGCTCGTTTTTAAATTATAAAATATCGATATCTATTTCACTTTATTATTAATATTTCTTCTTCTCCACAATTTCTCCCTTATGTGTTGATTGACTGTAATGCTGTTGTAACGTTTTGATGAAGGTGATTCCCAAGCGAATCAAGGTTTGACTATGATGCGATTGCGTTTATGAAATACCTCACTAAAAAGGTATATTCTTTGAAGGATATCGCAATGAAAATGATGAAAACAGCTATCGTGACTGCAAGTGTTCTTGCTTCTGCTTCTATTTTTGCACAAAGTGCGGGCGTTAATGCAGATGCCTCTGCCCAAGTTAATGTACAACCAGGTGGACTTGTTAGTGGCGTAGCCAATACAGTCAAAAATACTGCTCATACGGTAGATCATACTGCAAAACATGCTGGTCATGTCGCTGCGGACACTACAGTTAAAGCAACTAAAAAAACAACAGGTAAAGTGACTGAACTTTCTTCTGAAGCTGCAACAGGCACTAAAAATTTAGCTGTTGAAGCAAAAGCAGGGACAAACGCGCATCTTAAGGCTGTAAAAACTAAAGTTGCAGAAAAACAAGCTGAACAAAAAGAATTTACCGCTGAAAAACAAGCTGATGCTCAAGCACGTGTAGATGCTGTTAAAGCTCGTGTAGCTCAAAATCAAGCTGAGCAAAAAGAATTCGTAGCAGGCACTAAAGCTGATGCTCAAGCACAATTAAATGCAGCTCAACCAGCTCACGCAATTAATGCTCAAACTGGTGTAAATCTTGGCGTTAATGTTGCTCCAGTTGGAATTAGTGCAAATGCAAACGTAAATGCAGGTGCTCAAGGTTCTACACAAAAAACTGAAAAGAAATCTTTCGTTAAAGGCCTTCTTGGTACTAACTAATCAATTATCAATAAAAAAGGGCAATAAATTGCCCTTTTTTATTTACTTAAAATGAGTCATTTATTGCGTTTCAGTTAACACTAAACCTGCGCGTAGACCAATCTTTACATTTGGATTTGGAAATAAAATCCAGACCTGATCTTGCTCAACCACATAATGACCAGAAGGTTGCATCGCAATGGTTTCACCTTTGGTAAATGTAGAAAAGTTCGGAGCCTCAGCCGATAAATTCATTTGGAAATCTTCATCTTTTTTAATTAAAGAGTCAGATACCTGAAACACTCGAATTTTCGATTTATGTCGCGTCGGTAAAGCCAGCTTAGAAACTACACTACGAATGACTTCATCAATTGCAGCAAACTGACTCAAGTCATTTTGTCCAAATGGCAATGCCTTACCTAACTCTAAAGTTGCGCTCGCAGCTTTAAAGCTCTCACTGGTAAAATGTGTGAACGTTTTACCCGCAGCACGATGATAAACCAAAGCATCTAAATCGGCAGCCTCAAGACTTGCTGTCAAATCAGCATCATATTCATGAGTTTGATAAGGCAACAAAGCAAAGGTCGGTAATAATGAAGCACGAATTGCTGTATGCAAATCATAGTGATAGCGCTTAGCCTCACTCGCACTTTCTTGAAAGAAAGTAGCAAGTGTGTGTTCTAAAACCTCAGCTCGCTTTGATTCCTCAGTTACAGGTAGATTTTTATATCCACCACAAAACATTCGGTTTACATCATCGTGCACATAACGCTTGCCTTGACGCATTGCATACGGATTACCCAATACAAGTAATAATCTCACTGCAAGTTTTAAGTGCCCGGTAAATAAATCAGTGCAAAGTTGAGACAACAACTCAATTGGCGCTGTTTCATTACCATGTACCCCAGCTGACAGTACGACAGCTTTGTCGTACTGGGTATGTGGTGTACATTCAAGAAGCCCCTCTCCTAGCCAGCGCCAAGAAAAGTTATCTTGTTTTCCCTCACACACGGTAGGTTGCTCACCTTGCAAGGTTAATGCTAGAAAATCTTGCATGTCACCTCCTCATTATTTTTGGAAAGGATAAACTGAACCCAAACCTAAAATTTTGGTGAGCTCATCAAGTGCCATACGGCTTTCCATGAGTAGGTGCGGATCTGCTAAATCTTCTTGAGCTAAACGATCACGATAGTGTTTATCTACCCATTGATTGAGCGTACCAAATAACTGATCGTTCATAAGGACTTTTGGATTTACAGCATTTAATTCTGTTTCATTTAATGCCACGCGCAAACGTAAACATGCTGGTCCACCACCATTACGCATACTTTCACGTAGGTCATACACCTGAATTGCATCAATTGGTGTACCCATTTGAATCATGTCACTCAAATAGCTCCACACTGCTGCATTTTGACGAGACTCTTCTGGCACAACAATCGTCATTCCGCCATCTGGACGTGTCAAAATTTGGCTATTAAACAAATAGGTAGCGACAGCATCATCTACAGTCACACGGTTTTCAGGTACTTCAATCGAAATAAAGTCTTCACCAATGCTTGCCATTTTTTGACGAATTTCAGCAAAAGCTTGATCTTGATTTAAAAAGGCATGTTGATGATGGAATAAAACCTGTTGGTTACTTACCGCGATCACATCGTTATGGAAAACACCTTGATCAATTACATCTGGGTTTTGTTGAACAAAAACGGTATGTGCATCATCTAAACGATGTAAACGTGCAATTGCTTCACTTGCCTCGCGTGTTTGACGAGCTGGATAACGCTTTGGTCCAGGTAAACCATTATTTAAATGTTGTTGACCATAAACAAACACCTGAACACCACGCTTAGCATAATCACCACCTAAACGATTGTGATTTGCTGCCCCTTCGTCACCGAACAAAGCCACTTGTGGTAAGGCTTCATGGTGTACAAAGTGACGTTCGTTTTTAAAGATCGCTTGTAAAACCTGACTTGTAGTTTCAGCTTCAATTGAACGGTGAAACTTATTGTTCAGGTTCGCTGCAGTAAAGTGTACACGTCCATCTTGGCTATCAGCCGAAGGTGAAACTGTCGCAGCATTTGCAGTCCACATTGGAGAAGCTGAACTTAAAGATGATAATAGTTCTGGTGAATAACGCATTGCTTGAGCAACAACACTAATGTCATCTCCAGTAAAACCTAAACGGCGTAACATTGGAACATGTGGGCGTTCATGCGGAGCAAGTACACCTTGCTTCATTCCCATGTCAGCCAAGGCTTTCATTTTTAATAAGCCTTGTTTCGCTGCCAATTTTGGATTCGAGGTGTTATTACGGTTTTTGGTTGATGCTTCATTACCAAAAGACAAACCCGCATAGTGATGTGTTGGTCCCACTAAACCATCGAAATTTACTTCATATCCTTTCATTTTTTTCTTTCCCTAGTGTTTAAGGCAACACAATCCCTGGAGATAATTTTTCTGGCAAAGTTAAGCTTTCACTTTCAAGTGAAGCCATTGGCCAAGCACAATAGTCGGCAGCATAAAACGCGCTTGCACGGTGGTTACCTGATGCCCCAACGCCACCAAATGGTGCAGCACTTGAAGCGCCAGTTAATGGCTTGTTCCAGTTCACAATACCGGCACGAGCTTCAATGAGTAAGTCATCAAACAATTCGCGTTTTGGAGAAACCAAACCAACAGACAAACCAAAACGTGTTGCATTGGCAATTTTCAATGCCTCATCAAAGCTGTCATAACGTTGAATGGTTGTAAGCGGACCGAAATATTCTTCATCTGGAATACCCACCACACCTGTCACATCAACAATACCCGGAGTAAGTAATGAGCTGTCTTCTTGTGGACGCGTCATTAGCAATAAGCTTTTTGCACCAAGCTCAAGTAGCTTTTGCTGAGCATTCATCATGTTTGTTGCAGCAACTGATGAAATCACACCACCCATAAATGGTTGTTGTTCGTCATTCCAGCGACCTACTTTTAGGTTTTTAGCCACTTCAACAAAACGTTGAATAAATGCATCACCTTCTGCACCATTTTTGACTAAGATACGGCGCGCACATGTACAACGCTGACCAGCCGAAACAAAAGCCGATTGAATAGTAAGGTTAACTACAGCATCAATGTTTTCGATTTCATCGATAATCAATGCATTATTGCCACCCATTTCGAGCGCAAGAATTTTTTCAGGTGCACCCGCCATTTGTTTGTGCAGGTGATAACCTGTGTTTGCACTTCCGGTAAACAATAGACCATCAATTTCATGTGAAGCAGCCAGTGCTTCACCAGTAGTACGCCCACCTTGAACCAAATTCATCACACCATTTGGTAAACCAGCCTGTTGCCAAAGTTTTACAGTTTCTTCAGCAGTCCACGGTGTTAATTCACTTGGTTTAAATACAACTGCATTGCCTGCAAGTAATGCAGGAACAATATGTCCGTTTGGTAAATGGCCCGGGAAGTTATATGGACCAAAAACTGCAAGTACACCATGTGGACGGTGACGTAAAGATGCAACACCATCTGCCATTTCAGTTGAGCTTTCGCCAGTACGCTGATGATAAGCACGAATCGAAATTGCAACTTTGCCAATCATTGATTGAACTTCAGTTAATGTTTCCCAAAAAGGTTTGCTGGTTTCTTGGCTAATGACTTCTGCCAAATGTTTTTTATTTTCTTCAAGCAACTTTGCAAACTTTTCTACAATCGCAACGCGTTCTGCGAAAGGTAAACGTGCCCATGTAGGAAATGCTGCACGTGCAGCTTGGCACGCTTTATCAACATCAGCAGCCGTAGCTTCAGCACCTGACCATACAGTTTGGTTATCAACTGGATTTGTTTTTACAAATGTTGTACCGCTGCCTTGTAACCAGACACCGTTTATAAATAAAGAGTTTGACATCAGGAAACTTCCATAGGATTTAGTGATAACACACGAACAGCATGACCTTCTTGTACACCGAGTTTTTCAGCTTGTTCATGGGTTAAATTTAAATTGTTATCTACAAGATCAAGCTTCATTAACATAGCTCGATAGTCGTGATAGTTATCATTGGCAACGAGGTATTGTGTTTTTCCTACTGCTGCTTCATTGGTAATTTTGACATTTAAGAATTGGCTTTCTTTAACTGCACGCAACTCATCAATATTGGCTTCAATGGTTGGGCCTGCATCAAAAATATCGACATATCCCTGATAGCGTAAGCCTTCGGACTCAAGCACATGATAAGCAGGCAGAGTATGTGGATGCATTTTCCCAATCACTTCTTGTGCAGACTTTGGTAATAGGTCTACATAGACTGGAAAACGCGGCATAAGTTCCGCAATAAAAACCTTTTGGCCAATTCCACTTAAATAGTCTGCTGTCGAGAAATCCATATTGAAGAAATGGTGCCCAATCGCATCCCAGAAAGGTGAACATCCATTTTCATCAGAAAAACCACGCATTTCAGCAATGAGCTTTTTTTCAAAATATTGCTTAAATGCTGCAATAAACATAAAACGGATTTTTGATAAGAATTTACCGTTTTGGTTTTCACGACGTTCCGGATCTAAAAATAATGTACAGAGCTCACTACTTCCTGTTCTGTCATTACTTAAAAATAAAGTGGGTAATGCTTTATAGACATTCAATGCTTTTGAAGCGTGTACTTGTGTTCCTACATGAAAGTTGTACCAAGGTTCGATTAAACCTACAGCAACCTCAATTGCACTCACCCCAATAACACGTTGAGCTTCTGTATCTTCAAGAACAAACAAATAACCCTGTTCGCTCTTATGAACATTACCATTTAAAGTATTGCGAGTACGTGAAATTCGAGCCGAAAGCGTATCCATATTTTGTGGCAAGGAAGTCAGGCCAACACCCGACTTACCTGCTAATTTATAAATATCTTCAAGATCTCGAAACTCGGCATGACGGACAATCATCATGGCTAGCTTTCCTTTTTTTTATTTAGCCAACTTTGCCAAAGCTCTTTTTAAACGAGCAATCCCTTCATCAATATCTTGTTCAGGGATAATGAGAGATGGAGTAAAACGAACTACGTTTGGTCCTGCGATTAAAGCAAGTAGTCCTTCTTCGCCTGCCCAAGTTGTAATGTCTTTTGCTTTACCTGCATATTCAGCTTTTAATACACAGCCAATCAATAAACCTTGACCACGAATTTCATCAAAAACCTGATATTCAGCATTTAAAGTATTTAAGGCATCAAGGAAATACTGATGACGGTGTTTTACACCTTCAAGTACTTCTGGCGTATTAATAAACTCAAAGACTGCACCCGCAACTGCACTTGCTAATGGGTTACCACCGTAAGTTGTACCATGTGTACCTACTGAAAAATGCGGCGCAAATTTATCAGTTGTTAACATTGCACCAACAGGGAAACCACCGCCCAATGCTTTTGCAGTAGTGAGTACATCTGGTGTAACACCAGAATTCATATAGGCATAAAGTGCACCTGTACGGCCGACACCTGTTTGTACTTCATCAAAAATAAGTAAGGCACCAAACTCATCACACAGCGCGCGTAAACCTTTTAAAAATTCGATGTCAGCAGGAATAACACCGCCTTCACCTTGGATCGGTTCAACAATAACTGCACATGTTTGTTCATTAATGACTGCTTTTGCAGCTTCTAAATCGTTAAAAGCAACATGATTAATGCCGTTTGGAAGTGGTGCAAAGTCTTGTGAATATTTTGGTTGACCACCTGCTGAAACGGTAAATAAAGTACGACCGTGGAAAGCATTATTAAATGCCACAATGCCGCTTTTACCCGCAACACCGCTGTCGAGTCCTACTTTACGAGCCAGTTTTAATGCGGCTTCATTGGCTTCTGCACCTGAGTTACAGAAGAATACTTTATCTGCAAATGTATTTTCGGTGAGTTGTTTTGCAAGACGTAGTACAGGTTCATTGGTATAACCGTTCCCTACATGCCAAAGTTTTGTTGCTTGTTCTGTTAATGCATTTACTGCCACTGGATGCGCATGACCTAATGCGTTTACTGCAATCCCGCCTGCAAAATCGATATATTCTTTATTTTCTTGATCCCAAATACGTGAACCTTCACCACGTACAGGAATGAAATTTGCCGGTGCAAAAACTGGAACCATCCAGTCATTAAAGTTGCTTCGAGTTACAGAAATTGGCTGTTCCATGCTTACCTCAGTATCTATTTAATTTATTTAATCTGTCTTACTGTCTTTCATTTAATTTATTTAGAAAAAGGGACCGAGCAAATATCCCTATAACATCCTTTATATTTGCTCAGACCACTCTTCCTAAAAGGTAGTTTCCTCAGATTAGCCTGGGAAAATACCGCGTTCTTTACGAGCTTTTAAGATACGCTCACATGCCAAGATGTAAGCTGCTGTACGTAAAGTACAAGCGTTGTTGTTTGCTGTATTCCAAACGTCACCCATTGCTTGAACCATCAACTTGTCTAAACGTTCGTTGATTTCTTCTTCGGTCCAGAAGTAGCTCGCCATGTCTTGAACCCATTCGAAGTAACTTACAGTTACACCGCCGGCGTTACATACCACGTCAGGAACTACAACAATGCCACGCTCAACTAATACATCTTCAGCTTTAGGATAAGTCGGGCCATTCGCGCCTTCTAAAATCAACTTAGCTTTAAGTTTTTGAGCACGCTCAACTGTGATTTGACCTTCTAATGCAGCAGGAATAATGATGTCTACTTCCGCAGTCCAGAAATCTTCATCAGCAATTGCTTGCGCGCCAGCGAAACCACCAACACCACCTTGGTTTGCATTTACGTGTTCACGTAATGCAACAAGATCAATACCATCAGCATTGAAAATTGTGCCAGTGTGATCTTGAACGTGAGTGATTTTTGCTTTTGACTCAACAAACAAGAAAGCAGCTTCACTACCTACGTTACCAAAACCTTGAACAGCGATTTTCGCGCCTTCAATTGGTAAATTGATTTTTGCAGCCACTTCGCGACCTGTAACAAATACACCGCGACCAGTCGCTTTAACACGACCTAAAGAGCCACCTAAGTGAACTGGCTTACCAGTTACAACACCAGTTACTGTATAACCTTGGCTAGTCGAATAAGTATCCATCATCCAACCCATGATATTGGCATTTGTACCAACGTCTGGAGCTGGGATATCTTTTTGAGGCCCGATAATGTGACCGATTTCAGTCGTATAACGGCGAGTTAAACGTTCTAATTCACGATTTGAAAGTTTACGTGGGTCAACACGGATACCACCTTTTGCACCGCCAAATGGCAAGTTCAAAACAGCAGTTTTAATTGTCATCCATGCAGATAACGCCATCACTTCATTTAAATCAACGTTTGGATGGTAACGTACACCACCTTTACCAGGACCACGAGACAAGTTGTGTTGTACACGGTAGCCTTCAAAGTGCTGAATAGAACCGTCATCCATTACGATTGGCACGTCAACAATAAGCGCACGCTTTGGACGTTTTAATGTATCGATAAACTCAGCTAAGTGGTCTAAGTACGGAGCAACACGGTCAATTTGTGCCAAGTAAGTTTGCCATGCATCGCTATGTTCGTTTACGTATGAAAGATCTGACATCTTTTTTCCTATCTACCTATACAGACTCAGATGTGATAAATCCGCAGTCTTTATTATTCAGCAACCAAAACCTTGCAATAACAATGTTTTGATTTATTTATAAAATCTTCAGCCCTTTTAAAGCTTTAGACCCTTTAAATTCCATCTTGTGATATCAAAAGTACAATTTACTTTTATATATCGATATCTTTTACAATCTTTCTTTTGCCTCATCTGCTGTTTATAAAAACCTCTTTATAAAAGCAAAAGTTCCACCGCAACCAACTCAAACAAGTCGATTGGAAATAAGTACAAAAGAGGTGATATAACCGTTTGGGAGTTAAAAAGAACTTGGGTTCATAAAACGAAAAAACCATAAGTCCATAAAATTATTTTTGACTAATCGATAGATCCCTCCATTAGTCTTTTTAAATAAAAATTGTTCAGTAATACTGCAAGTTTTACATCCCGACTCGAGCAGGTTAATCGCGCTCTAATATAGACATAAAATCTTTAAGTAAATATAGCACAGAGCAAGGTAATTTAGAACATTTTAAAATAAACAAGCAGAGAAAAAATAATCAATTCTTGCTCTTTTTTATAATAAAAAAGTAACTACACCTAAAAAAACCTTAAGCCATAATAATTTTATTTTATGGAAATTAAAAAAATATTAAAAATAAAAATGATCAAAAAATTACCATTTAATAACAACAACTTAATTAACAAAAAATTTCAAAAAACTCTCAAAAATTGTAGAAAATTTCATAATATTTATTTGTTCACTACAATTCAAAATAAAAAACAGAAATATAAAAATATTCTTTTAATTAAATAACCATGATAAACATAGACTTATTTAAAAACTTATAATAATTAGCTATTAATAACAATCCGACAAAAGGTTAATTTACGAATCAATATTTGATTTTATTATTAAAATAAAAAAAACATTTTTAAAAAAAATATATGACAAGACCCTTTTTAGCTCAATTTTAAGCCACAAAAAAAGGCCCCTTTAGGGACCTTCAATCAACAAAATATGCTGTTTAATTTTGAATCAATTCTTTCTTACGATAAAAGATAAAATAGCTGGCATAGCACAGTAAGATAAAAATTATGCAACAGATGAAACCGACTTGCATAGATGGATCAAAGACCATGCTGACACAGGTAACAACACAGAATAGCCCACCCACAATTGGAGCGAGAGGAAAAAGAGGTGCAGCGAACCGTAAATCTTTTGCTGTGTTGCCTGCTTTATACCATTGTCTACGGAAATTAAACTGTGAAACACAAATTGCGATCCACACCACAACCATTGTAAAAGCTGCAACACCGAGCAAGTTCTTAAATATGGTTTCTGGCGCAAATTGCTCTGAAAGCAACCCAGGAATTGCACCAAACATGGTTACAATAATGGCAACAATAGGTGTTCCAGAAGGTGTAAGTTTGGAGAAAATTTTAGGTAATTGATTTTTTGCTGAAAGCGACCACATCATACGTGATGCAGCAAACAAACCAGAGTTAGCAGCCGAAAGTAAAGCGGTAATAATAACGAAACGAATAATATCTTCTGCGTACGGAATACCAATGTAATTAAATACTGTCACAAACGGACTGCTACTCACGTCATTTGCATTAAGACCAGCAAGATGAAATGGAAGCAAAGAGCAAATAACAACGATAGTACCAACAAAGAATATAAGTAAACGCCAAATTGCAGCATTAATTGCTTTAGGAACAGTCTTCGCTGGCTCCTCTGCTTCACCTGCGGCGACACCAATGAGCTCTGTACCAGAGAAAGCAAAGTTTACGATCAGCATGGTAGTAAAAATTGGAAATAACCCATGCGGGAACCAACCTTGTGCCGTTAAATTAGTAAATAATGGCGCTGTTTCATGACCGTGATAAGGAATAAAGCCAAAAATTGCCAATAAACCCAAGGCAATAAAAACAATAATTGTTATAACTTTAATGAGAGCAAGCCAAAACTCAGATTCAGCAAATAGACGTGTTGAACTAATATTAAGAAAAAAGACGAGACCACCAAAAAATAAAGTCCATGCCCAAACCGAAGTACTTGGGAACCACTCCTTAACCAGTAAAGCTGCGGCAGTAAACTCGGTTCCTAAAGTGGCAGTCCAAGTGAGCCAATATAACCAAGTGATCATATAACCTGTGCCTGGACCAATATAACGTCGTGCGTATTCACCAAAAGAACCCGACTCAGGCACATGAACAGCGAGCTCACCTAAGCACAACATAACAGTATAGGCAATCAAACCGCCCAAGAAATAAGAGATAATTGCGCCAATGGGACCTGCTTGAGAAATTACGTCGCCAGACCCTAAAAAAAGACCTGTACCTATGGCACCGCCAAGGGAGATCATCACCAAATGTCGAGTACTCATTGCTCGTTTCAAAGGTGCAGAACTTCCATGTTGCGATGCATCATTATTCCGATAATTTAATGATTGCATATAAAAAACTGTAACGACAATTTAGTAAAAAATCATTTTAGGAGAAAAAAATAAATATGCAATTATCTTTGAATAGTGAAGCTATTTTAAGCACCTTCTCCAATTACAAATAAAATAGCAATATAAAACAACACATTAATAAATACCAAAGCAATGATTGTATTTTAATTAACCCCTAACTATTTCTTTAATTTATATAAAATCAAAAACCATTATTTTTTAAATATAATATTTTTTCAGTTAATTTATCATGATTACTTTTAGCCCTATCTTTATTTAAAAATCAATCACACCATTTATTTAAATAATGACTTCTAATTTCATATACAAATAAATTAATAAAAAAATATTTTTTAAGCAAAAAATAAAGCTCAAATCTAAAGATTTGAGCTTTATTTAAACAGCTAAGCGACTTAGAAGTTCATCAATATAAATTGTTGAGAGGGCTGACCTGAACCTTCAACATAATGACACACGCCTTGCTCATCACAATCTAGGTTTAATTGTTTGTAGCTCAATGTAAAAAATTCAGAATATTGTTTAATCACAAATGGGCTCATATCCGAGCTTAACGCTTCCCCTTGTTTAAACAATTTAATGATTTTTCGGTCATTCATACCTAACAAATAAATTTCATTATTTAACCCAATGTGCGCAACTCCGGTCTGTTCTGCCACGATCGGGATCAAATACGAAGTGTTTGCCAGCAAAATATCTACAGCATAAGTTTCAAGCTTTAGATTGATTAAATTGAATACCAATATTGCTCCAGTATGGGTCTGCAAAGCTTTTTTGTAAGTTGCAGCCTGCTGGATGTATTGAATTTTAATTCCAAGCTTTTGAAAATCTTGCTCAGTTGCCTGCTTTGTTCTTACAAGGCTACGTGTAAGGGCTTGTTTGAGGGGGTTATCTAAATAACGCTCATCCAATTGAAAATCATTTTGACGTAAAATTTTCAATAGCATGCTGTCATGATGTGTCAGCACATTTGCAAGAACATTACGATAGTAAAATTTGCTTTGTTTTTTGATTTTACGAACCTGTTGATAGAAATATGTTTCATCAAATTCATGTTCAATAAAATCGTGTAAAAGGCTTGAGCTTGCCAATACCGATAAAGCCTCATGTCCCGTAAAAGGTAAGTGAACTGTATGTAAACTTGGCAATATTTCTTTGATTTTTAGGTAGTGTTCACGATCAATTGCAAAGTAAGGATCATAAACAATAATGTATTCGCGCTCTGCATCCACATCTTGCGGCTGAACCTGCATGTCTTGATTAGCAACGGCATCAAAAAATTCAGCGTAGCGGCGATCTTCAACCTGTTCAGGGTCAATTGAATATTGAGGTACAAAAGCAACTATTCGATTCATATTTAATAGGTTCGAATATTTGATTGCTGCATAACCGCCCATTGAGCCGCCATAACCCACAATATTTTTAAAACGCTGAATAATAGGCAAAATGGCTTTTGCCATTTCAACCATACTGGCTTTTGGGAACCATGATTTTTGTTTTGGCATAACCCCAATAACATTGTATTGGTACTTTATTAGAGACTTCTCAGCATTGATAGATAAGCCACTCGCTCGGGTAATCAAATCGCCAAAAGAGAAAACTAATGTATTAGAATCGCCTTGTAAAAAAATGGCTCTAATGTGTTCGTCTTCAAAAATAATTTGCTTATCCATGCTCACACCGAAAGAAAATTTACTCCCACATACATCGTCAAAAATGAAACAAAATAGGTGTTTTGCCAATTTATGATTGCGGAGTATCTTATTTTATAGATGCCAGTCAGATTAAAAAGCGCAAAATATGACACAATCCTTACATCCTGCCGCTCAAAAAGGCTTCAGCTCTGCTGCTGAACTTTATCAGCAAGTTAGACCCAATTATCCTGTAGAAATAGTCAGTTGGCTACAAGATCGACTCCAAATACATGAAAATTCTACTGTTATCGATCTTGGTTCAGGCACTGGCAAATTCTTATCCTACCTAAAACAAACACATGCCAATATTATTGCAGTAGAGCCAATTGGCGAGATGTTACAACAGCTTCAGCAAGCCTATCCCGATATCAAAACTTTACAGGCATTTAGTCATTCTATTCCGCTAGCCGATCAACTGATTGATGCCGTCATTTGTGCTCAATCTTTTCATTGGTTTGACAACATAGAAACACTCTCTGAAATATATCGAATATTAAAACCTCAAGGGCATTTGGGACTCGTCTGGAACCAGCGTGATGAACGTACAAACTGGGTAAAGGCTTTAGCAGATTTTTTATTGCCGCTTGAAGGTGATACACCTCGTTACCATAGTGAAAAGTGGAAAAATGTTTTTGAAGAGCAAAATTTATTTATTTTTGACAGTTTAGAAACTTTTCCGCAATCGCAGCATGGTACTGTCGAACAAGTCGTGAGTAAGAGATTACTTTCAACAAGTTTTATTGCAGCAATGACTGAAAAAGATCAATCGCAGCTCAAAGCTCAGTTTGAAAAAATTGTTTATGATTTTACTGGGCTAGGCCCACAAGACCAGATCGATTTTCCGTATGTCACATATGCATATCACTTTCGGAAAAGTACATCGTCAAATAATAGAGAATAGGTTCGGTTAAAAGCTATGTTTAAAAAAACGCCTCATATCATCTTCATGTCTTTGCTCAGCTCTAGCCTATTATTGACTGCTTGTAAAAAAGCAGATGAGCCGGCAAAGACTGAACAACATCATACGAATTCATCTACCGATCAGGTCATGGAAAAACTCAATGAAAGGCCTGTTAAAAAGTTTCCAGTCACTGCCGATGATGCACATGACATTGCGCTACTAGAAGACTATGACCGTCGCTTTACTGAAATGAGTGATGAGATGGAAACCGAGTTAGCAAAAATGCATGAGGCAGGTACGCTCACCACAGATTTTGAACAAAAACGGACGCTTGATAATGTCCGCTCAGCATTGACCATGTTAAAAGACCTCGATTTAAAAACTGAACAAGGTCGCTATATTCAGGGTTTACTCTATCAATATTGGGAAAACCAAGAAAAACACTTTAGTGATAAACAGGTCAATAAAGATGAACGAGTCAATCAGCTTGCTGACTACTTACAAGCCCAGAATCAGTTGAAATATTGGAAAGCTTCACAGCAGCATTAAGTTTATAAAGTGCAATAAAAAGCCTTCTGTTCGAGAAGGCTTTTTAATTTAAATATTTTGTTTTTCAACCCAATGAATCGATTGAACACGGAATAATTCACAAGCACCATCACCAGTATCACCTGGAGTTAAAGATGATCGCCAAACTAAATTTTTATCTTTAATTTCGACGAGTTCCCCTTTGAGATAAACCAAATCACCGCGTTTAACTTGTTTGATTTGCTGAGCAATCTGAGGGCTCGCAGGAATGATGTGCATATTTGACACCATTTGCATTGCTTGGTCAGCAGGTACCGGAAGCTTACTCATTTTCCAGTTCAAATAACGGTCATATTGCTTAACTGAAATCGTACGAGCAATATCTGGTTTGGCGAACAGCCCCCAACTTACGGCATAATCGATTGGAGAAAATTTAGCTTGTTCATCATTTTTATATATTTTTGAACCTAAGATTCGAAAATTACCCTGAAATGGCTGTAATACAGAAATTGACTGATCTTTTTCAATGGGTAACAAGCCATTAGCAATATTATATTCACCAGAGGTAGAGGATGTCGAAGCAAAAGCCGAGCTGATACATAAAGAGGCCAATAAGCCTATCATTACATGTTGTTTTTTCATCGCTTTATACCTCAAATATTGCCAGATCAAATACAGTAGATCTCTAATTTATGGTAGCTCTAAGCGATGAAAAAAATATCGGAATTTAGTAACAATACAGATCAATTTCGTCTATTTTTGTGCTTAATTAAATAGATTATAAATCTTCAAAATCTATTCTTAAGGTTTCAAAACGAACCTTCCCTTCTCTTACCGCTTGAGCAATTGCTTGCTGACCTTTTGTTAGACGAGCACCGCCACTTTTTACATCAAGTAAAATAATCTGAATGTCATCGGCAGTCCCATCACCATCTCTAAAATCGGTATAACCATCAAAAATAACATAATCAACCGGATCGCCTAAAAACTTGGCATCACTCGGTAAATATTGAAACTCAGGTAAAATCGGGGCAAATTGTTCTGCCATTTTTCCCTTTAATACTGCACGGCTTGTATTAACACTTCGCTTTTGTGCTTGAGCAAGGGCTTGTTGATGCTCAAGCTCTAACTCAGCAATATATTGTTCATATTCAGCCTTGATTCGGCCATTACGGGTATTTGATAAAATGAGTGTAGTGATAATAATACCAATACCAGCACCAATAAGCATGGCCAGCCATACAGACATAAATTTTCCTTAACAAATACAAATCACAGCAACAGATGAGCAATCATATCTAAAATTACGAAGCAGCTTAAACTTTTGTCAAAGGTGGTCCTCTACTTCACCTAAAAAGATGCTAAGGTATAAGTAAAACAAGTGTGCTGCTGAATATAACTGAATTTATGAAAACGATACTTATTGCAAATCAAAAAGGCGGATGCGGAAAAACCATGACAGCCATTACGCTGGCAACAGCTTTGGCACAAAAAGGATATAAAGTAGCATTGGCTGACTCTGATAACCAAAAATCTTCCTTACAATGGTTAAAGCAACGTCCAGAAAATGTAGCTGCGATTCAAAGCCTCGACTGGCGTCATGAAAAATCAATTGGTGATGCGCCTAAAAATTTAGATTATTTAATTATTGATGCGCCGGGTGCTCTGTCAGGCGACCATGCTGAACAATTAGTCAGCGAAGCTCATGCCATTATTACACCGCTTCAGCCTTCATTTTTTGATATCGATAGTACACGTCGTTTTCTCAAGCATTTGCAAGATATTAAGCGTATTCGTAAAGGTAAAGTACAAATATTACTGCTTGCAAATCGCGTTAAACCGAATAGTGCTAGCTCAAAAGATATTCAGCAATTCTTTGAAAAAATCGAACATGAACCTATTGCGTGGATTGCAGAGCGTAGTGCTTATGGCAGTTTAGCAATGCAGGGTTTAAGTGTATTTGATAAACCACAAAAGAACTTTGTTGCAATTCAAACTCAGTGGCAGCCTCTTTTAAATAAACTGATTGAAGATAAATCTGAGTGGTTTTAAAAACTATCTTTTTAGTTTCATTGTGCAAGATGAATAAATAAGCACGGCTGCTTAAAATTTGCCTCAAGTCATTTTTCAGTTAATATGACTTTATTCGATTTAAAAAATTAGAGACATTTTGTTCGTGCATCAATACGCCCCTACTTTACAGCGCGTTTTATTATTTGGATTATTTTTCATCCTGATATTTTTAGGATTTAACATTCTAAAGTACTTTATTGTACCTGTAGTTTGGGCTGCCATCATTGCCTATATGACTTGGCCTATTTATTTAAGAATACAGCGTTTTTTTGGTGAAAACCGTAATAATTTAAATGCCACAGTCATGATTAGCTTAGTCATCTTAGTGGTTGGTATTCCACTTATATGTGCTATTTTTATTTTGCAACATGAAGGCCGTAACCTCTATCTTGATTTACAGCGGCAGGTCTTTTCTGGTCATTTAAGCGTTCCTGATTTCATTACAAATCTTCCTTTTATTGGCAAAGAAATAACTCGAACACTCAATGATATAAATACTGATCCCAATAGTACGATTCAGAGTATTGCCGCTTGGTTTCAAAGCAATTTAAGTTATGGACGTGTATTACTCAATGAAATTAGTAAAAATATAGTCAAACTTGGATTTGCAATTTTAACGCTTTTCTTCTTTTATCGTGACGGCCACACCATCTTGACCCAAGTAAGTAAAGCTTTAGAAATGGTGATCGGCCTACGTATTCATCATTATCTTGATACGATTTCAGAAACTACGCGTGCCGTTGTTTATGGTGTGGGTTTAACTGCAATTGCTCAAGCAGTACTTGCTGGATTAAGTTATTTCGTCGCAGGTGTACCCAATCCAATGGTACTCACCATTGCAACATTCTTATTAGCACTCATTCCTTTTGGTACCCCTGTTTCCTATTTAGGCGTTGGCCTATGGTTGTTCTCTCAGGGACAAACTATGGAAGCGATTGGAGTTATTGCATGGGGTGTTCTGATTGTAAGTAGTGCAGACAATGTGATTCGCCCTCTTGTTATCTCTGGTGCGACCCAAATTCCGTTTTTAGTCATTATGTTCGGCGTACTCGGTGGTATTGCGAGTTTTGGTTTAGTAGGCTTGTTTATTGGACCAGTTATTTTAGCTGTTTTATTAGCGATTTGGCGTGAATGGCTTCATGAAACAATTGACCCTGAACCACTGCCAAAAACAACCATGATTTATGATTCTGACGATGATTTACCTCCGCCTTAAAACTAAACTAATGATTTAAAAATGTTTCAGGATACAAAGTGACTATTTAAATTAACTTGTAGGGCTAACGTACCTTTGCTTGAATGAGAAAATCAGATTTATATTTATAAGGACAATTAATAATGACAGCATTTAATAAAATTAGTGCAGTATGCGCACTTACAGCTTTTTTAACAGTTGGTTGTAGCACGGTAAGCAAAACAGTATCTGACACGACTCATGCATTAACCACCATGCATACCAAAAAAGTAGTCGATGTAAATGAAGTAACAGCCAATGGTATTGGTAAAAAAATTGGTACGATTAGCTTTCAAGACAGTGATAAAGGCTTAATCATTACCCCTGCTTTGGCGGATTTACCAAGTGGTACTCGAGGTTTTCACATCCATGAAAATGCATCTTGTGCTCCTGGTGTTAAAGATGGAAAACCTGGTGCTGCTTTAGCTGCAGGTAGCCACTACAACCCTAACCAAGCACCACACCATGGTACTCCGACCACAGGTCACTTAGGCGACTTACCTGTTTTAGTAGTTGATAACACAGGTGTTGCGACAACTGCTGTCATCGCTCCACGTCTAAAACTTGCTGATATAAAAGGTCATGCCATCATGATCCACGCTGGTGGTGATAATTATTCAGACTCTCCTCAACCATTAGGTGGTGGCGGAGCACGAATCGCATGTGGTGTCATTCAGTAATTTATTATTGTTTTAAATTGTGGGTATCTAAAAAGATATCCACAATTTAGCTATTTTATTGAACACTTTAATTGATTTAACCATTATAAAATCTTAAAAAATTAACTGACTTTCTTAGATAAAACGCATAATATTTTTCACGTAATAAAAATTTAAATATTCCTTTGTCACGTACCCTCTTCTAGAAAAAAGCCGTGAATTATCTAATCCAAACATTTAATCGTTTTAAATCGAATTCAATTTTAATTTACTGTCTGCAAATTTTAATTGTACTCACAGGCACAACCTTAGGCTTCCGCTGGTTAGGCCATAATGAGCTTATTGTCCCTGTGACTTTAGGTGCAATTGCTGCTGCACTCACCGATTTTGATGATCGCTTAAGTCTTCGTTTACGTAACCTGCTGTATGTTTGCCTACTCTTTTTTACTGTCAGCACTATTCTTGGATTTTTAGCACCTTATAAAATTTTATTTATTTTATATCTATCAATTTCAAGTGCTTGTTTTATTTTATTAGGTGCTTTAGGTCAGCGCTACGCTACTATTTCTTTTGGTACAATTTTACTTTCGATCTACAGCATGTTTGGTTTAGGAGAATATGCCCATTGGTACCAACAACCGATTTATTTTGTATATGGTGCACTATGGTACGGATTAACTTCTATTTTATTTTTCATTCTCAAACCTACACTTCCTTTACAAGATAAACTTTCACAAATTTTTGAAGAAATCTCGGCTTTACTTCAGGCTAAAGCACGTCTGTTCGATCCAGACAACAAAGAAAATGTAGAGCAGCTTTTATTTGAGTTATCGCTACAAAATACACAAGTTGCGCAAAGTCTTAATCAAATCCGTAGTTCCCTGCTGACCCGACTTAAAGCCTCACGTGTCAGTAATAAAAGTATTTACTGGCTAAACCTGTATTTCTTTGCACGAGATATACATGAGCAGGCAACGTCTAATTATTTACATTACGAACAGATTCAGCAGAATTTTAGCCGCAGTGATCTCATTTTTCGTTTTCAAAAAAATCTGCGCTTACAAGCCCAAGCTTGCCAAGATTTAGCCCAATGTATTTTGCATAATCAACAATATCAGTCTTCCGAGCAAGGACAGCTTGTCTTAAACCATTTAGAAAGTTCTTTAAAAGACTGGATAAAACAGCATCCACAAAATTTTGAAGTTAAAAATTTAAAGCTGATTTTTAATAATTTAAAAGGAATGCATGAACAGTTTGAACAACTTCAATATGCTCAACCATTTGGTGAAACGCTTAATCAGAACAAGCAAGAACATCTCAACTTACTTGATGATGATATTCAAGGATTTTCAGACCTTGTCTTAAAAATTCGGCAGCAGCTCACCCCTCAATCGGCTTTATTTAGACATGCAATACGAATTGCATTCGTGTTTGCTGCAGGTTACGTCATTTCATTATTACCTTTTGCTCAGCATGGCTACTGGATTTTGCTCACCAGTTTATTTGTTTGCCAAATTACTTATTTTGCAACCAAAAGCCGTTTAAAACTCAGAACAATTGGAACCTTACTTGGTGTTTTATTAGGGATTCCTATTTTATATTTTGTTCCAAGTATTGATGGCCAACTCATTCTTACCATTATTTGTGGTGTGAGCTTTTTTTACTTACGCCAGAAGAAATATGCCTTGGCAACGCTCATGGCAACCCTTATGGTATTGCTTATTTTCAATTTAAAAGGTGCCGGCTACAGCATTATTTTACCCCGCCTCATCGACACATTATTAGGCTGCTTTATTGCTTGGCTTGCCGTTAACTTTATATGGCCGGACTGGAACTTTCGAAACATTCCAAACAATATTAAAAAGAGTAGCCAAGCCACACTGGATTATTTCAATGTGATTGTTGAGCAATACCAGCATGGTAAAAACCAAGACATTGAATATCGTAGAATTCGCCGCGCTGCACATAATGCACAGATTGAGCTATCTAATATGATTTCAAGCTTAAGTGCTGAGCCCAATCCAAAACCAGAGCTGATTCATTATGCTTTTCGTTATCTAGTTTATAGCCATAGCCAGTTGAGTTATGTTGCAGCCTTAGGTAGCCAAAGACAAAAAATTGAGGATCATCAGGTATTACAGCTTTTACTAGATTGTCAGCACATTCTTAATCAAAATTTGTTTGAACAAGCTCCCGTTGACTTTAACTTTCTTGAGCAAACTTTAAAACAAATTCAACGCCTAACAACTCATGAGCAACTCTCGGAAAGTTATTCCCTCGTCTTAAAACAAATGAGTTTATTATTAGAAACCTTGCCTGAATTACTCAACCTTAAAGGCAAACTTTTAGAACAAGAGATTAAGTAAAATAGAAAATACCGGAATATAAATTCCGGTATTTTTTTTAATGTAAGTCTTGAGCAACTCTTTCCTGCATTTCCCGTTTTAAAGCTAAACGTGGTTGAGTAAACCATAGCGCAATAAAAGCAAAAGCAGATAAGACGAAAGCCCATAAATGAAATTGAGTATAGAGATAACGCACCAGCTCAATCATTGCAAAAAAGCTCGTCATCAATAACATTGAAACAGCCGCAGCCACAGTTCCTTTTGACACTTCAGATGACATGAGTGCAAAGCGGTACAAGACTGAGAAACTAATTCCTTCCCCAAAGCAAATGAGCGTCATACCAGTGAGCAAGCAAGGAATTAAATAGGTCTGCCATACAACACCTAATATTAAAATGAGTGTACCAGTGAGCATAATAGGTAAACCGATTAGCACTGTTTTACCTAAAGCCAAACGGTCAATAATTTTAATTAAAACAATGTTACCTACGA
Source organism: Acinetobacter sp. XH1741 (assembly GCF_041021895.1). NCBI lineage: Bacteria > Pseudomonadati > Pseudomonadota > Gammaproteobacteria > Moraxellales > Moraxellaceae > Acinetobacter > Acinetobacter chenhuanii. The sequence continues at coordinate 162,461 of NZ_CP157428.1, forward strand.
TCAAACCTAGAAATACTGGAAACTGTGCTAAACCATATTGCACACTCGTGAGCTTGAGTTCATCTACCAAAATAATTGGCGATAATGCAATCCAGAGCATCAGCGGCATACCGACAAGCGGTAAGGCTAGCGTTAAACCAAGAAATTGCCGATTGCTAAATACCTTTTTAAAGTCATCAAAAAGATAGCTAAAAGGTTGTTTGGTTACACTTACCTTCTGACCAGGCATTTGTTTCTTTAAACCCACCCAACTCAGCAGTGCAAGCAGCGCAATTGCTACAAAGCCCCAATGCCAAGAAACATAGTCAATAAGAAACGCACCCAATACTGGTCCAAGTAAAGGAGCGAGCAAGGAAATATTCGCCATGAGTGCCATGACTTTAATGGCATCACGCTCCGCAAAATTTTCTTGAATCGCTGCATATCCCACTGCTGAAATTACGCTTAAACCAATACCTTGTAAAAATCGTAATGTTAGAAAGTGTTCAATATTTCGCGTTAATAAAATTAAAAAACAGCATAAGGCAAAAAATAAGACACCAGCCAAAAGTACTTTTTTACGACCTAAACGATCTGATAAAGGCCCAAGTAACCATGCAACAGATGCACCACCTAATAAATAAAATGACATTGAAGATGGTGCCCAAGTTGCACTTACACCAAAATCTTCAGTAATCGCCAACATCGCTGGCTGAATCAGGTCATTACCAATATAAACCGCAAATTCAAATAGCACTAAAGCTAAAGGAAACATCAACGTTGTACGGTTCAACGCTGTCGTTTGAATATTTTTCATGAGTTTGTACACTTCAAAATAGCAGCCAAAATGTCTCAGTAACTACATATTGAAATAAATAATGTAGTCATGACGATGACAGTAAGGTCAGTCAATCTTTAGTTAAGTTGTTATATGCCGTGAGAGTGCATGTTTTGAATGTGAAACACCGTATTCACAAGGTGTCTAAGACAAGAAAAAACGTATGACGTGAGATTCGGTAATTTTTACCATTTGGCCTAATTGCCGCGTGACACAATATCACTTTTTAAATTGATCAGCAATCGGGCAATTCTTTCGATTTTAAATTCTATATTTTGGTTATTACCATCTCATTTTTAAGTTGTGGATAACCTTAAAGTTATCCACATATCCCGTAAACATTTGGCCTTAAGGACAAGGATTGACTTGAAAATCCGCTGTTTCCTGCCCTTTTGTACATTGATAACTTTGTTTTTTATTAACGATTTTCCAAACGGTTTGATCTCGTTTTAATAAATATTCAGTACGTGTTTTTGATATAGCATCTTCACTAGGCATGGTCTGTAAAATGGTTACTTGTGCATTAGAAGCGTTATCTAAAGCATTCATTTGCTGAGAAATACTTAAGTTACTTGCATTATTTAAAAGATTGGGTTGATCCAACAAAACAGCTTGTATCGGACTATTGGCTTGAGGGGGCGGTGGATTCACATGAGGTGTACACGCACTCAGAAACAATACATTCAACACCATGAGTAAACCAATTTTTTTCATACTCAACTCCACCACACTTCACCTTGATGCTAAAGGCTTCACACAATTTTTTCCGTTCAACTTTGTAAAGTGCTTATCTTTGAAATGCTAGAGCATAGAGTGTTTAACTTAGTATTAGTGATTTTTAATCAATAATATTTTCCAAATTACTGCATTTTTCTATAAGAGTAAGTTCTCTAAAGTACCCAGCAAGTTTAGGAATTTAATTAGAGTAACTCCCCCATGAGTAATATTTTAGTCATTAATGGCGCCAAACAGTTTGCACACTCAAACGGTGAACTAAATGACACACTCACCACATTGGCAACTGACCATCTCAGTAATTTAGGTCATCAGGTACAGGTCACTCGTGCAGATAGCGATTACGATGCAGAAACCGAAGTAGAAAAGTTCTTATGGGCCGATGTGGTAATTTACCAAATGCCAGGTTGGTGGATGGGTGCACCGTGGACAGTCAAAAAATATATTGATGATGTATTTACGGCAGGTCACGGCTCATTATATGCAAACGATGGCCGTAGCCGCTCTGATGCTTCAAAAAAATATGGCTCAGGTGGCCTAATTCACGACAAAAAATATATGCTTTCTCTTACATGGAATGCGCCGATAGAAGCATTTGAGGATGGAGATCAGTTCTTTCACGGCGTGGGTGTAGATGGTGTTTATTTACCATTTCATAAAGCAAATCAGTTTTTGGGTATGAACACGCTGCCAACGTTTATTGTAAACGACGTGATTAAAATGCCTGACGTTGATAGTTATGTTGAAGAATATAAAGCACACTTAAACACCGTATTTACAGCAGTTTAATAAGGAGAGAATCATGCTTACCATTATTGCGGAAATTCGTACTCGATCAGGCGGACAGCACCGCCAAAACGTACTGAATGCATTTCAAAAAATCATTCCAACTGTTTTAGCAGAAGAAGGTTGCCATGGTTATGAACCTTTAATTGATCACAAATCAAATGCAAGCTTCCAGACTCAAGAGCCAGATACCATTGTCATGCTAGAAAAATGGGAAAGTGTTGCTCACCTTGAAGCCCATTTAGCGACACCTCATATGCAAGCGCATCATGCAGCTGTTAAAGACGATGTAATTGATGTCAAAATTAAAATTTTAGAAAGTGGCATATAATTTAGTGCATAAAAAAAGACGATATATTTATCGTCTTTTTCATTTTTAAGAACAAAGCTGTGTTTGGAGACCTCTAGAACCCTTCCCTCTCGCACATTGATAGCTCTTTTGCTTATTTTGCAATAGCCACTTTTCATCGATCAATTTAAATGAATATTCTGTTCGAATCGCGGAAACAGAGTCATCCATTAAACCAGTTTGAATGACCGTAATGCGGGAAACTGTTGGAGATTCTACACGGTTAAAGACTTGCTGAACCGAAGTATTATTATGCTCTTTTACGATCTCAGGTTGAGCTTTAAGTACTTGTTGCATTGGGGTTTCCGAACCCACAAAAGGAATTAATTTACTCGTTGTTGCACAACCAGTGATAAGTCCAGCACAAAGAACTGGAATCAAAAATAAGCGTTGCATCGTTATCACCAAAAACAAAAGGCATAGCTTTATGATGCTATGCCTTTGTTGGTTACTCTGTAGAAACTATGTAGTTCTACGAAAGAAGCCTTATTTAAAGATCAAATAATTTACCTGGGTTCATCAAACCTTTCGGATCAAATACTTTCTTCAAAGCCTTCATGTATTCAATTTCTTCAGCTGAACGCGAATATTCCAAATATGGCTTTTTCGTCATGCCCACGCCATGCTCGGCAGAGATTGAACCATCATATTTTTTCACGGTATCAAACACATATTTATTGACCACCTGACACTTCGCAAAGAACTCATCTTTGGTTAAGTTTTCAGGTTTTAAAATATTTAAGTGCAAGTTACCGTCACCAATATGGCCGAACCAGCAAATTTCAAAGTCAGGATAGTTTTCTTGAACAATCGCATCAATTTCACGAATAAATGCAGGCACGTGAGTAATTAATACTGAAATATCGTTTTTATATGGAATAAACGGCGCGATTGATTCAGAAATATCTTCACGTAAACGCCATAAGCTTTCTACTTGGTCAAGACTTTGGCTCATAACGCCATCCAGTACCCAACCTTGCTCCATACAATGCTCGAAAATTTCCATCGCTTTATCGATAATCGGCTCGTATGGTGCTTCAAACTCAAGCAATACATAGAACGGGCATTCAGTTTCGAATGGACGTTGTACATGACCATTATTTAAAACTTTTTGCATTGCAAGTTCACCAAAGAACTCAAATGCTGTTAAATCGATATCTTTTTGGAATGCATGTAATACAGGCATTACTGCATCAAAATCAGGAACACCTAATACTAAAACTTGTAAGTTTTGTGGTTGGCGCTCAAGTTTAATTTCTGCTTCAGTCACTAAACCTAGTGTACCTTCACCACCAATAAACAAATGCTGTAATGCATAACCAGTTGCATTTTTAACCATGCCTTTGTTTAAACGCAGAATATCACCTTTACCGGTTACTACAGTTAAACCAAGTATCCAGTTACGTGTCATGCCATATTTAATAACTTTAATACCGCCGGCATTTGTTCCGATATTACCGCCAATCTGGCTAGAACCTGCTGATGCGAAGTCCACTGGATAATACATGCCTTGTTCTTCAGCATAATTTTGCAATTGCTCAGTCACAACACCCGCTTGTACTCGAACCATGCGATCTGCTGGGAAGAACTCAAGAATCTGGTTCATTTTGTCCATGCTAATGACAATTTCACCATTAGTTGCAACAGCACCAGCAGAGAGACCAGTACGACCACCTGACGGTGTAATCGCGACATTAAACTGGTTTGCAAGCTTTACAACTGCCTGAACTTGTTCAGTCGTTGATGGAAAAACGATGACCGATGGGTTCGGATTAAAATGCTTGGTATGATCTTTACCCCAGTTTTCGAGACTATCAGCATCGGTTTTAATACGGTTTTCACCGACGATTGCTGTTAATTGGGTAAGTAACTCAGGTGTTAAAGCGACTGGAGCATTCATCGTTTGCAGACCTAGCAAGAAGTAAACTGTGGTGGGACTATGACCTCATATTTCTCAAGGTTTTCACCTGAGCAAAGCCATAATGTTCAAGGAACTCCTATATTCTACATGTAACCGCACAAGCGATAAAGTTCAGAATAGAGATACTGTCACTACAAAACATGTTTAACGCTAATAAATGCTTTTCTATAACGCTTTCAAAGAAAAATCGAGTTGAAATGATATGCCAAGCATATTTTAAAACGCTCGACAAGCCATAAACAGAAGTGATTAGACATAGCTAAAATTGCCATAAGGCGATGGTATAAACGAAATATCTATAGCACCGCCCAATATGTTATTATACCGCCACCAAATTTGGCCTTTGTAGCGGAGCCGTAATGAGCCAACATCTTTCACTACCTAAAGATAAAATCCGTTTCCTTTTGTTAGAAGGCGTTCACCAAAACGCAGTCGATACTTTGAACGCTGCGGGTTATACCAATATTGACTATCGTAAAACTGCTCTTGAAGGCGAAGCGCTTAAAGAAGCGGTTAAAGATGCTCACTTTATTGGTATTCGTTCGCGTACCCAATTGACTGAAGAAGTTTTCGAAGCTGCAAACAAATTGATCGCAGTAGGTTGTTTCTGTATCGGAACAAACCAAGTTGATCTTAAAGCAGCGATGGCACGTGGTATTCCTGTATTCAACGCACCGTATTCAAATACGCGTTCGGTTGCAGAGCTTGTACTTGCTGAAACGATTCTTCTTCTTCGCCGTGTTCCTGAAAAGTCAGCGGCTTGTCATCGTGGTGGTTGGGACAAATCTGCTGTGGGTTCTTTCGAAACTCGTGGCAAAACTTTAGGTATTGTGGGTTACGGTTCCATCGGTTCTCAACTTTCAGTTCTTGCTGAAAGCATGGGTATGCATGTCATTTATTATGATGCAGTAACTAAATTACCAATGGGTAATGCTCGCCAAGTTGGTTCTTTAGATGAACTTTTAGCAACTGCAGACGTTGTAACGTTGCACGTGCCAGATGTTCCATCTACACGCAACTTCTTCACTAAAGAACAATTTGCGAAAATGAAAGAAGGCGCGATCTTCTTAAATGCTGCACGTGGTACATGTGTCGTAATTGAAGACTTAGCTGATGCAATCAAATCTGGCCATATCGCTGGTGCAGCAGTTGATGTGTTCCCTAAAGAACCAAAAGCAAATGGTGAAGAATTCCAATCTCCACTTCGCGGCTTAGACAATGTGATTTTAACGCCTCACGTTGGTGGTTCAACCATGGAAGCGCAAGCAAACATCGGTTTAGAAGTTGCAGAGAAATTTGTTGCTTACTCAGACAAGGGTATGACACTTTCTGCGGTTAACTTCCCAGAAATCGCATTACCATTGACCGCTGGTCAACACCGTTTATTGCACATCCACAAAAACGTACCAGGTGTATTGTCTAAAATTAACAACTTGTTTGCTGAACAAGGTATCAACATTTCTGGTCAGTCACTTATGACTAAAGGTGACATCGGTTACCTTGTAATGGATGTTGACGCTTCTGCTTCTCACGAAGCTTTAGATATGTTGCATGAAGTTGAAGGTACAATTCGCGTGCGCGTATTGTTCTAATACGAACTGTAAATTTAAAAGCCACAGCATTGTCTGTGGCTTTTTTATGGGTATTTACATTATCATGTGAAAAGTATACCAATTGAACAAATAATAAAATGTCTAGTCCAAACCAGAAATCTCAGCTACATGCTTTGGGCTTTCTTATTCTTGCCATGTTAAGCGTCCAAAGTAGTGCATCTTTAGCTAAAGTCCTGTTTCAGAACTTCCCAGTGCTGACAGTATCGGCCATGCGCCTATGTATTGGTGCATGTATTCTGGCTATTATTTTTAAAATTTGGCGAATTAATTTTAGTCAGGTCCGCTGGAAAGCAATCTTGGCTTATGGATTTGCACTTGCAGGGATGAATGCCCTTTTTTATATGTCAATTGAACGCTTACCAATTGGTATTGCAGTTGCTTTTGAGTTTATTGGTCCTTTAAGTGTGGCGTTATATCACGCACGCCAGAAATATGATTTTGTCTGGGTCAGCTTCGCAATTATTGGTCTTATTTTACTGTTCCCCTTCAATCAAGCACATAGTTTGGATTGGGTCGGAGTTTTATTTGCAATGAGTGCAGGTGCTTGTTGGGCACTTTATATTATTGCCGGACAAAAACCTTCTGGTATCTCAGGCAACCATACTGTTTGTTTAGGGATGAGTGTGGGCGCATGCATCTTATTACCTATTACCCTGTTTTCAGGCTCAATGGGGCAAGTCATAGAGTTACCCTACCTTTTCTATTTTATTGGTCTAGCAATTTTAGCCAGTGCATTACCATTCTCTTTAGAAATGTTAGCACTACGCAATTTGACGCCTTTAAGCTTTGGTACATTGATGAGTCTCGAACCGGCAGTTGCGGCACTTTCTGGTTTTATTTTCTTAGGTGAATATCTGTTATGGAACCAATGGTTGGCACTAGCAACTATTATTACGGCTTCGGTTGGTTGCACCATTACCACCCAAAAAGCCCGCCAACAACGTGAGAAAACAGCAGGTTAACACTGTTAAATCTACTGGCTAAAACCCAGTATTCGTTATAATCGGTCAGTATTCGTTTTAAATATTAAATAAGGCGCTAAGGTATTTTTTCCATGCAAAATCTTCCCATTATTGCTGTGCTGTATATGATTTTGTCGATGGTCTCATACCAAATTAGTGCTTCATTTGCTAAGCAACTTATTGCAGCTTTAGATCCTCTTACTGTTACTGTTTTAAGGCTAAGTTTTGCGACTATTATTGTTGCTGTCATGTTTCGCTCATGGAAAATCTGGTCTCGCTTACCTTATTTAAAATGGCGCGATTTACTCATGTACTGTGCTGCTTTGGGCTTAATGAATATTTTATTTTACACCTCGCTTGGAAAACTTCCCCAAGGGATTGCTGTAGGCTTAGAATTTATTGGCCCATTAGGCCTTGCTTTGCTTTCGATTAAACAAAAAAGTGACTACATTTGGGTGGCTCTTGCCATGTTAGGTATCGCACTGATGGTGCCTTGGCAAGATCCTATACAACACCATTTTTCTTATATAGGAGCAGCCTGTGCACTTGGCGCAGGGTTTTGCTGGGCCGTCTATATTTATTTTGGTCAGAAAGTTGTGACTCAAAATATAGGTATGCATGCTTTAACTATCGGGATTGCTTTATCTGCCCTTACTTTATTGCCAATTGGTATCTGGCATAATGCCCCCGCATTACTTGAAACCCAGTACTGGGGAAAAGCTTTGTTAATTGCTGTTTTAGCCACTGCCATTCCCTATGCGCTCGACTTAATGGCACTCAAACAGCTGAGTAAATTAACTTACGGCACCCTATCGAGTTTAGCGCCCGCATTGGCAGCATTAACAGGTTTCTTATTACTTCACGAAGAAATCAGTATGCTGCAATGGGTAGCTTTAGCTTGCGTAATGATGGCCTCTATTGGAGTTACTTTAAGAAGTACTAAAAAAACTTCCTAGATTCGCTCTACTGCTGTTTTTTATATTTTTTATATTCCTTTAAATATTTATTGCCAAGTGTTTCTTTTTCGCTGTCTTTAAGAATTTTGCCGGCTTGCTGAAAAAATTTATGTTCTTCTTCTTTTAAATGGTGATGCACTTTTTCACTCAACTGTTTTGCAGTTGCTAACCAGCTTGGACTACTCATATCCGTTTTTTCTAGTTGTTCAACCAACTCATCCATTTCATGATGTTCAGATAAAGCATGTCGGGTAATATCCAAACCGACATCATCAAACATTAAAGGGATATATAAATAACGGTCTTCGGCAACTGAATGGGCATAAAGTTCATTTTTCAATGCATCAAATAATTCTTTTCGTTCTTCGGTTAAACCATGTGTCTGGATTAATTGTTCAGAAAGGTTGCGTTGATTTTCATGGCTTTCTCTTAATGCTTCGAAAATATTCATTCTCTTCCTCATTTTTAGCTAAAAAATCTTTTTTATTTCAAGGATTATCATACATTGAAATTGATGTTGTTTACGTAGCTTAAAATGAGACTATTTTTTACACAGTTTTCTTTCTAGTAAATTTCTGTAATGATTTTTATATTTCTAATTTTAAATGATACATAAAAGTATGAACTGTTATTTAACCTCAGTTCATACTTTCAATACCGTTGTTAGCCAGTAACAAACATTTGATAACCCAAACGACAAATCAAAATACTGACCAAAATTAAAAAGATAATACGAACAAATCCACTACCGTATTTAAGCGCGATACGTACTCCAACAACAGAACCAAGCACGTTTGCAACAGCCATCATTAAGCCAATGTGTAAAATAGCGTGTCCTGTCGGGATAAAGAAACTCAATGCAGCCAAATTGGTCATAAAATTACCAATTTTTGACAAAGCTGAAGCATGCAAGAAATCAACTTGTAAAAAACGGATAAAGAAGAAAATAAAGAAACTACCTGTACCTGGCCCAAAAATACCGTCATAAAAACCAATCGCTAAACTACCTATAGCAGCTAAAATCAGCATTTTATTAGTAATTTTTTGCTCAGTGTGAACCTGCCCGAAGTTCTTTTTAACTAGCGTATAAACGGCGATCACAATCAACATCACGAATACGAAAGGACGTAATACAGATTGAGGAATAAGCGATAGACAAGCTGCTCCAGCAAAAGAGCTAATCAGAGCACAAACTGCAATAACTGCTAAAAGCTTCCATTGCAACTTCACTCTTTTTGCAAATGTATAAGCAGCCGATGCCGTACCAAAAATGGATGAGACTTTATTGGTACCAATCACAGTAGCAGTCGACATGTTAGGAAAAGTACTCATGATACCTGGAATCTGGATGAGTCCACCGCCACCAACAGCAGCATCAATAGCTCCCGCAGTAAACGCAAAAAAGATCAAACTAAGGATAACATCCCATTCCATGCCCATGCTCTATACTCTATATCTACTACAAATTTAAGATACGTTTAGGTACCAACCGTTTTTTATCGGTAATCTCGGCTAACCCCAAACAGCGCTCACCCGAAAAAACCAACACTTCTGCTTCTGCAATATGATCAATATTGCTTTCCAGACCATTCGAAAAATATTTTTCCCGTCCTTCAGGAACCTGAATTTTTAAGAAATGGTCAATTGGAGCATACACCGGAAGTAATAAAGCTTCTCTTTGCTCTTCCGTTAAGCTTTCTAAATATTCAATCGTGTAACTTGGAATTAACTCAAAATGGCCAGTTTGAATACGGTGAAGCATAGTAAGGTGCCCACCACAACCCAGCGCTGTTCCGATATCTTCACCCAATACACGAATATATGTTCCTTTAGAACAAGTTACATCTAGCGTGATACTGTTTTCAGTAAATTCAATTAACTCTAAAGCATAAATCGTGACTGGACGTGCCTCACGCTCAATCTCTATCCCTTTTCTAGCAAGCTCATATAAAGGTCTACCTTCTTTTTTCAAAGCCGAGTACATAGGCGGAACTTGTTGAATATCGCCTCTGAACTTTTCTAGAGTTTGTTCAATAAGCTCTTGGTTCAGAACAGGAATAGAACGCTCCTGTAAAACTTCACCTTCTACATCACCTGTCGTCGTGATTTGGCCCAATCGAACTGTTGTACGATAGCGTTTTGTTGAGTCCAGCAAGTAATGTGAAAACTTAGTCGCCTCTCCTAAACAAATAGGTAGTAAGCCGGTCGCTAATGGATCTAATGCGCCAGTATGACCCGCCTTTTGGGCACGATAGAGCCAACGCACTTTTTGCAAAGCGGCGTTTGAACTTAGCCCTAATGGTTTATTTAATAGAAATACACCACTGATATGGCGACGAGAAATTTTTTGATTTTTTGTCGTCATTTTTACTGGAACACAAAGCTTGAAAAAAGTGCCGACATGTTAGCAAATTCGGCAGGATATTTTCAGAATATTTAGGTGCCTTTTCACTTATTTTATGGCACATTAATAATCGAGTAAAAAAACAACAAATTAAAACTTAAGGAAGATATCTTTATGCAAAGGATGCAGAAAAAGATATGGTGGTGCGTGCTCGGTTTTTTTATTTTGAGCCTCATCGCATGTGTGTATTGGCTAAGTCCAGACTCAAAAAACTCTTCATCTCAGGTGAATAATAGCGGAGCTAAAAGCTTAGCACCCACGTCTCAAACCACCTTAAATTCACCGCTAAACGAAGAGAATTACCATAGCAAAAGTCAGCAAGGCACTGAAGTTAACTGCCAATTAAAAATTGATAGTTCTCAACATTTGGTCGTTAACAGCCAGACCCGAGATTGCTTTGAATATTTTATTACCCAATATGGCGAAGCCAATTTACAACAAGTTAAAAGCCATTTTGAGAAATTTATACAAGATCAGTATTTAGAACCTGTTCGCTCACAGATTATAGATTTATGGATACGTTATTTAAAATATCGTGAACAACTTGCACAAATTCAATCACCCCAATCTAAACAGCAAAATCAGAATTACTTTCGAAAGATTTTTGACTCAATTCAAGATATAAGAAAACGGTTCTTCTCTGCCTCTGAAATTGAAGGTCTTTTCTCGAGCGAAGATATCTATCAGAACTACACTCTAGATCGAATGCAAATACTTGAGAACTCTTCTTTAAGCGAAATTGAAAAAGCACGGAAGCTTAAGGAACGTTTTGAACAACTTCCAGAAGACTGGCAACAAAACCTGCAAGAGCTATCAAAACTTGATGACTTACATACGCTGACCAAACAAATTAAAGCTCGCAATGGTTCAGCGGAGGAACTGCGTCAAATGCGTACAGCACTTGTAGGAGCTGAGGCAACGCAAAGACTAGAAACATTAGATACACAGCGTAATGCTTGGCAACAGCGAGTAACTAGCTACTTAAATCAACGTGATGAAGTCCTACATAGCAATATGAGTGACAGTGCCAAAAATCAAGTGATTCAACAACTACGCCAGCAACAATTTAACTCATCACAAGAACAACTTCGTCTTCAAACTTTTGAACAAGTCCATGATCAAGGAGGTGAACTACCATTTAACTACTAGGCTTTTCTATTTCAATAGTTAGCCAAATCTTATCCGGCAGTAAAAGCTGCTGCTCATACAAAATAAAAATAGTGAGTAAAAAATGAAAAGGAACTTAAAATTTTTCTGTGCTGCAATATTCTCAGGACTGAGTATTTCAGCAACCCATGCCACAAATGCAGAGCAAGCAAACAGCTCATTTGTCTACTCGAATTATGCACAAACCAAATATCCATTGGTATTTAACCACGGGATGGCTGGTTTTAGCCGAGTTGGAACAGATACATTGGGACTTGATTATTGGTATCAGATTTTGCCTGACCTTGCTCGTAATGGAGGAAATGTATGGGCAACGAGAGTTTCACCGTTTAACTCAACCGAAGTTCGCGGAGAACAACTCGCTCAACAAGTAGAAGAAATTATTGCCATTACTGGCAAGCCTAAAGTCAACTTGATCGGACATAGCCACGGGGGGCCTACAATTCGCTATGTGGCTGGTATCATGCCAGAAAAAGTTGCTTCGCTTACGACTATTGGAGCACCTCACAAAGGATCTCCAATGGCAGATGTCATCTTGAACGTTGAGGGTACTCCTCTGTCTGGACTGGCAACATTAGTAAACTGGTTTTCAGCAGCAATTACGTGGGCAGAAGGCCTAGATCCAACCCGTTATCCTCATGATTCTTTAGCTGGTGCTCACAGCTTATCTACGCAAGGTTCTGCAAAATTTAATGCTCAGTTCCCAATGGGTATACCGACCACTTCTTGTGGCGAAGGTAGTTATCAAGAGAAAGGCATTTATATGTATTCATTCTCAGGGAATAAAGCACTCACAAATCCATTAGATCCTTTTGATATTGCATTAGCTGGAAGCAGTCTAGTTGTCGATCCGTTTGGAGATAATGATGGCCTAGTTTCGCGGTGTAGTGCCAAATTTGGTAAAACTATTCGTGATGACTACAACTGGAACCATCTTGATGAAGTCAATCAGGTACTTGGTATTCGCTCTATTTTTGCAGCAGACCCAGTCTCTGTTTATCGTCAACATGCTAACCGTTTAAAACTTCAAGGACTGTAATTTTTAAATAAAAAAAATGCGCCACTGGGCGCATTTTTTACTCGCTATAAGCTTACGCTTTACGAGCTGGTAATTTTTCACGAATACGTGCAGCTTTACCAGACAAGTCACGAAGGTAGTAAAGTTTAGCACGACGAACGTCACCACGACGTTTCACTTCGATTTTAGCAACAACTGGTGAGTGAGTTTGGAATACACGCTCAACACCAACACCGCTAGAAATTTTACGTACTGTGAACGCAGAGTTCAAACCACGGTTTTTCTTAGCGATTACAACACCTTCAAATGCCTGAAGACGTTCACGATCACCCTCTTTTACTTTTACTTGGACAACAACTGTGTCACCTGGTGCAAAAGCAGGGATATCAGATTTTAACTGTGCATTTTCAACAGCTTGAACTAAAGGATGTTTACCACTCATTGTGGGAATCTCCAATATGTGCGGAGTCAGAAGAGGTCTGGGGTTCCGCTGGGGATAGAGGCTAAAGCGCATATCAACCCGTTTATCTTTCCCTTTACGACAACACGTCTATAAAGAGCCTTTAAATATACATAAAACTATTCATTAAATAGAATTATGCTTTAACTCGAAGCAAAGCTTCTCGTCCTGTTTTAGAACTTTCGTTCCTAAGAACAGTGATTAAGAGTTACCACTATTCTTTTGTGTATCTTTTAGCCATTTTTTCTGCTGCTTGGTCAACTCTACTTGTTCAGCCAACTCTGGTCGACGTTCTAAAGTTCGTTGATATCGCTGCAAAAAGCGCCATTTCTCAATATTGGCATGGTGCCCCGATTTTAAAATTTCAGGAACATCCAACCCTTCAAACTGGTCTGGCTTAGTATATTGCGGACAATCTAAAAGACCATCTACAAAAGAATCTTGTATCGCTGATTGCTCATCTGACATTACATTTGGCAAACGGCGAATAATACTATCAAGCAACACCATGGCAGGCAGTTCACCACCCGATAAAACATAATCACCAATTGACCATTCCTGATCAACATAATGCTGGATCAAACGCTCATCGACGCCTTCATAACGTCCACACAATACAATTAAGCCGTCATAATCAACAAACTGTTGTACTGCCTGTTCATTTAAAGTTTTACCTTGTGGAGACATATACACCACAGGTACATGAACACATCCTGCTTGCGCAGCAAGTTGTTTGGCATGGGTAATTGCTTTTGCTAAAGGCTCAGCCATCATTACCATTCCAGGGCCACCACCAAATGGACGTTCATCCACTCTTCGGTAACTCCCTTCAGCAAAATCACGTGGATTAATACAAGTGACTCGTACAATGTCACGTTTTGCTGCACGCCCGCTAATCCCGTAGGCTGTAATCGCTTCAAACATTTCAGGAAAGAGCGTAATGACTGCAAAAAACACCGCAGACTCCTCTATTTTCCTGCTGCGTTAATCCTTTTAAAAAGGATTAATAATCTACGCCCCAATTGACGTAAATGCGACCAGCTTCAAGATCAACACGTTGTACTACATCTTTATGCCAAGGGATCATGCGTTCTTCTGAATCAATACTGTCTGGTGTAGCGCGTACAACCATCACATCATTGGCTCCAGTTTCAAACAACTCATGAATTTGCCCTAAGTTAACTTCTTGTTCGTCATCATTAAGTCCTAACACTGTTAAGCCTTTTAAATCTGACCAGTAGTACTCGTCTACATCTGCTTTTGGCAGTTGAGATTTAGCAATCCAGATATTAGCGCCAACCAAGCTTTCTGCTCCTGTGCGATCACTCACACCTTTTAGAGCGACAACGAGGCCTTTGCCATGTGTTTTCCAACGTTTTACATCTATTGTTTGCCAACCGGCCTTGGTCTCAATGTACCAAGGCAGGTAGTCAAACATGTTGCTCATAGGTTCTGTATTGGAATACACCCAGAGCCACCCATTCAATCCATAAGCTGAACGTAACTGTCCAATCTGAATACGATCTTCGGGAACATTCTGTGTTGGTGTCATGGGCTACCTACTACAATAATTATGCAGTAGCTTTTTTAGCTTGAGCAGCTAAAGAAGCAACACGTTCTGAAGGTTGAGCACCTTGAGAAACCCAGTGAGCAAAACGGTCTGCGTCTAAACGAAGTTTTTCTGCTTGACCTTGTGCAGTTGGGTTAAAGAAACCGATACGCTCGATGAAACGACCATCACGTGCATTGCGGCTATCAGTCACAACGATTTGATAGAATGGACGTTTTTTTGCGCCGCCACGTGCTAAACGAATAACAACCATGATAAAAGCCTTATAATTCTTACGGATTATCCCTGCGCCGACCATCGGCAACACTTCAAACCCCTTTCATAGAGGGCGACATTCTACGTGATTTTCGCCCTGAAAGAAAGATTAAATTTTGAGTTATCCGCAGTTTTGAATTTAAATTTATTTGCCATCCCAATTCGAAGTTGCAGAAGGAACGCAAGCTGTACCACTATTAATATCTGTTCCCTTTATCCAGCAACGCTCACCACGATAATTTAGAACAATATGCCCATCACCAGCCTGCGGAGTATTTGCAATCGGTGTCGCAGTCAATACCCATGTTTCAGCAGCCAAAGAACCTGATGCAACAGGGGTCACATTAACTGTATAAAGCGGTGTACCTTGTATAGGATAAGATGTAGCAATATTTAAATCAGAACTCGTTGCACCCGTTACTTTAAAATTTGCAATTTTGTAGCGTTGGATCTGCATAGCAATCTGTTGCAACGTAGTTTGCATGTCCACACGCTTAGTACGGCGAATATATTCTTGATAAGAGGGGTAAGCTATCGCCGCTAAAATCGCAATAATTGCTACAACAATCATTAGTTCAATTAAGGTAAAGGCTTTTATTTTATTTACCAAGGCTCAGCTCCAGTGCCACAAGTGATATAAGTAACATTGCTAGTGGCTTTATTCTTGCAACGTAATCCATTACTACCCAACAAATAAGTAAAATTATTAGGATCGGAAGCCTCTGCCCTGATAACCCAGTTTTGCCCTAAAACTGTAGGATCTGTTAAGGGTTTCGTTGTATCGTCACCATCCCGTACCGTTATTCGGTATTTAATAGCACTACCCGGTGCTCCGACAGGCAAATTTACTGGGGCTGTAGACCCGGTAGAGAAACCTTTGTAATTAAAATTTCTAGATTTCTGACGTGCGAGTTGCACTGCGATTTGTTGCATTTGCTGTTGTGCACGTGAAGCATCAGCTCGTAGAACATAGGCCTGATATGAAGGGATTGCAACTGCAGCAAAAATAGCAACAATCGCAACCACAACCATTAGCTCAATAAGAGTAAAGCCTAAAGAATACGTGAATTTACGTTTCATCACCTATTCCTTCTTAACGAACATACCAGCGCTGTGGTATTAAACACATTTTACTACTATTCGAGGCAATAATACCGCCGATAGTGGTAACACCACGATTACCCATATTTACACAATAGTTCTTATTATTGGGACTTCCACCCCCATTACCACCACCACCATCATTATTATTACTACCACCATCATCTACCACTGTAGTATCTTGAATACCGGCTCCTTGCGAACAAGTTGTACCAGGCGCACACTGAAAATCACCATTATTTTCAGCTGTTAGAGTAGATTTGCTACATTGTCCAAAAGGCATACAGAACTGATTTAAAAAGCTTTCACCTTTTACTCCTGCTCCACAATCTCCAGACATACCTGCTTTTCCACCATCAAAAGTAGAAACAAACATACGATGATTTAATACGATTGGTGTTGCAAATACTTTAGCATCTTGAATATTGGCCGACTTGAATCGATAGAACCATCCACGGGTAGCAGAAAGTAAAGCGACTGCACCATCATCATAAGTATTCCAGTTTGAATTAGTAATTTCCCCCAATTGATTAGTATTTGTGATTGGAGTTTGATATACGAAATCAGCTTTATATAAATTTCTATCTGCTACATCTTTGTCGTAAATATTATATACCGCATCATAATTATAACCTTGGCCCGATGCGTACTGAGCTAAAGGTTTACTACGATTACCACTACCAATGGAAACAACAGCAAATGTTGTACCATTATAGTCATATACTGAAAATGCAGGCATTTCATAGAAACGTGGACTAGCCGCACCATTATTTAAATTCAACAACAATTTTGGTGGCTTGGCAAAGCTTGCATTCGTTGCAGCGGTATTATCTAAATCGATACGGAATAGTTGCCCACCTAAATCACCAAAATAAAGATGATCAATCAAACCATCACCATTTCGATCTTCAGTACGAATTTCGCTTACTACGCTATATTTTAAATTATCAGATTGAGTATAGGCTTCAGCACCTTGAGCTGTAGTCGCTTTAGCACTAGCCCACCAAAGCAGCTTACCGTTATCAGCGTCAAACATATATACACCTGCACCTTGACTAATGCTAGGGTTATAGGTATCACTCTCATAGCCTTCATCATAACCACCGCCAACAAACATTACTCGTTTACGCTCAGTAGTTTTACCATCGCTTTTCTTCCAATTTACCCAACCAATACTCGGCTTAGACCAACTTTGGCCCATATTACTTAGCGCAGCATAAGTGTTACTTGAACCGTTATAATAAGTTTTTTGCTCATCGGGAGATATTTGGAACAGTAATTTCGGATTGCTCATATCTTGCAAATTGAGTGCATAATAACTACGCCCCCCCATTCGCAAACCGCCATAAACAATCTGTTTACCCTCTTGAGAACCATAACCTTTACCGACAGTAAGTCCTTTTCGACTACTATCTAATACATACTGAGTATAACTAGCCCAAGGTCCATCAACGCCATAATATAATTGGTCAACTCCTCCATTCATGGCATCGTTTTTCAAAAAAGCTTCTGGTTGTTTTTCGATCATCTCATTTGGTACAAAAGTGAATACCTCTTTTCCACCATTACTATCCACAGAAGTACTATCATTTTTGCCTGCCTTGACTATATGTAAAAGCCCCTGTGTTGTGCCAAATAAGACATAGTCTTCACGATTTTGAGTATCAATTACACCATTTGCATATGTAATTTGACCGCTATTGGTAATTAATAATGGTGAGGAGTGCATTAATGCACCAATTTGTCTTAAAGAAGTGGATGGAGTCGCATTAAGAACTAAATGATCAGGGTCCTTTGCTTGAGTCACAGTCATTGGATACCCAAGCAACGCCATTAAATAACCACGTTTCCCGTCAGTTTGGTAAGTTGTATCTGTTAGATCTGACTTTTTAATTTGTCTTAGAGTTGTTGTCGTTGAACCGTCTGCACTTCGATTCGTTAAAAGATTACGATTCTCTTGTGTTGTTTGATTCATTGTTAGGAGTAACTGTGACCATGCTCCTCCTTTTAGAGTGTAGCTATTACTTCCAGGCGTATTGGAATCAGAATTATCATTTGTACTGTCATTATCGGTATATGCCCAAAAGTCACGATTTGGAAGTATTTGTCCCTTTGTAGCAGTTGCCGTACTAATTAAAGTATTATTATCACGGTCTTTTAAAATCCCATTAACCACTGCATATTTTTTGAGATTACCCGCCCAAAGTTGATAGTTTTTATCTGGAGTCGGTTGGAACTGAGGAAAATAAGCTTGCTTTTGTAATACAGCAGGGTTAAGACTATCTTTAGGAATTGTAGGTGAACCTGTGGTCACAGCAGGAATCTCAGATCCTAGATCACCAAGAAATGCATTTACACTATTTACAACGTCTTGAGAACTTGAACCAGAATACCAACCACCACTTGCATTAACACCCCATTTTGCAGCTTCTTTTTGATTAGCTGATGCGGCAGAGTTATTAATATTTGCCAAGTTCTCCGCTAAAGAAAGCGATCTATTAAAGGATGGAATAATATTAAAATCACTTCCAAAGCCAACAACAGCAGTCTTAATCTTTAATCCAACAGGGTTACTACCATTATTTAGTAAAAATTGCGAGAACTGTTGAATACAATTCCAGCCTGTGTCACTGTCTGTACAAGCAAACGACTTACCGTTTAAAGCTTTCGTCATTAAACTCGATGCAGAAGTATTACTATTTGGCTCTCCATCAGTTAAAACATAAATGCCTTGACCACTACACTGCGTAGTTGTCCCTGTCATTTGTTTAGTAATGCTATCAGGACGTACATAGTTTCCTCCGCTAGTTGCACCTACCCCAGCATAGTTGAAACCACTATTAGTTATCCCTTGAGTGCTTGTACCCATTAAAGCTGCTGCTGCCTCTGCATAAGCATGAGCTGTCGGGGTACCTCCTCTAGCACCAAGTTTCGCAATTTCTTCTATTAATAATCTTCTTTGAGTTTTACCATTGACCACTGCATCCAGACGTCGAGCAGGAATACGAACCTGACCTGTTAAATTGTCTGCAGCAGTCGGCTCACCAGAAGTATTAAATTGTGTTGGACGGGAGAAAGTCGTCAGACCAATTAATTTATCATCAGAAACAGGTAAGATTCCTTTACTAGTATTACCGTTAAGCAGATCAATCATGCCATCTTTTACACGAGTAATACGGTCAGGATATTGAGTATTTGGACCAGCCTTATAGTAATAAGTACTATAATTTGAAGACATTGAGGTCAAACCACTAGTAGAAGGTGCACTCTTTAACTTAGTTGTACAATCACTTTGCGAACTCGAATTACCACAGCTATACCAAGATGTCCCATACTTCATATAATAATAAGTTGGAGCAGTTGCAGTGCAATAATATCGCTTGTATTCGGCAACACCATTACTAGACAACACATTGTTATAACCAGTTTGTACAACATTACTTGGAATATCACATGCACTAGCATCATTTTGAAGCTGCGGATATCCCATAGAACCCGAGATATCTAATACAAACATTAAAGTAATATCACCAGCTTTTGCTTTTTGATAAATATCAATATCACTCGCCTGACTTACACTACTCGCTACTAAGCCTGTGCATAAAGCAGCTATGGCACTTGTTAGAAGCTTTGGATGATATGAAAACTTTAACTCTCTCTTATCCATTATTATTTTCCCCAATTAATTAAAATCTTGTGCAATAGTGTATTCAGTGACATTGGTCGTAAATGGGACATTTAAGCTAGCTAGACATTCAGTTACTGATTTCAATGGATTATCCAAATCAGATTTATTAGTAACATCTGGCGCTGCTGTTCCATCTGGGAGTGTCACTTCACTCATGTGTTGTTGTAGACATTTATTAATATCAGCGCGACTCACACTACTTAAACTTGGCATTAATGACACAGCAAAGACCTTGACTCGTTTAGCTTCTTGGACTTGTCCTTCTTTTTCATCGAGACCACGAGTTCTTGTATAAAATGGATCATCCTCTCCTACAGTCGAGAATTTAACTGCAACCTGAGTCATGACTGCCTTACGGCCACTCGTAAACCAGTTGTTGTTTGTATCAAGCGCATCACAGTATCCATCTGTACCTAATGCATTATTAGTAGGTGTACTATTCCCGTCTATCCACTGCATTAAGCTGGCACGACTAATATTAAAAAAGTCGCTTTGATCTCCGCGATAACAAAAAACTAATTCCTTATTTTTGTCATTTGCATTGCTGATATAACCGAATAAACCAGTTGCACTTAAACTTTGGATCAAGTTAGTTGGATTTTCTATTTGAAAAAAAGAAGAATCTGAATTCTGCAAAACCAATTGCTGTACTTGGCTATTAGTTGCTATATTCAAACTAATCAAACCCTTACGAATTGCTATCGTACCAACAATCATAATTGCAACTAAGAAAATGAGTACAACAATTAACGCTGAGCCACGCTGCTTCAGTTTCATTCCCCACGCTCCCCAAATACATTACGTAAGGCAATTGTTTGTGTTATCACTTGACGCAAATATTTTTTTGTAGAATTTGCAGGCTTTTTGACGGTAATAGTTTGGTCTAACACTGTAAATTGTTGATCATCTTTAATTGCGACTTCTGCACCTACAGGTTGTAATGAGCGGGTTAATAATCCGATTTGTACCGAAACAATACGTGGGCGAGGAGCTGTTAAACTTAAATAATCATGTACCGAAATATACCGTCTACCAGAATCCCCCTGAACATTCAGTAAAACCCGAAAATAGTCTACGCGTTTCATTATAATTTCACCTGCATCCCCATAACGAGTTATCGCAGTTGGATTCCCCGTTAGTGGGTAATAACCAGCATCACAAGCAAGTGCTAAAGGTTGATTAGGTTCATCACTATTATTATTGGTATCTTTTCGTAAAAAATATCGTTGAACTATGACCTGACGTCCACTGGCAAGAGGAAAATTCAGCTTATTCCCTTCACAATCTGTACCGCCTATATATTCATCATCGGCTTGAGTCGGGGTACCTTTTGTATCAATCGTATATTGTGGTACATATTGAATAACGAGTTGGTCACTAGCAATATCACTCCCATTACTCTGGACGTTTGATACTCCAGTCCATGCATTAGCACTACCAATCGCATCTCCCTGACTGCGCGAAAGTAAACTGGTGTTAGCAGTTACGCCAGCAATAGTTTTATAAAGATTGCTAAGAGGTTCATTAGCTGCATCTTTAACAGAGTTAGTCGCAGATGTTAAAACAATACCGCCATAAGCAGTTTGATCATTAATAATTGCTTTGGGATTATTTAAGTTTGCAAGACGAATATCTTGGGTTAAATAGTTAAGTCCAAAATTAGCATTATCTTGCACATCAGAGACCCCCATCTGCATAGATAAACTTTTTTGGCTAGTTAAAAACAATAATATTGCAGCTGCAGTAATGATAAGACCTAAGGCTAATGAAAGTATGAGTTCGATTAATGTAAAACCTTGATATTTTTTCATTTTAATAGGTCTCCATAATCACGCAAGTTGAATTATCATTATATGAAGTATCTTGGGTACAATCTCCCGCACCAGTGCCATTCGTTGCACTGGTGTCCCCCCATGCAATATAAATACATTGCCGATTATTAGTTTTTGGACAAGCAACCATATTGATAGTCATGCCCAAGGAAGAGACAGTTTTAGCAACTTGTGCGACATCGAAATCAGCTAAATCCGTATCACTACAATTGTCTTGAAAACAATTTTTAACGAAGTCTTTTTGTTTACTCGGATCTTGAAGTTGTTGGCTATACACAGCTAAAGAATTACGATTGACTCTAATACGTTCTGCTATATCACGCGCTATCGTAATCGCCTGTACACGTGAGGTACTCTCTGAACTTGCTTCTAATGCTCTGTATTGCAAAGCAACAAATCCTAATATACCTATTGCTAAGATCAGCAAAGCAACTAAGATTTCAATCATCCCCATACCACGTTGGTGTTCCATCCTATTCATGAACATGTCCCCGCCGTGTTTGACTGAATTACCCCCATCCTAGAAATACTAATAATTTTTGATTTATTACCCGCGGCTTTATTACAAATTTCAAATGTAGTATCTCCGGTTGCATCCTTTACCAAACCGGACATCAAAAATATTATGGAGGTAGCAGATCCCGTCTTTAATTGAGCTTTTCCACTTGGCATCCAATTGATTTGATTATCAGTATCTGCAATATAAGTAGAATTTAATTGCACTGTTATTTGTCTACGCTCTACTACTGCTTTCATACGTGCCTGATTTATAGTTGATACCAGATCTTCTGTACTTCTATTTAAATTTTGGTTAATCAACATATCCCCAAATGTTGGCGCAGCCATCATTGCAATAATAGCCATCACCACAATTGTTACCATGAGTTCAATTAAGGTGAACCCTTCTTGCGGAGTAATTCCCCTCATCCCCATAACCCCAATAAATTTAAAAATTTTTATTTCTATATAAATTTTACTTCTTACTTTTACAAAACGAATACAAACCAGATAGATGGTATAAAAAAACAGATAACTGTCATATCACAATTATCTGTTTAACTATTTTAAAATCAGTATGTTAAATAAGTCACACTTTATGCTTGAGTCACATGAATACGCAATTCTTTAGGAAGACTAAAAGTAATATTTTCTTCACGTCCTTCTAACTCTTTAGGAGCTTGAGCACCCCAATCTTGTAAACGCTGAATGACTTGCTTAATTAAGATTTCTGGAGCTGAAGCGCCTGCTGTAACACCAATTTTGCAAGTATCATTGAACCATGATTGTTCAAGTTGATCAGCATTATCGACAAGATACGCGGCCTTACCCATACGTTCAGCGAGCTCACGTAAACGATTTGAATTTGATGAATTAGGTGAACCAACAACCAGTACCACATCGCATTTTTCAGCTAAGTCACGTACCGCATCTTGTCGGTTTTGAGTTGCGTAGCAAATATCATCTTTACGCGGTCCTTGAATTTTTGGGAATTTTGCACGCAAAGCATCAATGACTTTTGCTGTATCATCAATAGATAAAGTTGTTTGAGTAACAAAAGCCAATTTTTCTGGATGTCTTACCTGCAGGGCCTCCACATCAGCCTCATCTTCCACCAGATAAATGTCCCCACCTTTTAATTTGTCATATTGTCCCATCGTACCTTCAACTTCAGGATGACCTTCATGACCAATTAAAATTGCTTCAGTTCCTTCACGAGCATATTTAGTTACCTCAATATGTACTTTAGTCACTAAAGGGCAAGTCGCATCAAAAACTTTTAAGCCTCGACGCTCTGCTTCTTGCTGAACTGCTTTTGAAACACCGTGCGCACTGAAAATGACAATAGAATCATCTGGAACCTGATCCAGCTCATCAACAAAAACCGCCCCTCTTTGACGCAAATCATCTACTACGAATTTATTGTGTACAACTTCATGACGCACATAAATAGGAGGATTAAAGCATTCCAAAGCCCGATTGACGATTGCTATGGCTCGATCAACACCGGCACAAAAACCACGCGGATTAGCTAACACAATTTCCATAACAGCCTCAAAATTTATAAAAATAGGGGAACTTCTATTAAATATTTGCAGTTAAAACTATTCAGTTTAAACGCACGGTACACTACAATAGCGAAGATATTTTATCATATCAGGAAAAATATCATGTCGGGTCTATTGTTTGTCGTTTCTGCTGCATCAGGAACGGGCAAAACATCTTTGGTGAAAGCCCTACTTGACCGTGTGAGCAATTTACATGTTTCAGTCTCGCATACTACCCGAGGTCAACGACCAGGTGAGTTAGATGGTGTTCACTATCACTTCACAACAAAAGATGAATTTCTAGACCAGGTCAACCAAGATGGTTTTATTGAATACGCTGAAGTATTTGGTAACTATTATGGCACTTCGCAAGCAACCGTAAAACAACAGTTAGCTCAAGGACATGATGTCTTGCTTGAAATTGACTGGCAAGGTGCAGAACAAGTACGTAAGCTTTTTCCTGAATCTAAACAAATCTTTATTTTACCCCCTACCCAATTTGATTTACGCCAGCGCTTATCTAACCGCGGTACAGATTCTGTTGAAGTTATTGAACATCGTCTAAGCTGCGCTGTTGAAGACATGCAGCACTATGTAAATTTTGATTACATCATTATCAATGATGACTTTAATAAAGCCCTACATGAGATTGAAGCTGTGATTACAGCAAATCGTTTAGTCTTGTCACAGCAGGCAAAACGCCATCAAACTTTAATTCAAGACTTGATTACTCCTCAACCAAAACAGGAATAACTTGAGTCTAGAACGAAAGCCTTTTATACTATTTAGTCTGTTCAAATTCACCATTCCAAAACGAGAACTTTTATGGCACGCGTCACCGTTGAAGATTGTTTAGATCATGTAGACAACCGTTTTGAGCTTGTGCTCGTTGCAAGTAAACGTGCTCGTCAATTGGCACGTCAAGGCATGGAGCCAACTGTAGAATGGGATAACGACAAACCAACAGTTGTTGCTTTACGTGAAATCGCTGTAGGCCACGTAACAAAAGAAATTCTTAAGCAACGTGAGCAAGATTACCAAACTTCTAGTCTTGATCTTGCCCTTTCTACAAACAGCTTAAATTTAGAAGGTTTTTCTTTCTAATTATTCCTGTTTCTATAAAAAACCATCGTTTTTTTGCGATGGTTTTTTATTTGGATTCATCCATATTAAAAACATATTGAGAAAAGCAATTATTTTCATTGAAAAAAAAATACACTTTTTCAAACGAAAAAATTGACAAGTTCCGCAATATGCTTTTCATTAAGAAGTAGATAGATTTAGTTTTTTAAGCAACAGAAAAAGGGTGGTCTATGCCAGGCGAAGAGGTCAGCCAAGCCAAGCAACAGCTCAAATTAATTATCGACCCTTACTTATCAGTAAGTGAAGTCGAGAAAGTGCTTGCTGCCTGTGATTTTGGAGATCTGGCACACACTGGTATTACCCGTAAAAGTGGTGAACCCTATATTCTGCATCCGATAGCTGTAAGCTGTATTCTTGCTAACATGCGTTTAGATGCTGAAACTTTAATGGCTGCACTTTTGCATGATGTTATTGAAGATACGCAATATACAAAAGAAGATATTACTGAGAAGTTTGGTCTAACAGTTGCCGAGCTAGTAGACGGCGTAACCAAGCTAAGTCAATCAAGCGATAAAGAATATAATAAAGCAGCTTCATTCCGGAAAATCTTGCAAGCCACCTTACAAGATCCGCGTGTCATTATTATTAAATTAGCAGATCGCTATCATAATATGACTACTTTGGGTGCCTTACGTCCTGATAAACGTGCACGTATTGCCCAAGAAACTTTTGATATCTTTGTACCTATGGCAAGGTTAGTCGGCATGAACGAAATGGCTGATAATCTTGAAAATTTGTGTTATCAAAATCTAGATTTAGATATGTTTGATAACGTTCAAAATGCCTTACTCCAAACTAAACCAGAGCGATGTAAATACCAAAGTATCTGGGAACAAAATCTTGCAGAGCTTCTGCACAATTACCATATTCAAGGCCGCATTAAAAAGAAAAATAATAATATTGAGCTATTACGCCATTTCGTTAAAAATGAGATGGATTTACAAGAACTTACTCATAGCCATGCCTTTGAAATCGTTTTACAGTCTATCGTTGACTGTGATCGTTTATTCGCAGCCTTAAAAGAAAATTTCCAAGTCATCGAATATCAAGATCATATCCGTCGTCCATTACCGGGTGGTAATCAGTCTTTATTGATCAAGCTCAAAGGCGAAAAAACGACACTATCGCTTACCATTCAAACTGAGCTCATGCGTAAAGCTGCTCGTTTCGGCGTTGTACTCGGCGAAAATGCTCCGCAAACTTGTCGCTCTGCTATTCAGGCATCAATGCAAAACTTAAATACACTCATTGATGGCGAATGCGCTAAAACAACTTTTAATGATTTACTCGATTACTTACATCAAGAAAAAATTTGGGTCTATACCCCACACGGCCAATTGCATGAATTACCACAAGGTGCAACAGTAGTTGACTTCGCCTATTCAGCAAGCCTTTTCTTGGGTAACCATGCCGTAGGTGCGAAAGTTGATGGTGAAATTAAACCACTTTCAACACCATTAGTTAGTGGGCAAGTCATTGAAATCATCACTGATGTTTTAGCGACTCCAAATCCAGATTGGCTGAGTTTCATTAACACCCAGAAAGCTCGTCGCGCTTTACAACATGTACTCAAAGACCAAGATATTGAAGAACAACGTTTAGTTGGTGCTCAAGCACTATCACGAGCATTAAAACTCTTTAATCGTTCAATCAATGATCTTTCAGAAGCAGATTGGTTAGATCTCTTACAATGGCGTCATATTGATAATAAAGATGCATTATTTGAGCAAATCGCAGTCGGTGACTTACTTCCCCAACTTGTAGCTAACCATTTATTTGCAAATGACAAACATCCACAAGTAGAAAATTCAGACCGATTAATTCAGGGTACTGAAGGCATCGATGTTAAATATGCTCACTGCTGTAACCCTGTATTGGGCGATCTAATTCAAGGTCATTTAACACGCCGCGGATTAATTGTGCATCGCATCCGTTGTCATAATTTAATTCATGAACAACATTTGCACCCAGAAAATATTATGCCACTTCAATGGAAAGCAGATGACGTAGATGATGTACGTTTTACTGCCTACCTTGCGATTTATATGACAATGAATGATGAACAGGTATCAGATCTTATCTATCAATGTCGTAAAAATAATGCAGGGGTAGAAATGGTGCATTCCAATGAACAACGAACGTTCTTCAATATTGTGGTGAATAATCGTAAGCATATTGCAAAAGTCATTCGTGATTTGCGCATGCATTATGGGTTCCCACGTATTGAGCGTTTAGATGCTCCAGCTCCACAAGCGGAAATTTCCAAAGTTAGCTAAAATTTGTTCTGCTTTACTAAAATCTAACTTTCCAGAAGCACATAATTAATTAAATCGATGATACTTTTGTCAAAACGTATCATCGATTATGATGGAAAAAGATTTAATCAAGGAGAACCAAATGTCCCGCCAAGTTATTCATACTGAAAATGCCCCTGCTGCTATCGGCACATATTCTCAAGCCATTTTAGTAGGCAACACCCTCTATCTATCAGGGCAAATTGGTTTAGACCCTTACAGTATGGAACTTGTAGAAGGCATTGAAGCTCAAATCCGTCGTGTATTTGATAACCTAAAAGCAGTATGTGAAGCTGCAGGTGGCTCACTTGCAGATATTGCCAAGCTCAATATTTTTCTTACTGATTTATCTAACTTTCAACTTGTAAACCAAATTATGGGTGAATATTTTGCTCAGCCCTACCCAGCTCGTGCTGCCCTTGGAGTAGCAAGCCTGCCTAAAGGTGCTTTAGTGGAAATGGATGGAATTGTTATTATTAATCAATAATATAAACATTAATCAAATAACCAGTTTTTATAATATTTAGCTCTAAATTAAATACCATCTATATTTAAAAATCTAAATAACTTTTAGATTTCCACTTAGGTGGTATTTTTTTATCCAAAATCCCAATAAAGATAAATGAGATTTTAAATGAATTTCATTGACAAACGATAATAATTATCAATAATATCAATTATCGCATTTATATTTGGGGATCACTCCCATGTACGTTTGCTTGTGTCGTGGCATTACCGATCAGGATATTAAAGACGCTATTGAAAATGGCGCTGAAAGCTATCGTGAAATTCGCGATTTGCTTGATCTAGGTACTTGCTGTGGACGCTGTGCACCTGAAGCACGTGCTATTATTAGTGATGAATTAGCAGAAATTGCTGCGCGTATTTCTGTCGCTGCATAATAAAAATTAATATTTAACAGAAAATTATTGACTCCTCCACCGCTTTTTGCGGAACTTTAATTGTTCCTCATTCAAGCGGTTTTTTTTGGAAGGAAATTCAGCTTTACCAATATTGTGTTGTTTTTGATTGCGATTTTCATTTGCTGTTCTATAAATTACTCGCCATATCTATGATTGTTCACTAAAATGAATTCATAGATTGCCTTAATTGAATTTAAGGCAGAAATTGTTTTGGAGTAGCTACAATGAAAGGCAATCGTGATGTCATTAATCAGCTCAACCAAGTGCTGTATCATCATTTAACTGCAATTAATCAATACTTTTTACACTCTCGCATGTTTAATGACTGGGGAATTGAACAATTAGGTTCTGCTGAATATAAAGAATCAATTCGTCAAATGAAACATGCTGACAAAATTATTGAACGTATCTTATTTTTAGAAGGTCTTCCTAACCTTCAACACTTAGGTAAACTTTATATTGGTCAACACACAGAAGAAGTTCTACACTGTGACATTCGTAAAGTAAAAGAAAACATTGAAGCGATTCAAAAGGCAGTCGCTTTAGCTGAAACAGAACAAGACTATGTGACTCGCGATCTTGTTCAAGAGATTTTAGAAAAAGAAGAAGAATATTGGGATTGGTTAGATACTCAAATTGATCTTATCGGTAGTGTTGGTATTGAAAATTATATCCAGAGCCAAATGTAATTTCTCATAAAAAAATCCCCTTGTACTCAAGGGGATTTTTTTATTTATCTTTTAATAATTGTGGCAGTGTTATTTGCTGCCCATATAAATGCTGCAAAATAAATATTTGCTGTTCTGCTTGCTCTACTTTTCCATTATAAGCAAGCAATTGAGCGTATTTACGTAAGTTATATGGGGTTGCTTTGTTCTTCACGAAATTCCCCCATTGAGCTAATTCCGCTTCTGATAAGGTTATTTGGGGGCTAAGCTCAATCCACTTTAAACGTCGCTCAAACTGCGTTAAAACAAAAATCTGGCTACTTCCCATCAACTCAGCATTTGGCTGCTTATTTTTAAATAGCAAGTTACTATTCATCACATAGACATTGTAGTCGCGCCAAATCGCAACAATCAGTACTAAACTGATCCCCCAAATGAAGCGCAGAATCTGTTTGCTAAGCTCAATACCTTTTAGTACAGGAGTCTGTGCTTGAATTACACCTAATAAAAAACCACAAGTCAGCAAGAAATAAGCATAGCGCTGCGGAAACTCTAACATTGCATGAATAAGCACGGTACACACCATCATTATTGCAATAATCGAGATCGTTTCTTTCGCTTGCTGATTTAAAAAAAACAGCCAGCATGCAAAGTAAGCAATCATCACTGTACCAATTGGAACACCATTCCAAATAATAAGATCTAGCAGCACATTATGAGCACTGGTCGTCCACTCTGAAGTTGGAAAAAGAGCATAAGCTGACATTTGAGCAACACTGGTTTGATTCCAACCATAGCCCAACCAAGGGTGTTGCTGAACAGCAAGTAACATTTGCGTCCAAATATTAAAACGCAAATATCCAGAGCTTGCCCGCTCAGCCAAGCTACTCGCCTGAGTTATGTCTGTATGTGACCATGCCTCAATTAAGCTTGTAAGGAATGGTAAAATAACGCCAGCCATGAGGAAAAAACCAGCACACCATAATAAGCCTTGAAATAGTCCAAAACGCTTAGGTTTATTAAACTGCTTAATGACCCAATAGATAAGTAAGAATGGAAAAACAACCCAGGAAGTTCGGGATTGGCTCAGTACAACTGCAAATAAAACAGTCAATGCTGATGGCAAGAGTAACCAAACTGATGCTTTATTCTTTTCATATAAATATAAGCACCCTAATAGCCCCATAATGAGAAAGGTTGCCATATTGTTAGGTTGGCCAAAATTACCATAGGGGCGATTACCAATCAAATGCAGCATATGTGCAAAATGTGTATCAATATTTAACCACTGACAAATCGCTATAAGGCTAGTTGCAACTGAAACAATAACAGTAAGTAAACTAAACCCTGTAAAGATTTGATCCCGCTGTTGTTGATCTAGTGATAGGTTATAACCTGCCACCACCATAAACCAGAAGCCCAACAAGTAAAGTGAACTTAGCAAAGCTGTACTAAAATCGAAAACTAGACCAAAAGCCCACTGCACTAGTGGAATTAAAATAAATGGCAATAGTAACAATTGTGCGCGTGGAATTTTAATATTTTGATGAAAAAGTGCAGCTAAGACACTTAGACCTGCCGCAAAAGTACTCATCTCGCTAGAAAACATCACCCAAGGGGTATAGTGAAATGGCGATAGCCACGCAAAACCTAACAGAATTGCTGCGAGGAACAGAAAGAATACTTGCATAGTGACAGGTTATAGGCCAAAAACTTGAGAAGGATTATACATGGAAGAAAGTGAGAAGAATTAGCTTGTATATGTATCTTCTCACAAGAGTTCCTAACTTATTTCCATGGTCTCAAATCTACAATTTTAACCACTTGAGCTGAGTTTTTATCCATTAAAACAACCATATCTACAGTATTTGCTTTTAAAGGAACCCATGAATTAGCTTCTGGATATTTTTTCAAAATATTTTCTACATCTTGTTTAGAGTTATATTCTTTAAGTCTTTCTAGATTTTGTAAATGTTGTAAAAGTTGTGATTTTATTTGACTCAATTCTTTATAGTTTTTTGGATCTTGTGCTAAAGCTATTCCACTGAATAACTCTTGAAACATTTCTTTCTGCTTTAATTGAGGAACATTAGAATATTGGATACCAACAAATTTTGGACCTAAACATGAAGGTTGATATGATTTAGAAATCACTTCATTATCACGTATTAATTCAAATTGATCGACACTGTATACTATCCATACAGGTCTGCCTTTAAATACATGATAACAGCCAAAAAGAAGCGCACTAATTTGAAAAATACAAATAATAGTCAAATCAAATTTTAGAGTTTTCTTACCTTCTTTATAAATAAATAAACCTAGTAGGGGCCCAACAATAACATCGACTAAAATTAGTAAAAATAATATATGTTCCAATCCAGTTGCTTTCTGCAAAGGAGTGGGATACCACATAAGAAAAATACAACAAAGCAATAAACTAATGACTATAAGTGAAAAAGTTATATGTACTATAAAAAACTTAATACGTTTACTCATATGTAATCCAAGTAAAAAGCTGGAATAAATCCAGCTTTTTACTTTAAAAATTAATTAGTTTTTACAAGAACCAGGAAGATATTTTGCATCAATATTTGTATCATTTTTAGTGCCTGCCGCTAAAGTAACACCTGTAGGTGTTGCAGCATTACCACAAACCCAAGTAACATTCTTAGCTGCGTCTACACCAGGAATAAGGGTTAAGATTTTTGCAGCTAATGCATTACTATTCGCTTTGTTACCATAAGTTACGTTTACAGCACCCGAAGCTACAGCAATATCAGTCACATAGTTACCTTTATAATCAGTACTTGTACCACCAGCACATGCTGCAGAGGCATTTTTACCACAGACTGCTGCTTGAATATCGGTTGGCCATGAACCAACATCTGTATAATAGTCATTGACTGCAGTTTTAACACCACCTGCCATATTAAGACCTTCAGTCACTTGTGAGCGAACTGTATAATCTTGATAAGCAGGAATCGCGATTGCCGCCAAAATACCGATAATCGCAACAACGATCATAAGTTCAATTAATGTAAAACCTTTTTGTGCATTCATAGCCTTTTCCCCAAAGATTGTATATCTGTTTTTATATAAGCTTTTTCAGCTATCAACTATATAGCATCAACTGTGCCAACTTTTATTTTAATTTAAAAACAATAAGTTATGATTTAAAACTGTTAAGCTTAAAAGTATACTAGGCAAATAACTGACGAAAATTGTCACTCTAATTTTATTAGGACTGAATCACCAATAAAAACTACTCCGTAGCCTACTTCTTTTTTTTATTCTTTAATGTGATAAAAATCTCTTTAAAAATAGTTAAATAGGTGACATTTTTTGTCAGTCGTTACATCAAGAATTAATTTAAAAAACAGCTAAATTTTTATGGAAAAAAACTAATTTATAATAATCGGTGCATTCCCCAATTCATTTAGTTGATCTGGCAAGTTTTCATCGTAAAAGCGTGACATCACATCACCAATTTGCTGAACACCAATCACTACAGCTTGTAAATACTGTTTTTGTTTGAGCTGCTGCACAATAGACGCACAAATCTGTTGCCACACTTGATCAGTGGTCGCGTTTCTAATACCACGGTCAAATACAATTTCAACTGTGCGTTCACATAAGTTTAAATAGAGCAGTACACCACTATTGAGCTCTGTATCCCAAACACCAAGTTCTGCAAATAATTGCTGCGCCCTTAAGCGCGTATTTTGTCGATACGCTTGTGAACATGGAATATGGCCTTCTATAACGACCTGTATTTCACCGGCGTGTCCAAGTTCTGCCTGTTGTACCGCTTTAGCGATAGTTTGCTTATCTTGTTTGGTAAAATATCGGCTACTAGCTGGGAAATAACATAGGTGTTTAAACCAACGTTTTAGACTTGGCTCTACCGTCCCATCAATTTTGGGCTGAGTAATGATATGCGTTGTTTCTGACGTTGTTACCATGAGCCCGATGCACCTCCACCACCAAAACGACCGCCACCACCACCGTAGCCTCCTCCACCGCCGCCGAAGCCTCCACCGCGTCCACCACCACCGCCAGAACCGCTAAGAATAGCCTGTAAAATAAGCTGGGCAATTGAGGTAATGAGTAAAAAGAAGATACCAAATCCAAGTAGTAAACTAGTAACCAAGCCAGCACCGTTTACAAAGCCTGCCACAGCTGCGGCAACACCTGCTGTAGATGCACTAAGTGGTCGACCAACAATAAAAGACCCCACAATTCCTGCAATTAAAATAAACAAAGCCATTGTGAGCGTTGTTTGTTTAGCTTGCTGTTCTTCAACAGCTTGATGTTGGCGTTCTTTTAAATCCTGAGCAGCTTGCTGAGCAACTTCCGGATCTAAATTTAAAATCCTTCCGATTTCATCAAGACCTGCATTTAACCCTTGGGCATATTGGGCTTGTTTAAAATAAGGTGTAATTTGGTTTCGAATAATCCGGCTCGCAACAATATCGGGTAATACACCTTCTAAACCATATCCAGTGAGAATTTGTATGCGATGATCATTAACTGCAACTGCGATAAGCAAACCATTATCTCTTTTACTCGAACCAAGTTGCCACTTTTCGCCTACCCGCAAGGCATAATCAAAGATATCTTCTTGACCAGTAGTTGGCACAATCACAATACCTATTTGCGCCTTACCTTGTTGGTATAGATTTAAAATTTTCTGATTAAGCTGCTGCTTTTCAGCCTCACTCAAAATATTAGCTTGATCAATCACAGGTTGATTTAGTGTAGGCAAACCACGAATTGATTCACCATCAGCCATATCACTCGCAACCTGAGCTTGAGGGGCGGCACCCGAAGCAGCCTGTTCATTTACTTTAGGCTTCGATGCTTGAGCTTGCTGCTGTTGAATAATTTTACCAGCGACTACCGTATCGGTTTCATCTGTAGCAGTGGCAATGTTATTCTCACTCCAAGCCGCATTCTGAAACAGAACACCGCAGCAGAGCAGAATTAAGGTAATAACAAATACCCTAATTTGCTTAGACTGAAGCAATATAGTATTTCTCATGCGGCACTCCCTTGATTCAGATTAATCAAAAGAAACTTTTGGAGCCTGTTGAGCCGATGCTTCGGCAGAGAAATTGGCTTTTGGATGCATACCAATCACTTTTGCAGTCACTGCTTGCGGGAACTGACGTACATAAGCATTATAGTCTTGTACCGTTGTAATATAACGATTACGTGCGACTGCAATACGGTTTTCTGTACCCTCAAGCTGAACTTGTAGTTCCTGGAACTGAGTATTGGCTTTCAAATCTGGATAATTTTCTGAGACTGCAATAAGACGAGATAACGCCCCAGTTAACTGGCTTTGTGCCTGTTGGTATTTTTCAAGTAATGCAGGATCTTCTAAAACTTCTTTATCAACCTTTAAACCAGCAACATTTGAACGTGCTTGGGTCACTTCAGTTAATACCTGTTCTTCATGCTTCGCATAGCCTTTTACTACATTCACAAGATTTGGTACTAAATCTGATCGACGTTGATATTGGTTTTGTACTTCAGACCAAGCTGCTGTTACAGCCTCATCTTTAACTTGCAAAGTATTATAGCCGCACCCAGAAAATAGTAAGGTACTGGCAAGTGTCGTCGCGATCGCTAATTGTTTCAACGTTTTCATCGTCACATTATCCTCAAGTTTTTCTTTATATTTTTAACCTCTTGACCCGATTGTATGATGAATTTGGCATTATTGTGTTGCTTTTATTTTATAGATTTAAAAAAACCGGATCTTAAAATCCGGTTTTTTACTTAGCTTAGCCTTTGGGCTTTTTCCTCTTGGAAACTTGCCATTTGATATTCATCTGCTAAATAACTTTTCCAGTAATCGACCATATGCCCATAATCTTTTTGGCTGGGATGAAAGTCTTTTTTGTAATAGGTAAAGTATTCGGGAGCCAGCTGAACAAGCATTTTAATAAGCAAATATAAACCAGATATATTTCCTCCCAATTTAGGCAAGCTCCTCCATTTATCTTGCCAAAATAATCTTGTCGTTCCATAAAAAGCAAGGCTTGCGAAGCCTGTAGTAACACTACGCATGAGTAAACGGCGAATACGGTCATCACCATATACGTGTTGATAGACATCAAATGCAACTGAACGATGTTCAATTTCTTCAATTGCATGCCAGACCCAAAGTTTTAAAGCATCTTGATCCAGAGTTTTTAATAATTCGGGATGCTGTAAAATATACCCTCCTAGCAAAGCGGTAAAATGCTCAAATGCGCAGGTAAGGGCCAGCTGTAATTTAGGCGAAATCGTTCTTAAATATTTATCACGCTCATCTAACCAAGCCTGAAAACGATCCAGATTGTAGTCATCACGGCGCCAAGCTTCATTAAACTCACTATGGGCTTTCGAGTGCATAGCCTCTTGCCCAATAAAAGCTGCAATCTGTGCCTGTAATTGAGGGTCGGAAACTTTATCACGTACATTACGCACACTATTTACAAAAAACTGCTCCCCTACAGGAAATGTTGAAGAAAGTGCAGTTAAAAAATGAGACATCAAAGGTGAATTTGCAAAATAATAGCGCTTAATTGCCTGAGGATTAAACTCAAGGCGACGTACTGTAATACCCAATGCTTTTCGACGATTTAAATATGATTTTTCTGACGTCATACCTGCGATGTTCATACTCAACACCTATTGTATTGAAGAAGGAAGCTTTGAGTATGTCGTGGGCTTATACAGTCAAAAAGGGCAAAAAAGCTTATTGTATATGCCAAAAGCATCAAACTGATGAGTGGAAAAAATAAAGCCTGCATGTCGCAGGCTTTATTAAAAACTTAAGAAGTGATTTTTAAATTAAACACCGAGGTAATCCAAAATGCCTTCAGCAGCTTGGCGACCTTCCCAGATCGCAGTAACCACAAGATCTGAACCACGCACCATATCGCCACCCGCAAAGATTTTTGGGTTTGATGTCTGGAATTTGAATTCTTGCTTTTCAGGCGCAACAACACGGCCTGAACCATCAAGATTAATATTCGCATTACCAAACCAATCCGCAGGACTTGGACGGAAACCGAAAGCTAGTAAAACTGCATCAGCTGGCAATACTTCTTCAGAACCCGGAATTGGCTCAGGGCTACGACGGCCACGACTATCTGGTTCACCCATTTGTGTCGTTACTACTTTGACGCCTGTCACTTTGCCGTTTTCACCAACAATTTCGATCGGCTGACGGTTAAACAAGAATTTTACGCCTTCTTCATACGCATTTTTTACTTCGCGTGCAGAACCCGGCATATTGCTTTCATCACGGCGGTATGCACAAGTAACATCGTGAGCACCTTGACGTAGTGAAGTACGGTTACAGTCCATTGCAGTATCACCACCACCAAGAACAATAACTTTTTTACTATCTAAGCTGATGTATTCACTTGGGTCTTTTTCCCAACCTTGGCAACGGTTCACGTTAGAGATTAAGAAATCAAGCGCGTCATAAACGCCATCAAGATCTTCACCTGGGAAACCACCTTTCATGTAGGTATAAGTTCCCATACCCATGAACACTGCATCATATTCTGCAAGTAATTCATCAATAGTGATGTCTTTACCAATTTCAGTATTTAAACGGAATTCGATGCCCATACCCGTGAAAATTTCACGACGGCGTTTCATGACATCTTTTTCCATTTTAAATTCTGGAATACCGAATGTAAGTAAACCACCAATTTCAGGACGCTTATCGAATACAACCGGTTTAACACCACCACGAGCTAGAATATCCGCACAGCCTAAACCCGCTGGACCAGCACCAATGATTGCAACTTTTTTGTCAGTCCATTTTACGCCTGACATATCTGGACGCCAGCCCAAAGCAAAGGCTGTATCATTGATATATTTTTCAGCATTACCGATCGTTACTGCACCAAAACCATCATTTAAAGTACAAGCACCTTCACATAAACGGTCTTGTGGGCATACGCGACCACATACCTCAGGTAGTGTGTTCGTTTGATGACAAAGCTCAGCAGCTTGGAA
The DNA here is from genome assembly GCF_041021895.1 of Acinetobacter sp. XH1741. Lineage (NCBI taxonomy): Bacteria > Pseudomonadati > Pseudomonadota > Gammaproteobacteria > Moraxellales > Moraxellaceae > Acinetobacter > Acinetobacter chenhuanii. Next base: position 199,196 of record NZ_CP157428.1, read on the forward strand.
AATTTGGCCTTCAGCGATGAGTTTCAACCAGTTAGGAATGTAGTTATGTACAGGACATTTCCATTCACAATAAGGGTTACCACAGCCTAAACAACGGTGAGTCTGATTAGTGACCGTTTCCGATGTAAAAGGTTTATAAATTTCCACAAATTCTGCTTTGCGGACAGTAATATCTTTTTTCTCTGGATCTTGACGTGGTACATCCAGAAATTGAAAGTCATTATTTAGGCGTTCTGCCATGTCTCTCTCCGTGGGTAGGCGCGGATTTCCTTGTTGCCCGCACCTGCCTATGTCTTTGCAGTCGTGGAATTATTGTGGGTCAGCTTGTGTTGTTTTCAAAAGTGATTGCAAGTTAGCAGCTTTTGGTTTTACAAGCCAGAATTTACGGCTGTAGAAATCGAACTCATTGCGGATTTTATAAGCCCAAGCACTACCAGTTTCTTTGATGTGCTCATCGATAATACGCAACAAGAACTCTTTATGATCTTCCATAGATTCTGTTGAAATACGATTTAAATCAATCAATTCGTGGTTATAGTAATCTACGAAGTCATTATCAAGGTCAAGTACATAGGCAAAACCACCAGTCATGCCTGCACCGAAGTTATGGCCTACTTTACCAAGTACGGTCACCACACCACCTGTCATATATTCACAGCAGTGATCACCTGCACCTTCGATTACAGCAAATGCGCCAGAGTTACGAACTGCAAAACGCTCACCTGCTGTACCTGCTGCAAAAAGCTTACCGCCAGTTGCACCATACAAACACGTATTACCAATAATTGCTGTATTTTGTGTTTGGAAAGGTGAACCTTGTGGTGGGAAAATCGAAATACGACCACCCGCCATACCTTTACCTACGTAGTCGTTTGCATCACCTTCAAGACGGATGTGTAAACCACCAGCATTCCATACACCAAGTGATTGACCCGCTGTACCTATTAAGTTCATGACAACCGGATGTGCTTCCATGCCTAAGTTACCATAGCGACGAGCAATTTCACCTGACACACGAGCACCGATCGAACGGTCACAGTTCACGACATTAAAGTTGAACTGGCCACCTGCACTTGACTCAATTGCAGGAAGCATTTCAGCAACCATTTTCTCAGCTAATACGCCTTTATCAAATGGTGCATTACCTTGTACTTCACAGTACTGCGCTTTACCTTCAGCAGAAGGATGTGAAGTTAACAGTGCACTTAAATCAAGGTGAGCATGTTTTTCAGTTTCACCCGGCAACACTTCAAGTAAATCAACACGACCAATTAAGTCTTTCAGTGATGAAACACCTAATGCCGCTAACCATTCACGCGTTTCTTCCGCAATAAAGTGGAAGAAGTTGATGAGCATTTCTGGCTCGCCAATATAGTGTTCTTGACGTAAATGATCTTGTTGAGTTGCAACACCGGTCGCACAGTTATTTAAGTGACAAATACGGAGGTATTTACAACCTAAAGCGATCATCGGTGTTGAACCAAAGCCAAAGCTTTCAGCACCTAAAATTGCTGCCTTGATCACATCAAGACCAGTTTTTAAACCGCCGTCAGTTTGTACACGCACTTTGCCACGCAAGTCATTTACACGAAGTGCTTGATGCGCCTCGCTAAGACCCAATTCCCATGGAGAACCCGCATGGTGAATTGATGAAAGTGGAGATGCTGCTGTACCACCGTCATAACCAGAAATGGTAATGAAGTCTGCATAGGCTTTTGCAACACCTGCTGCAATTGTTCCTACACCCGGTTCAGATACCAACTTCACAGATACCATGGCTTTAGGGTTAACTTGTTTCAAATCAAAGATAAGTTGAGACAAATCTTCAATTGAGTAAATGTCATGGTGTGGAGGAGGTGAAATAAGTGTTACACCCGGTACCGAGTAACGCAAACGTGCGATTAAGCCATTTACTTTACCGCCCGGTAACTGACCACCCTCACCTGGTTTCGCACCTTGAGCGACTTTAATTTGTAGCACTTCAGCAGAAGTTAAGTAAGCAGGCGTCACACCAAAACGACCAGATGCAATTTGCTTAATTTTCGAGTTACGAATTGTGCCGTAACGCGCAGGATCCTCACCGCCCTCACCCGAGTTTGAACGACCACCAATCGTGTTCATCGCAATCGCAATCGCTTCATGAGCTTCTGGTGAAAGCGCACCTAAAGACATCCCTGCCGAGTCGAAACGTGGCAAGATATCTTCAACAGATTCAACTTGTTCAACTGGAATCGGATTGGTTGTTTTCAACTTAAATAAGTCACGAATTGTCGCGACCGGACGGTTATTTACCAACTCCGCATATTCTTTAAAGTCTTCGTATTTACCAGAGCGGACTGCTTTGTGTAGCGAGTTAATCACATCTGGGTTGAACGCATGGTACTCTTTATCAAATACGAATTTAAGTAAACCACCTTGATCAATTGGTTTACGATTTGACCAAGCTGTTGCTGCTAATTTTTTCTGGTCTTTTTCAAGGTCAACAAATGTAGCACCCTGAATACGACTTGGGACACCTAAGAAACACTGATCTACCACTTCAGAAGATAAACCTACTGCTTCAAAAAGCTGACCACCACGGTAAGAAGCAACGGTAGAGATACCCATTTTTGAAAGAACTTTTAGTAAGCCTTTTTCAATACCTTTACGGAAGTTTGCTTGCGCATGGATTGGATCACCTAAAAGCTCACCCTTAGCAATCAAGTCGTTGATTACGTCATATGCAAGATATGGATAAACTGCTGTAGCACCAAAACCGAGTAACACCGCAAACTGGTGCGGATCACGTGCAAAACCAGTTTCAACCATGATGTTTGCATCAGTACGTAAACCAGTTTTGATGAGGTAATGGTGTACCGCGCCAGTTGCGAGTGCAGCGTTTGCAGGTAAGTAACCTTGACGAATATTTTTATCTGTTAAAACAATTAAAGTTTTACCATCACGAACAGCTTGTGCAGATTCTTCACAAATACGGGTAATTGCCGCCTGTAAACCTTCTGTTTCCGCATAGTTCAAATCAATATCAACTGCTTCATAACCCGGGCGCTCAATGCTACGGATTTGCTGCATTTTTGAATTTGACAAAACAGGGCTAGAGATGATGATACGATCAGCATGCTCAGGGCCTTGCTCAAATACATTCTGCTCACGACCTAAACAGGTTTCGAGCGACATGACAATTGACTCACGCAGTGGGTCAATTGGTGGGTTGGTCACTTGAGCAAACTGTTGACGGAAATAGTCTGTCACATGGCGTACTTGACGAGACAATACAGCCATTGGCGTATCATCACCCATCGAACCAACAGCTTCCTGACCACTTTCAGCAATTGGACGTAATAACTGATCGCGCTCTTCAAATGTCACCATAAACATTTTTTGAGCTGCTTTTAAAGCATCGCCAGTTAAACCCTTATCAACCAATTGTTCTTCAAGTTCTGGATTTGCATTTAAACGAATCGCATGATCACGTAACCATTCACGGTACGGACGCATGTTTTTCAGATGAGTACTCACATCTTTAGTATCAAGGACTTTACCTGTTAAGGTATCGACTACCAAAATTTGGCCCGGGCCTACACGACCTTTAGACACTACATCTTCAGGCTCATAACCCCACACACCAATTTCAGATGCCAAAGTAATGTAATCATTTTTGGTGATCACCCAGCGCGCAGGACGCAAGCCATTACGGTCAAGCATACAGATTGCATGACGACCATCTTGAATAACAAGACCAGCTGGACCATCCCAAGCTTCCATATGCTTAGAGTTAAACTCATAAAATGCACGTAAGTCTGCATCTAAAGTTTCTACGTTTTGCCAAGCTGGCGGTACAAGCATACGTAAGGCACGGAATAAATCCATACCGCCACCGACCAAGATCTCAAGCATGTTATCCAAGCTTGAAGAGTCAGAACCCGTACGGTTTACAATCGGGTTAAGCTCAGTAAGACCAGGTAATAATGGGTTTTCAAATTTAGGAGTACGCGCCAATGCCCAGTTACGGTTTGCCGTAATGGTATTAATTTCACCATTATGCGCAAGATAACGGAATGGCTGTGCCAAAGGCCAACGCGGTAAGGTATTTGTAGAGAAACGTTGGTGGAATACCACAATATGTGATTTTAAACGCTCATCAGCCAAGTCAGTATAAAACTCAGCAATGGCAGCAGGCATCATTAAGCCTTTATAGCTAATCACTGTCGAACAAAGCGTAGTCACATAAAATAGCGGATCATTTTGAAGTTGTTGTTCCGCACGACGACGTGCCAAGAATAACTTACGGTTGAACTCAACCTCTGTTACACCCATTGGACAGTTGACAATAACTTGTTCAAAAGCAGGTAAAGATTGAAGCGCAATCTCACCTAATGCATCGTTGTTTGTAGGGACAATACGCCAAGCGAGTACACGTAAACCTTCTGACTCGATTTCTTTTGTTAAAATATTTTTAGAGTGCTGTGCTAATGCTGGATCAATATTTAAAAATACCGTACCCACAGCAAAAATTTCACTTAGTGTAATGTCACTCAGTTTTTTTGCTTCATCACGGAAAAATTGCTTTGGCATCGCCAATAATAAGCCGCAACCATCTCCCGTCTTGCCATCTGCGGCAATACCACCACGGTGCGTCATGCAACTTAAACTGTGAATCGCGGTTTCTACTAGATGATGACTTGATTCACCCTTCATATGGGCGATCAGTCCAAAACCACAGTTATCCTTAAACTCATCAGGCTGGTATAAACCTTGAGCGGGAGCTACAGTATTAGGCGATGGCATGTGCATAGCGTACCCTTCTTTCAATAAGGCTCTTTCGAGCGTCAAACAAACAACTTCTCTTTGCGATAGTGCCTACGGATGATGGTTAGCTCAATGTTTCGCAAAAAAAAATTTTGGGCGGATAAGCCAATATACGCTGTTCAATAATTGCGTACACTGGTTTTTGCTAGAAAAATGTTTTGACTTATTTCGCACTCTTTTAAAGCAGTTCGACCCCACGACTCTGCATAGAATTCACTTCTTAGAGGGCTAAAATAGTTTGCAGCACATTAATAAGCACAACAATAAAGCAAAAACTATGCCAACCTAAAAAAATTGGATTAAACCTTTATAATTATTAGAAATATATTTGTTTTATTCGCGTTATCACCTAGAAAAATGACCAAATATGCACCAAATATGATCAAAAAATATTATCACAACCTCACATTGCACCATTTTTGCGCAGAAAATTGGTTGGTTTAGTTTCCTTTTGTGCCCTCATTTGTAGCATTTTTTGGTTGATTGTCATTTGTACGAGTTTGATTCGGCTTATTAGGTTGATCAATATTAGAATTTGATTGCTGCACATCAACCACATTTCCTTGTGCATCACGGCGAACAATTGTCGTTTTTGTAGCTGAATTAGTTGCAGGTGCTTTCGGCTGAGCATTTATAGCGCCGCTAGTGCCTGACATTAATAAAGACTCATCAATGGTAGGCAAAGCTGCTGGGCGCAATCTAACTTCATAAAGCTGATTATTACCCCCTTTCATCTCATCTGCCCCCAAGTCATTTACCAATGAGGCATAACTTGAGAACTGCTGTGGCTGAGGTTTAACTGACTCAGGTAAATGGAGATTAATTTGTGTTAATTGTTGAACCGCATCTTCTGAACGTTTATATATCCCATAAACTAACACGTACTGTTCTGCTTGCTGTTCCCCACTTAAGCGGAAATAAATAAATTTATTACGATCGGTACGATTCTTTAAAAAGTTTTTAATGATGTCTTCATCAGAGGCACGGAACAGTTCAAGCGTCCATTGTTTTTTATTTTCATTAATAAATTTGGTACCACGAAATTCAGGCTCATGCTCACCCGAAGCAGCAACAGTGCGTGTAGTCAAATCGAGTGGACGCACTTCGTCAGCCAAAGCACCCAAATTAGGTGTAGTCGCAACTTTTTCTGGTTGAATTTGTACAGGTGCTTCAGAATCAGCGGACTTTTCAACTTCAACCAGTTTTTTGCTATCGGTAATGACCCAAAAAATAAACGCGAGGAATAAGCAGGCAATACCACCAACCAACCAGATATATTGTTGAACATTCTGCCAAAGTGTACGTGATACAGTCATGCTTTACCTTATTTGTTATCCGTGTTGATTTGCCAAAATAGCCTGTTTCATCAATTCGACATCAAAGTCTTTAGTAATTACAGCTTGTCCAAGTTGCTTTAACAACACCAAACGTAATTGCCCATTCAGAACTTTTTTGTCATGAGCCATATATCCAAGGAAATCATCCAATGGAATTTGTGGACATGATATCGGCAAATTAGCACGTTGAATGATTTTTTTTGTACGAGCTAAATCATCATTTGAGATCCAGCCCAAACGCTGTGATAAGTCTGCCGCCATGACCATACCTGTTGCTACAGCTTCACCATGCAACCATGTACCATAACCCAGATATGACTCAATCGCATGACCGAACGTATGACCTAAATTTAGTAAAGCACGCTCACCTTGCTCTTTTTCATCATTCGCCACAATACGCGCTTTATGAGCACATGAACGATAAACTGCTTCAGCAAGTAGGTCAGCATCTCCTGCAACCAACCCATCCATGTTTTCTTCAAGCCAAACCAAGAAATCGACATCACCTAAAAGTGCATATTTAATGACTTCGGCTAAACCAGCTGACAGTTCACGTTCTGGCAATGTCTTTAATTGTGCCATGTCAGCTAAAACGACTTGTGGTTGCTGAAAAGCACCTAACATATTTTTGCCAAGTGGATGGTTAATGCCTGTTTTTCCACCAACACTTGAGTCTACTTGTGAAAGTAATGTGGTTGGCACTTGGACAAAATAAACGCCACGCTGGAAACAAGCGGAAGCAAAACCAGCCATATCTCCAATCACACCACCACCTAAAGCTAAAACCGTACAATCACGATTAAAACCTGCTTCAAGTAATGCATCAAAAATCAAATTTAAATGCTGAATATCTTTGTATTTTTCACCATCAGGCAAAATACATGTTGCAACCGTTTTACCTAAACTTTTTAAAGCATCTTGATAATGGCTTAAATATAAAGGTGCAACCGTAACATTGCTTACTATCATGACCTGTTGACCATGAATATAAGGTTCTAATAGTTGTTTCGGGTCAAGTTGACTACCAATAAAAATAGGATAACGGCGTTCGCCTAATTCAACATGTAAAGTTTGCATGAATTTATAAAACCACTAGTCAGTTCGTCTATTTTAACTTGTTCGATAGAATAAGTTGCAAAATCTTTTGTGCAAGATCACGTGCAGCACCTTGATTAGTTTCAATCGTATAGTGTGCAACTTCACGATATAAAGGATCTCTGATCTTTAATAAATCCCGTAATTTCTGTTCAGGATTTTCAACTTGTAATAAAGGTCTGTTTTTATCGCGATAAGTTCTTTGTAGTTGTAATTCAACAGGAGTATAAAGATAAACAACGATTCCACGTTGTTTTAAAAATTCTCGGTTAGGTGCTTGAGTAATTGCGCCACCACCAGTTGCTAACACCAATGCTCTACGTGAAGTCAGCTCATTTAAAACCACTGTTTCACGAGTACGGAACCCCACTTCTCCTTCTTTTTCAAAAATCCAAGGAATAGTCGCCCCTGTCTTGCGCTCAATTTCATGATCACTATCTAAAAATTCACGCCCTAATAGTTCTGCTAAATGACGTCCAACGGTTGTTTTTCCTGCCCCCATGGGCCCTACCAAATAAATATTTGGTAGGGTTTCAAACGCTTTGCTTGGCAAGGCGCCACCTATTTCAATTGCTTTCATTAAAAAATATATTAATGATTTCTCGCTAAAGTGTCATTAACAATTCGTGGTGTTACGAAAATCAATAACTCTTGTTTATCATCAGACTTTACATCTTTTCTAAATAAACGACCGACTAAAGGAATATCACCAAAGAAAGGAACTTTAGTTTGGGTGTTCGTCGTTGTTTGCTCAAATACACCACCTAAAATGACGGTTTCTCCATTATCAACTAGCACATTGGTATTAATATTATTCTTATTCAGAATTAATTCACCATTCGGTGCTTCACCCGCTACAGAGTCCTTAGAAATATCTAATTTCATTTGAATCTTACCATCAGGTGTAATGCTTGGTGTAACATCAAGACTTAAGAGCGCATCTTTAAATGATGTCGTTGCTGTAGAACCAGCACCAGAAGTGGTTGTCATTAGATAAGGAACTTGTTGACCCGTAGCAACTTTCGCAGTTTGCTTATCAGCAGTCATCACTTTTGGAGTCGAAATAACTTCACCATAGCCATCAGCCTGTAAAGCCGAAAGCTCTAGATCCAACATAAAGTCAGACATACTAATGAGACCAAAGGCAATACTTCCCGCTGGATTAGACACGCCTAAATCTACGTTTAAGTTGTCTGGACGCTCAATCGTATACTTATACCCCCCAGTAGTTTCATCTTTTTTAGGGTCACGTAAGTTCCACAAGGTTGTTTCACTACCACCAACCAATAAATTTTTATTATTGGTAATACCTTGCGAAAGAATACCCCACTTTACCCCAAGTTCTTTTGTAAATGAGGTAGAAGCTCTAACAATACGTGCCTCAACCATAACCTGTTTGACTTGTACATCAAGCAACTCAATCATTTTACGAACTTTATCAATATTTTGTGCTGTATCATTTACAATCAAGGTATTAGTGCGTGTATCAGCAACCGCGCTACCACGAGAGCTTAACAAACTTTCTAAAGCAAGAGCATCTGAATTGGTAGTACGGTTTGCAGCTGCCCCTTTTGCATCACGAGAATCTTCGATTAACTTAAGTACATCAACAGCTTTCGCATAACTCATACGGATATAATCTGTTTGGATCGGTGCCAACTTAATAGTTTGTGCTAAAGCTTTTGCCTGATCATCCTCTGCTTTAATTAACTCCGCAACTGGAGCAATCCAGATCACATTTCCATTACGGCGTTTATCAAGATTCTTAGTTTTTAAAATAATATCGAGTGCTTGATCCCAAGGTACATCTTTTAAACGTAATGTGATATTACCCTGCACACTATCAGCCGCCACCATATTAATGCCTGTAAAATCAGCAAGTAACTGTAAAACACGGCGCACTTCAATATCTTGAAAGTCTAGTGAAAGTTTATTCCCAGAGTAATTTGGTGTTTTATATAAAGATGTTACATTCTTATCTTGTGGGCGCTTAAGACTGATTGTTAACTTATTTTCAGCCTGATATGCCATATATTCATAGCTACCAGATGACTGAATCGTAATCACACCCGTGCCTTTATCATTATAAGCATCAACACTTGAAACGGGAGTCGCAAAATCATTCACATTTAAACGGCGCGCTAAATGTGTAGGAATTTTCGTGCCTAAAGTTTTTATAACAACTTTACTGCCTTGCTGTTGAACATCTACAGGAGTATTACTTCCTAAAAGGTCTACAACAACTAATCCCTCACCCTGACTACCGCGTTGAAAACCAATATTTGAAACGCCTTGTGGCTGTACTTGAGCAACTGGTATAGGCTTGTTACTGGTTTGAACCGAATTGATTTTTAAAATAAAGGTATTGCCTTCTACACGCGTTGTAAATGCACCGGCATCCTTTAGATTTACAGTCAAACGTGAGCGCTGGTCATCTGAGGTGATATCAACTGAACTTGCTTCATTGGTTGTAACAGCAATTTTAGATTGTTTAAAACCTTGCTGTGTCTTATCAAAATCCAGAATTAAACGCGAAGGATTTTCAAGTTGATAAGCTTGTGGTTGTGGTGGCAAGCCATTAAACATAACTCTAATTTCTGTGCCCTGACCTGCAATTTGCATTGGTACAATATTGGTCATGCTGACCTGTGCAGATGCAGCCTGCATAATTGCAATCGCTACAGCCCCCATAGAAAACTGACGGAATACCTGATTCATTGTCTGACCATCCCCAATTAAATAATCTTTAAAAATACTTTTTCGTTGTTATTCCCTAGGTCTTAGGGTGCAGGCCCAATCAGGACCAATGTTCTCGGTCTCTCAACATAGCCTTCTCGACCATCTGGTACGATCTCGACCAGATCAATTTGGGTCGGACTAATATGGGTAATACGGCCTTGATTCATACCCATATAATTACCCACTTGCACTCGTTCAACTTGATGATCTGGTGTCTGAATAAGAGCCAATATTTGGCCACTATTATTACGCATGCTTCCCTTCATATTTAAAGCTTCAAGTGCATAACTTTCTAATGGCTGAGGAGCACGTGAGAAATTCGGATAAACCCGTTTCCCCGCCATAATTTTAAGTTCAGCAGCAAGAGAACTTGGCATAAATGGGCTTTTTAATTGATGCGCTGCATAATTAAATTGTGGCACTGGCGTAAAAATCGGAGCCGGCTCAATAGGCAACGGTGGTTGATTCCGGATATTTGCCATTTGTTGATTAACAGCATCAATGCGTGAATCACATCCCACAAGAGCAGCACAAGCCAAAATACAAAGAGTAATTTTCTTAATTTTCATCATAACTCTCCTATTTCGGCTGAGCATTAGTGCTCGTTGGAGCAGGTGATGCTGGCGCCTTGGCCGGTTTTGCCGGTGCGTCTGTTACTTCTACATAGCGATACGTTTTCGCTTTAATAGAGTAATTTAGTACAGGAATATCTGATTTACTGTCTTTATCAGGAGCAGCTTCCACAACAAAATCATGCATGGTCACAATACGTGGTAAAGCAGCGATACTACTTACGAAAGCACCAAAGGCGTGATAATCGCCAGTTGCCTCTATGGCAATCGGTTGCTCAATAAAGATTTCCTGTTTTACTTCATTTTCTAGACGGATATTCTTAAATTTCAATCCAGAATTAACGCCTGTTAAGTTGATATCTTCAACTAAACTAGGAATCTCTGTTTCTTTTGGCAACTGCTCTAATTGCTGATTGAAATTTGCCTGCATTTCTTGAAGCTGCGCTTGGTACTGCTGTAAGTTACGTAATTTCGAATCTTTTTCTCGAAATTCATTTAATAAATTACTTTCTTGCGCTTGAGCATTATCAATAGCTTGTAATTTTGGCTGAATCACAACGAAATAACCCAAAGCCAATACGGCAAAGAAAATAAAAATCCAGCATGTAATTTTTACAGATATTGGCCAACTACCATAGTTGTTCATATCAAGCGTATTAAATTGCTGAAGGAATTTATCGAAATTAAATTTCTTTTTCTTTACAGTTGATTGTTCTAATGCCAATTCTTGAAGTTCATCTTGACTCATTTGGCTGCCCCCGCACTTTTATCTACGGATGGTTTATCAGCATCATCAGTTGTGGTCACGCCCATTTCCCCCAAATCGACAGTCACAACAAAACTACCGTAGTGGTCTTCTACCCTAGGAAGAAGAGAACTCGCAGTCTTATCTTTTTTCTCTTCAGTAGCCAAAAAAGAGTTCATAAATGCATTACGATACCAAGGCGATGCTTCAAGATTACGAAGTAATTCAGCAACTGTATTTGGACTTTCCGCTTTACCTTCAATCGTAAATTTATCCCCAGTTCGGCTAAACTTAGTGAGATACATTGCTGGTGGTGTAACTCGAACAAGTTCATCAACCAGTCTTACGACTACTGGGCGTTGGCTTTGTAAACCCTGAATCAACTTCATACGCTCAATGATGGCATCGCGCTGTTCTTGTAAACCGTTTAATGCTTTTAATTGTTGATCGAGGTTTTGATTGGTACTTGTAATCAGTTGATTTGCCTGTTCTTGATCATTTAATTTTTGATCAAAATAAAACCATCCCCCAAATACGGTTGTAATTCCTAAAACGACTACCCCAAAGCATAAAGTTATAAATTGTTTTTTTCGTTGCTCCCTCAGCGCTTCGCGCCAAGGCAGTAAATTAATTGTTGCCATTAATTAAAACTCCTTAAAGCCAAGCCACATGCCACCATTAAAGATGAAGCATCATTTTCAATTTTTTGAACATCGACTTGAGGAGAAAAACCCATTTGTAAAAACGGGTTAGCAATAGTGACACGATAACCTAATTTTTGCTGTAAAAGCTTCGCAAGGCCCGGAATATTGGCATTGCCGCCTGCCAGTAAAATATGGTCTATTTCGTTAAACTGAGATGAAGAGAAGAAAAATTGTAATGAGCGCGCTGCTTGCTGAACCACAGCATCTAAAAATGGCTCTAGAACTTCGATGTCATAGTCATCAGGTAAAGAGCGATCTTTTTTTGCTCGACTCGCTTCTTCTAACGACAAACCATAACGACTTTGAATTTCAAGCGTGAGTTGTTTACCACCGAAAACTTGTTCTCGGGTATAAATAATTTTGCCATTTTGCATGACAGATAGTGTTGTCATAGTATGACCAATATCTAAAATCCCTATGGTATTTGCACCCATGGGTAAGCTATCAGCAAACACACTAAAAGCGCGCTCAACAGCATAACTTTCGACATCAGCCAATTTAGGATTTAAATCTGCCAATTCAAGGACTTCAACACGTGTTTCAACGTTTTCAGTTCTTGTTGCAACCAAAAGTACATTTACACGATTGGGATTCGCAAGGCGATCAGGCAAAACCTCAAAATCAAGGCTCACCTCATCCAACGGGAACGGTATATACTGCTCCGCATCAACGCGAATCTGAACTTCACGTTCGTCGTCGCTCATATCTGCATCCATTTCGATGGTTTTATGAATCACCGTCGAGGTCGGAACAGCAATTGCAGCATTACTGGTCTGGGGATTTGCTAAACTCATCGCCCTTTCCAAAGCTTCCGCTACTGCTTCTGGATTTAAGATATTTTTTTCAACTACACTGTTTTCAGGTAAAGGCATCAAAGCATAGCTTTCTACCCAATATTTACCGTTCTTGACAGAGAGCTCTAACAACTTAACAGAAGTCGAACTAATATCGACGCCCATTAACCCCTTATTAGGTTTACGATATAACCTGAGCACACTATTGTCCTATTATTTTTTTATCCCCAAAAAAAATTACAAACCAATAATCTCGGTCTTTATTTTTACACGGATACAATATCTCATCTAACAATCCGCATGTCTAAAGGCTATACTGACCACAATTAGTTTGTATTCGATCTTATTAAAGCTTACTTATCATGAAAAAGCTATCCAGTTTGGGCTTCGTGCGTCCAATTTTTTTGATCATTATTATTATCTTAGTCTCACTTCCGATGGGATTTTATGGCATGTATCTCTATATTGCCCCAACCCTTCCGGAAATGAGTTCATTAAAGAAAGCACCGCTTTTAAAACCACTGCAAGTCTATACAGCTGACAATCAACTTATTGCTGAGTACGGTGGTAAACTTTCTATTCCGGTTGAATACAAACAAATTCCTCCTGCTTTTATTCATGCATTCCTAGCCGCAGAAGATTCATCTTTCTTTGAGCATAGCGGTATTAGCTTTAAAGGTTTAGGCCGTGCGCTAAGTGAAAGCGTGACTGGTTCTGATGTGCAAACTGGTGGTTCGACTATCACAATGCAGGTGGCAAAAAACTATTATTTAAGCCCAGAAAGAACCTTAAAACGTAAGCTAACAGAAATCTTTTTAGCTCGAAAAATTGAGCAGAATTTATCTAAAGAAGACATCTTAAGTCTTTATGTAAATAAGATTTTCTTAGGTAAAAATGCATACGGTATCGCAGCTGCTGCAAAAATTTACTACAACAAGAGTATTAATGAGCTTAGCATTGCCCAAATGGCGATGATTGCCGGCTTACCAAAAGCACCATCTAAATATAATCCAGTGGTTAACCCTGAGCGTGCTCTTGAACGCCGTAACTGGATTTTAGGCCGTATGTTACAGCTCGGTTATATTACTCAAGCACAATATCAAAAAGCTGTTGCTGAACCGATTAATTTAAGCATGCCGAACCGTGATCTAAATAATATTCATCCATATGCAGGTGAAATGGTTCGTTCAGAGCTTGTAAAACATTTTGGCGAACAAGCAATTGACTCAGGCTATAAGGTTTACACCACAATTAATGCCAAACGTCAGGCGATTGCAGAAAAATCTGTACAAGATGGGCTTGAAGCTTATGACCGTCGTCATGGCTGGCGTGGTGCTGAAGCTCACGATAAGCCTTTAAGTGAATTTAGAGCCTATGCCAATACCTATCCAGCAGAAGTGACTAAGGTCAATAGCAGTTCTTTTGAAGCCTTAATGCAAGATGGTTCAACAGTCACTGTGCAATGGTCTGGCATGTCATGGGCCCATCCCTATCGCAATGCAAATAGCGTAGGTCCCGCACCTTCGCGCGCATCTCAAATTGTAAAAGTAAAAGATATTGTACGTTTACGTCCAAATGACGCTAAAACTGCATGGTCTTTAGTCCAAGTTCCAAAAGTTCAGGGACAGCTCATTGCAATTAATCCAAATGATGGCTCAATTGAAGCAATTGTGGGTGGTTATAACTTCTATCAATCAAAATTCAACCGTGCTTTACAAGGCTGGCGTCAGCCGGGTTCTACAATCAAACCATTCCTCTATGCGTTAGCGTTAGAGCGTGGTATGACCCCTTATAGCATGGTCAACGATAGCCCTATTACCATTGGCAAATGGACACCGAAGAACTCTGATGGTCGTTACTTAGGTATGATTCCATTACGCCGAGCTTTGTACTTGTCGCGTAATACTGTATCTGTAAGACTTCTACAAACTGTAGGGATTGAACGTACTCGTCAATTATTTATGGATTTTGGTTTACAAGAAGACCAAATTCCACGTAACTACACCATTGCTTTAGGTACACCTCAAGTGTTACCAATTCAAATGGCAACGGGTTATGCATCGTTTGCAAACGGCGGTTATCGCGTTCAACCTCACTTTATTCAACGCATCGAAGATGCATACGGTAAAGTCATTTACGAAGCTAAACCAGAGTATGCGTGTATTCCATGTATTAATGCCCCTGAAACAACTCAAGATGCACAGGCAACCACACCTGATGATCAAGTTGTAGAAGTGACCAATAAAGAGTTAGAGCAAAAAGAAAAGGCAGCTAAACAGCTTAACCTTAAACAGACTGATAAAAACAACAGTCAATATCGTCAAGCTCAGCGTATTTTAAAATCAAGCTCTGCTTATGATATGGCCAATATCTTACGTGATGTAATTGAACATGGTACAGGTCGTGCTGCGCTTAAAATCGGTCGTAGTGATTTAGGTGGTAAAACAGGTACAACTAACGATGCAAAAGATGCTTGGTTTGCAGGCTTCAATGGCAAATTAGTTGCGATTACTTGGGTCGGTTTCGACCAACCAACAACACTTGGCCGCCGCGAGTATGGTGGTATTGCAGCATTACCAATCTGGATTAACTTTATGGATCAATCCCTTAAAGGTACTCCAGCGGCTTGGGTTAGTTTAGAAAAAGATGCACAAGCTCCTATTTCTCGCGACAAACAAGCAGGTGTTACTGAAGTAGGTGATAAGAAAACCTATCGTGCTGCACCACCACTCGCACGCCCACTCTATCGTCCTGCGCCACCACAACCGAAAGCGAACACCAACAATGACTTTGATGATTTGCCTGGTGAGGAAATTGTAATTCCGTCTAAAGCAGCGCCTCCAGCGATGAAGCCTTCACAAGGCACAGCGCCGAAGCGTGACAAAGATGAATTAGAAAATTTGATTAATCAAATTGAGTAAATATAAAAAAGCCATCGTTAGATGGCTTTTTTATTACGCTTTTGAAAAAGATAAATTTGAAAAGATGCAGTAACTTGCAAATGTGGTTGCTGCTCTAACTGCATACGGCGCTCTGGGGATGCTTTATAAGCATAAGGCGTCATAGCAATTAAGTTTTTTAGGGCTTCTTGATCAAGTAATAAAGGAGCATCTATAACTTGCTGTTCTTTTAACTCAAATAGATCTTGCAGTTGTTCAACAAACTTTTGTGGGGTGTGTGGATTGACCTGTTCAAAGAGTACTTCACGCATTGCATATAAATGCTCCGTTGCGGGAGTCACCACAATTAAATAGCCATCATCTTTTAAAACACGCAAAATTTCTGTCTGTGGAATCGGACTAAAAAGGCTTGTGCATACATCCATACTTTGATCAATCACAGGCAAAGTTGCGCCTGTACCGACCACCCAAGTCACTTTGTCGTTTAACTTTGCTGCGCGCTGTACTGCATTTTTAGCAATATCCACACCAATACATTGCTCAACAACATGTTGCATCGCACTGGTGTAATATCCCTCACCACAACCAATATCGAGTACAGCTTTGGCTTTAAGTTGCTTAAGCAAATCAACTACAGCTTGCTGTAAAGGTTGATAATACCCACCCTGTAAAAAAGCACGACGTGCATCAACTGACTCTGGTGTATCACCCGGATTTTTACTATGTTTGTGCTGTACAACATGCAGGTTCACATAACCTTGTTTCGCAATATCATAGCTATGGCCCTGTTCACATCGCCATGTTTTACTTACTAACTCAAGTCGTTGACGACAGACAGGGCACATTAAATTTTGCATAGTCACTTAATTATTCTCTTGTTCTTTTTGTTGTAAATAAACTTTTGCTTGTGTTCCAACAAATGTACGCCCTGGGTTTGTACCAGAAATCCATTCATCTATTTCAAACAAATCAAATAAACCAATTTTGATTAAAGTAGGAACAGCAAGTTTTAATTCCTCTTCAATTTGGCCTCTTTGTCCCGCATTATACAAATCAATGTTATACAGCATAGTCGCAACTGTTCCAGTTTGTACCTGACTACCATCTTTGAGTACGACTTGAGGTAATACTTGCCCATCACTAACCACTTTTTGATTAATCACAGATAATTGGTCTAGCCCAACAACTTTTGTCATTTACCTCTCCAATAAAAAAAGCCAGTAGAAACTGGCTTTATATTGATACCAAAATAATCTCTAGCGCAATTTTAAGGTCATTAAGCCTAAAACCACCAGTATAATCGTAATGATCCAGAAACGAATAACAACTTGGGTTTCTTTCCACCCTTGCTTTTCATAGTGATGGTGCAATGGCGCCATCAAGAATACACGCTTATTCCGCATTCGTAACGAACCGATTTGTAAGAATACAGATACCGCTTCCATCACAAAGACACCGCCCATAATCGCAAATACGATTTCTTGGCGTACCATCACAGCAATTGTTCCAAGCATCGCACCTAGAGCTAAAGCCCCCACATCGCCCATGAAAACTTGCGCAGGGTGTGCGTTATACCAAAGAAATGCCAAGCCTGCACCAATCATGGCAGAGCAGATTACAACAAGTTCTGATGTGTATTTCACATATGGAATATGCAAATAATTAGCAAAACGGATGTCACCAGATAAATAAGCAAATACACCTAAACCAGAAGCAACCATTACGACTGGCATAATCGCTAAACCATCTAAACCATCTGTTAGGTTCACTGCATTAGACGCACCGTTAATCACCAAATAAGTGAATACAATAAATGCCAAACCTAAAGGAACAATAGACAGTGGAATTGAAAGATTCTTAAAGAAAGGAATCAATAAATCCAGCATATTTGCTGTGTGTTCTGCATTAGATTGTTCAGTTGCAATTAAATATAACGCGATACCAGCACCAAGTGATGCAATAGAAGTCCAGAAGAATTTCTTACGAGCAGGTAATCCAGCATTATCTTTATAGCGAATTTTAATCCAGTCATCTGCCCAGCCAACCGCGCCGAACACAACCATTACACCAAGCACAATCCAAACATAAGGGTTAGATAAATCCGCCCACAACAAGGTACTAATACCAATTGAGAGCAGGATTAAAATCCCGCCCATTGTTGGTGTACCCATTTTTTTGGCATGATTTTCAGGAGCAAACGAACTTACTGCCTGACCGTATTTTAACGCTTGTAATTTACGAATCATGATCGGTCCGAGAACCAAACCAATGGTCAGTGAAGTCAATACACTGAGTAAAGAACGTAATGTTAAATAACGAACGACCTGAAACGAACTGTGATAGCCCGCAAGGTGTTCAAACAACCATAACAGCATTTAAAGTTTCTCCATCAAATCAGCCATCAACGTTTCCATATGAGTAAAGCGAGAACCTTTAAACAGGAAACTCATGGACTGGGGTTGATGTGTTTGGATTAGATTGATTAAAAATGGAAGCGCATCAGCTTGAGTCTGAAATGCTTTCAATTTATTAGAATGAAGGCCTGCACCTTCGAGAGCAGCTGAGGCAAACTGCCCAACTGCAATAATATGGTCTAAAGGAAGCTCGGCGAGATCACGACCTAAATCGTGATGTTCTTGCCAACTGCTATCGCCTAACTCACCAATATCCCCCATCACCATGACTTTAATGCCATTTTGTTGAAGTAATACTTGTGCCGCAGCACGCATAGAGGTTGGGTTAGCGTTATAAGTGTCATCAATAAATAAGTAAGGCGCTTTTTGAATAAAGTTCAAACGGCCTTTTGCACCTTGTGCTTGTTCCAGACCTTGTACAATATCTTCTAAGCTTATTCCTAACGCTAAAGCGAAGGCTACAGCTGCCGTTGCATTTTGTACATTATGCTCACCAGCAAAAGGCAGTCTTACCAGACCAGAACCTTGCGGTGTATGCAACTTGAAATTAGCAGACTGCGGCAATAACTCGATATCTGTTGCAAAGACATCACCACCTGTACCAAAGGTAGAGATTTGATAACCTTTTGCAGCTTCACGGATCTCATTGGTAAAGTCATCTTGTTGCGGAACGATAGCAACGCCCTGCGGCAAAATATGACGATAGATTTCCGACTTAGCGCGGCAAATACCATCACGTCCGCCGAACTCGCCCAGGTGGGCAGTACCAATATTTAAAATACCCGCTACATGCGGCTGAACAAGTTTTGATGTGTAATCAATCTCACCTTGATGACTCGCTCCAAGTTCCATCACGGCATACTGATGTTCCTTGCGAAGTTCAAGCAACATCATAGGCACACCAAGGTCATTATTTAAATTGCCTCGGGTGATCAATGTAGGTGCTAAACGAGATAATATGCTTCCAAGCATCTCTTTCGTGGTGGTTTTACCACTACTTCCCGTCAAAGCAATTACTTTTAATTGTGGGTTTTGCTCACGACGATAAGCACCTAGATGTCCTAAAGCCAAACGGGTATCAGCAACCACAAGTTGAGCAATATCAACATCTAAAGGACGCTCAACAATCGCAATTTGGCAACCATTTGCAGCGACTTGCGCAACAAAATCATGCGCATCAAAACGCTCACCTTTTAGTGCTAAAAAGGCATCCCCACTTTCTGCATGACGCGAATCAGTCAAAACACGTTTAATTTCAGTTTGAGGTATCTGGTCTTTATGCCAGTAACCTTGGGTTGCCTGTTGTAATTGTTGAGCTGTCCACGGTTCCAAAGGCACGGTACTGGTGGTTGAAGTATGCATAATTTGTCCTATTGTGCAGGGTAAGCAGCATCTACCGTATGATGTTGTGCCTCAATTGCAGATTGCACTTCAACCACATCATCAAACCAGTGACGCACGCCATTAATTTCTTGATAATTTTCATGACCTTTTCCAGCAATAACAACAACATCACCAGCTTGAGCTTGCTCTACAACAAATTTAATTGCTTCACGGCGGTCATGAATTTCATGCATACGGTGCCCTGAAAAATCTATTCCTTGCTTCATATCAGCAAAAATTTGCTCAGGGTCTTCTGTTCTTGGGTTATCTGAAGTCAAAATAACCGGATTTGCACCATCTAAAGCTGCTTGCGTCATCAAAGGACGTTTACCACGGTCGCGGTCCCCACCACATCCGAAAACGGCCCAAAGTTGATTCGAAACATGACGTTTTAATGTTTTAAGCACTTGAATTAAGGCATCTGGCGTATGGGCATAATCAACAACAAATAGTCGCTCATCATCACGAATCACTTGCATTCGGCCCGGTGCACCAATCAGTTTGGGTACAAAACCAGTCAACGCTTTTAAATCAAAACCTGCTTGCTCTGCCGCAATGAGCGCAGCAATCAAATTTTCAACATTAAAATGGCCTAATAATGGGCTTTCTACAGCAAATGAACCTTGCTGACTTACCAAATTAAATGTTGCACCCGCTAGGCTATAATTTAAATCGGTAATGTAATAATCAGCTGTATTTTGAGTAAGCGAATAAGTCAAAATTTTAGGTTGAGCAGGATTACTCTTCGCTGAATTAATCATTACATCTGCATGTGCATCATCTAGATTAATTACAGCAACTTTTAACGAACTGAACTGGAACAAACGAGCTTTCGCTTCTGCATAAGCTTCTAAAGTGCCATGGTAGTCCAAATGATCACGACTTAAATTACTATAAACAGCAATTTCAATATGAGAGCCATTGAGACGACCCTGTTCAAGGCCATGCGAACTTGCTTCTAATGACGCAAAGGTTGCCCCTTGCTTAGCATAGTCATGCAATGCCTTTTGTAATTGAAGAGCATCAAGAGTGGTATGAGTCGAAGGAATTAAGTCCGGTAAAATACCATTACCAGTCGTTCCCATCACTGCGCAGCGTTGCTGTTGCGAACTAATTAATTCAGCAATTAAACGAGAAATCGTGGTTTTACCATTAGTACCTGTTACAGCAATAATCCGTAAAGGCTTAATGCTATCAGTTCGCTGCAAATAATCTTTTTGCCACTCCCCCATACGCTGACGTACATCAGGGCAGACCCATTCATTTGCTACATCTAATTTAGTTTCGCTAATTACGGCCAATGCCCCATTCGCTAAAGCAGTTTCAGCAAATGTGCGTGTTTTTTCAGGTTGGCTATAACTGGTCAAAGCAATAAAAATTTGACCCGTTTCAACTTTACGACTATCTAAACTAAAGCCATGAAATGGCTGTTGAGGCCATTTTGCATCAATCTCGATCGGATTAATTTCTTGAAAAGAAACAGTCATAGCTTACCTGCGAATAGGATTTTCTGGAGTATTAAGTGGTTTATCAAGCGGCACATTCATTAAACGTAGTGACTCTTGCATAATACGAGCAAAAACTGGGGCAGCAACTAAACCACCGTAATAACGACCTTGCGGATTTTCCACAACCACAATGACAGCTAAACGTGGATCACTAATTGGTGCGACACCAGCAAATAAGGCACGATATTCACTATTTGAATAACCTTTACCATCGGCACGCAATTTATGCGCCGTACCTGTTTTACCACCTACTCTATAACCCGGAATATTCGCTTGTTTTGCAGTACCGCCAGGCATAGTTACTTGTTCAAGCATTAACAAGACTTGATCTGCAATTTTTGGATTTAGAACTTGCTCGCCTTTAGGTGGTTGGTCCAATTTATGCAAGCTCAGTGGCATTTTGACACCATGATTTGCAAGCATGGCATAACCTTGGGCCAACTGGAGAATCGTCGCATTTAAACCATAACCATATGCCATGGTTCCAATTTGCGAAGAATTTAATTTACTAACAGGCAAAACTAAACCTGAGCTTTCCCCTGGGAACTTTACTGCTGAGCGCTTACCAAAACCAACACGATTAAAGAAGCTCGGCAATGTCTGTTTCGGAAGTGATAATGCAATTTTTGCAGAACCAACGTTTGAAGATTTAATAATGACACCACTTACGGTCAAGGTACCGTAGTTATGGGTATCACGAATCGTATGCCATCCCAAACGCATTGAACCAGGAGATGTATTTACAATCGTATTTGGTGTGTATTGGCCTGTTTCCAATGCAGCAGAAATTGTAAAAGGTTTCATGGTTGAACCCGGCTCGAACATATCGATCGCACCACGGTTACGCATAGCATCTTTATTAGACAAGCCATTCTTATCATTTGGGTTATATGATGGCCAACTGGTCATTGCCAGAATTTCACCAGTTTTAACGTCAACTGCAATTGCTGTTGCTGAACGTGCATTGTTCGCCACACCAGCCGCCGTTAATTCACGATACATGATGTACTGCAAACGAGAGTCGATACTGAGCGTGATATTTTCGCCTGGTTCACCCTCACGAATAACTTCTGAAACTTTTAAACGATTACCACGCTTATCACGAATAACCTTTTGTTCACCATCTACTCCAGAAAGCTGCTTATTCAGCTGCATTTCCAAGCCTTCAACACCTTTACCATCACTATTGGTCAAGCCAATAATCTGAGCATTCGGTTGTGGCTGTGGGTAATAGCGTTTGTAAGTTTTCTCTGCATAGACCCCTTGGAAGTTACCTTTCATAATAAGGTCAGCTTGTTGCGGAGGTACTTCTTTTTTCAAAACCAGATAACGAGAACGTGGGCGTGCATTCATCTGTTTCTTAAGATCAGCACGATCAACGCCAACGACATCGGCAAGCTCATCTAAATTTAAATTTTTATCTGGTAACTGACGTTTTAACTTACGGTTGTTCGGATCTTCTTTTAATTCCGCCGTAATTTGATCATATAAATGTTTAGTATCAAAATAATCACGCGGATCAAGCACGATTTTCATGATTGGACTACTGATCGCTAAAGGTACGCCATGGCGGTCACTGATCACCCCACGCATAGCCTCTATACGTTCAGTACGTAAAATATTGGCATTTGCCTTATTTTGTAAAAAGTCTTTATTAATGACTTGAACATAAAATGCACGTGCAATTAATACCACAAAACACAGTAGCACCACTGCCCAGAGCAGATAAAACCGCCACATATCAAAGGCAAGACTTGGTTTTTCCGAAATAGACTGCTGTTTTTTTCGTGTTTGCTTTGTTCGCTTATCTACCATACAGCAAGGCCTTACTTATTTTGCTCTGAGGTCATCGGTAAAGAAATTACCACCGTTTCTGCAGCAGGTGGCGAAAACATTCGTAATTGTGTGACAGCACGCGTACCAATTTGAGCAGTCGCACCAAAGGTCTGTTGCTCAATCAATAAACGTCCCCATTCAGCATTGAGGTCATCACGTTCACGCATATAAGAGCTTAACTCTCTATAATCATGACGGTATTCAAATACCTGCAATACAACCATCATGGCACTGATAAAAACCAATGCCACCATGACTGTATACACCACAACTTTTTTGACCACTTTTTTTTCTGTGGTTTCGATTTCATCACTGCTTTTCATTACGCGCCTTTTTGTTCCAAGCGTTCAGCAACCCGAAGCCATGCACTACGTGAACGTGGATTCGCTTTTACTTCTTCTTCACTCGCACGAACCCGTGAAATTTTCTTTAATCTTCTCGTATCAATTTGCTGCTCTGGCATACCCCAACCAAAATCTTCAGCTAGAGTTGATTCCTTCTGAATAAACTGTTTGATCAAGCGGTCTTCAAGCGAATGGAAGCTGATCACAGACAAACGTCCTTTTGGTTTAAGCAAGTCTACAGCTTGCGGTAAAAATACTTCAATATCTTCTAGTTCTTTATTAATAGCAATACGAATTGCCTGAAACGTTCGTGTCGCCGGATGTTTATGCTTTTCCCATTTTGGATGAGCTGTTTTTACAATTTCAGCCAATTGAGCCGTAGTATCTAGTTTTCCAGCTTGCTTAATTGCTTTAGCTATACGTCGACTATATCGTTCTTCACCATATTGATAAATAATATTAGCCAACTGTTCTTCTTCAATTTCAAGTAACCATTCAGCCGCAGTCAAACCTTTAGAGTTATCCATACGCATGTCTAAAGGACCATCTTGCATAAAGCTAAAGCCGCGTTCAGCTTGGTCTAACTGAGGAGAAGAGACACCTAAGTCTGCCATAATTCCATCGACACTTTGCACCCCAATTTCCTGCATTTGTTCTTTAATATCAGCAAAACTTGCATGAATAATGGTAAATCGTGGGTCTTCTTGTGCCAAAGCAGCTGCAACTTCTAAAGCTTGAGGGTCTTTATCAAAAGCATAGACTCGAGCATTTTCATCGAGTTTCGACAATAATAAGCGCGTGTGCCCACCTCGTCCGAAGGTTGCATCGATATACACCCCTGTTGTGCGATCTGCCAATAAGCTTTCAACGGTCTCAAAAAGTAAGACAGAAATATGCGACATAGGAGTTAAATCATAGCGTAAAAATGTAACTGCACATTATCACCTTGTTTGCGTTTAACACCAAACGGCTTTTTGTAGGAAAATATTAATTTTTCATAGAGAAAACCGTTTTTTTGCATTTTTTAAGCAAAATAAAAAGCAAGTTCACCTTTTCAGGCTTACTTGCTTCATTATGAAAAAGTTAAGTAATTTTTAAAGTACGACTTTTCCCATCTTTTATTTACTGTTTCCCATCATAAATCTGATCAAAAATAGCACCATTGGCAAAGTGGGTTTTTTGAGCTTTCGCCCATCCCCCAAAAACATCATTAATCGTAAATAATTTAATTTTTGGGAATTGTGCTGCATATTTAGCAGCAACTTGAGGATTACGTGGTCGGAAATAATGTTTCGCTGCCAACTCTTGACCTAAAGGAGAATATAAAAAGTTGAGATAGCCTTTTGCTAAAGTACGGTTACCATCTTTGTCGACAGTTTTATCGACAATCGCAACAGAGGGTTCTGCCAAAATTGAAATCGATGGATAAACAATTTCATATTTGTCTTTATCAAGGCCTTTGGTTGCCAGTAGGGCTTCATTCTCCCAAGAGAGTAGAACATCTCCAATTCCACGCTCAGCAAATGTAGTAAGCGAACCCCGTGCTCCAGAATCTAACACCTTAACGTTGTGATAAAGTTTTTTAACTAACTCTTTTGCTTTAGCATCATTTCCACCAGGCTGTTTTAAAGCATATCCCCATGCAGAAAGATAAATCCAACGTGGTGCTCCACCTGTTTTCGGATTCGGAGTAATAATTTCAACACCCGGTTTGGTTAAATCATTCCAATCATGAATATTTTTTGGATTGCCTTTTCTAACTAAAAATACAACGGTAGAGGTATAAGGTGCAGAGTTATTCGGGAACTCTTTTTGCCAGTTTGGTTGGATATATCCTGCTTTAACAATTTCATCAATATCATTGGCTAAAGCCAAGGTCACCACATCTGCTTGAAGACCAGTAGCTACTGCACGTGCCTGTTTGCCAGACCCACCATGCGATTGTTTAAAATCAACATCCTGACCTGTACGTTGTTTCCAGAATTTTCCAAAAGCCTGATTATATTCTTGATAAAATTCACGGGTTGGATCATAAGAAACATTTAAAAAAGTAGTGGCCGCTTGCACAGCGGTTACCGCTAACCCCATATATGTAGCGACTGCAATAATTGCTATTCTTTTCATTTATAAAAACCATTTTTACTTTTAACCCTACTATATTTTTATTTTTTTGTTTTTCAATCAAACAGTTATACAAATAAATGTTTTACTAATCACTTTAAAAGATATAGTTAACTCTATTTGTTCCTTCTGCTTTTTGAAAATTTTTGTAATTATTCTTATAGTTTATTTATAGACTTCACTTTATCTACACATTAATTTGTTAAATAATGAGACGTAATGGATACAGATAGGCTACATTTAAAAGGTACCAACGTAAAATAAAGGTATTTTTTGTAAAAAGTGTGACATAGTTCTACTTTTTTATTAAAATTTATGTTTGAATCGTAGCGTTACCGTAATTTTACATCTGGTTAAACTCAAAAAATAGATGAAATGTACTGAGGGGATGAGTAAAAAATGAAAATTAGTTATGGAAAAGCTTTGAGTTTGGGTTTGGTGCTAAGTCTTGCATCACAAATGTCTGTTGCCGCAGCACTCAAAGATACACCGAGCAAAAGCATGTCGGATAGACAGTCTTCGCTTATTGAAAAAGCATTAGATCAACAAAAACGTAATACCATAGCCTTACCATCAACAGATGATGAGCTAAAAGTACTCAACACAATTCGTGTGACACCGACACAGAACTTTCTTGCTGTTCAGCACGAACGTTTTTCACGTTTTGTTCAGGCAATATTCCAGCCACATACCTCTTAATATTTGAAACGACCCCTCATCGTTTCAATTTCAGCCCAGTCTGTCGTTAAATAAAAACGTCAGAATACTGGGCTTTTTCGTTATAATAGTTCCAATTTTTATTCTGACCCATTATCTATGAAAGTTCGTACTCGTATTGCACCTTCTCCTACTGGTTTCCCACATGTTGGTACTGCCTACATTGCTTTATTCAATATGTGTTTTGCGAAACAACATGGTGGGGAATTTATTTTAAGAATTGAAGATACAGACCAACTTCGCTCTACACCAGAATCTGAAAAAATGATTTTAGATTCTCTACGCTGGTTAGGTTTGAATTGGTCGGAAGGTCCAGATGTAGGCGGCCCTCACGCTCCATATCGTCAATCAGAGCGCATGGGAATTTATAAGCAATACGCGTTAGAACTTGTTGAAAAAGGCCATGCTTTTTACTGTTTTGCTACAGCAGAAGAACTTGACCAAATGCGTGCTGAACAGCAAGCGCGTGGTGAAACACCAAAATATGATGGTCGTGGTTTAAAACTTTCTCAAGAAGAAGTAACACGCCGTCTCGAAGCGGGTGAACCTCATGTCATCCGTATGAAAGTTCCAGAAGAAGGTGTATGTAAATTTAACGACTTACTCCGTGGGGAAGTAGAAATTCCTTGGGCACAAGTCGACATGCAAGTTCTTCTTAAAACAGATGGCTTACCGACTTATCATCTAGCAAACGTAGTTGATGACCATTTAATGGAAATCACTCATGTATTGCGTGGTGAAGAATGGCTTCCATCTGCACCAAAGCATCAATTACTTTACCAATATTTTGGTTGGGAAATGCCAACGCTTTGCCACATGCCTTTGCTACGCAACCCGGATAAATCAAAACTATCTAAACGTAAAAACCCAACATCAATTAACTACTACCGAGACATCGGCGTTCTACCAGAAGCCTTATTAAACTATTTAGGCCGTATGGGTTGGTCAATGCCAGATGAACGTGAAGTCTTTACTCTTCAAGACATGATGGATCACTTTGATATTCAACGTGTATCTTTAGGTGGGCCAATCTTTGATGTTGAAAAACTCAATTGGTTAAATGGTCAATGGATTAAAGGCTTAACACCAGGCCAACTTTTAGACCGATTACTGACTTGGAAGAATGACCGCAATACGCTAGAAGATATTGCTGCTGCAATTCAACCGCGTATTAACTTACTTTCTGAAGCTGTGAACTGGGCCGGTTTCTACTTTAACCATATGCCACAAATTACAGCTGAAATGTTTGAAAGTAAAAAATTGACACAAGAACAAGTTCGCCAAAGCTTACAATTTGCAATTTGGCGCCTTGAAGGTCAGTTTACTTGGAATAACGACACGGTTAGCCAAACTTTAATGGACTTGGCAAATCAGATGGGTATTAAATTACGTGATTTTATGCCAGCGTTCTTTATTGCAATTGCTGGCTCCACTAGTTCTACACCAGTGATGCAGTCAATGGTGACGATTGGTCCTGATTTAACCTTTGCTCGTTTACGACATGCATTAGAAATTGTTGGTGCACCGAGTAAAAAAGAGGTAAAAAATTGGGAAAAGCTCAATGAAAGCTTAAAATTGCCGAAAAATGAAGCAACTAGCGAAGCTTAATACATTTTTTTATTGACGTGTGGGCGCATTAACCCTAATATTGCGCTCACACAAACTGGGGCCATAGCTCAGTTGGTAGAGCGCTACAATGGCATTGTAGAGGTCAGCGGTTCGATCCCGCTTGGCTCCACCAAGATCCTTTGTGTTTGCCTCATCAAGTCCCTATCGTCTAGAGGCCTAGGACATCGCCCTTTCACGGCGGTAACCGGGGTTCGAATCCCCGTAGGGACGCCATTTTCTATTATAAAAACTCATTTAAAGACTCTTTCGTCACCTTCCTGACTATTCTTTGACTGCTTCTTGATTGCACATTTGTCTATTTTATCTAAAATAGCGTCTTTCTTAAATTCTCTCAATGTGTAATGTAATATGCAGCCATCTGACAATCAACTAGATGCTCAGCATCAGAACAGTACTGCACCTTTAAAAAGAGCCATGAGTACACGCCATCTTGTGATGTTATCGCTAGGTGGAGCAATCGGTACTGGTTTATTTTTGGGTTCAGGGGAAGTCATTTCACAAACTGGACCTATTGGCGCAATTATTGCCTACATTCTTGGGGGTGCAATTGCCTACATGGTCATGCTCTGCTTAGGAGAGCTTGCTGTCCACATGCCTGTTTCGGGCTCTTTTGGAGCATATGCCCAAAAGTACATTAGCCCAAGCACAGGTTACATGATTTCATGGATGTATTGGCTGACCTGGACAGCAACATTAGGAACAGAATTTACTGCTGCTGCTCTACTTATGCAGGAATGGTTTCCACAAATTTCCATGTGGATTTGGACACTGATTTTTGCCATTACGATTTTTGGACTAAATATTAGTTCAACCCGAGTATTCGCCGAGTCAGAGTTCTGGCTAGCACTGGTTAAGGTCGTTACCGTTATTGCCTTTATTGTGCTTGGGTTATTAGCCATTTTTGGTTTAATCCCTTTTCATGGCGCCCAAACTGCTCCTCTGTTTAGTAATTTAACAGCCCAAGGCTGGTTCCCACACGGCTTCCTTCCTATCTTTACTACCATGTTGATTGTGAATTTTGCGTTCTCTGGAACAGAGCTTATTGGTGTCGCTGCTGGTGAAACGAAAGATCCTGCGCAAAATGTCCCGAAAGCAATCAATGCTGCGATCTGGCGCCTTCTTATTTTCTTTGTCGGCACTATTATTGTGATTAGTGCATTACTTCCTTTCCAACTAGCAGGTTTAAGCAGTGAGAGTGTAAGTAGTAGCCCTTTCGTTACAGTATTTAATTACATCGGTATTCCATATGCTGATGACATCATTCGTTTTGTAATTATTACTGCTCTACTCTCTGCCGCAAACTCAGGCTTGTACGCAGCTTCACGAATGATGTGGTCTTTATCAGAACAAAAACTACTTCCAAGTGTATTTTCCACACTTTCAAAAAGTGGAACACCTATTGTTGCTTTGGTTGTTACCATGTTTGGTGCCATCCCTGGTTTATTGTCGGAACAGTTCGCACCTGAAACTATCTTTAAAAATTTACTCGGGGTGGCAGCCTTTACCATGGTGATTGTCTGGATGAGTATTTGTTTAAGTCAGTTCAATTTCCGTAGGCACTGGTACCGTTCTGGACATACAGTTAAAGATTTAAAATATGCCGCGCCGTTATTTCCTATCGTTCCAATTTTAGGTTTTCTATTCTGCTTTATTACCTGTTTAAGTATGGCAGCGGACCCTCAAATGCGTGCTGGTTTTGTAGGTTGCTTGATTTTTACTGCTTTATGTTATGTCAGTTATTTTATTTTTTACCGCAATAAAGCTTAAGTGCTTGTAATTAAAAAGTGTAGCAAAAAGCTACACTTTTTTTTGCCTAGATACTGGCTTTATAGAACCTGCCGTTGTAGATTAAAATTTATATTAAAAACAATTCCTTGTATACAATGAAAATTATATTTATCCATGGGATGAATCAGCAAAATTACACAGCACATCGTTTAAAAGAACATTGGCTAAGGGTATTTAGACTGGGTTTAAAACAACTGCACTGTAGAGTGAACTTAAGAGACTTACATATACATATGCCATTTTATGGCGATTTAATGAAGAAATATCAACTCTCTAACCAGTTAGACCTCAACACCTTACTTCCAAAAAATTTTAATATTCATTTACCTGTTCATTTACACCATCAACCTGCTGGACCGAAGGAACATACCCCCTTTGTTCCCCATCTTCCTGTTTCAACAGATCAGTCAACACAAAGCTTATCAGAGCGTTTATATCTGACATCTCAATTGGTAAAAGATCGTGTACTTAAAGAAATGGTGGTGCTTTTAAATAATTTTCCAAAATTACATGAGAGCTTAATTCAACAATTCTTGATTGAAACATATATGTATTTATCGAACCCCGATTTTATGTATGAAGTTCATCAAAGAATTTTAAAACAAATGCATGATGATGAGGATTGTATCGTCGTTGGGCATTCTTTGGGTTCCGTGATTGCATTTCACTTATTATCAGATCCGTCCTATCATTTTTCAGTAGAGCGCTTTATTACTTTAGCTTCACCTCTCTCTTTTCGGGTCATACAAAGCAAACTTCCCATTCCGATTGAACGCCCAAAATGTCTAAAAGGTGATTGGTACAACTTTTACTCAAAAGATGATTTTTTAACGGCCTTCCCGCTAAGTGAAGCACCCTTTAACTTTGATCCACCCATTATTAACCAAGAAATTTTTACCTTTGCCAACCAACCTCATGAAATTGTAGGTTACTTACAACACCATGCCGTAATTAAGGCAATTATTGAACCTTTCCAATAAAAATACCCCTAAATGTATATATTTTCTACAATTTGAGTTATTTTTAATCGCTTGACCGTTTTTTTTAATATTTCTTCAGAAAACTATTTGACACTTTTATTAAATCGACCTAATATACGCCCACCTCTGAAACGTCCCTATCGTCTAGAGGCCTAGGACATCGCCCTTTCACGGCGGTAACCGGGGTTCGAATCCCCGTAGGGACGCCAATATTTTTCAGATGTATGCCTCAATAAGTCCCTATCGTCTAGAGGCCTAGGACATCGCCCTTTCACGGCGGTAACCGGGGTTCGAATCCCCGTAGGGACGCCAAATTCTAAAAAGCCACTGCATCATGACAGTGGCTTTTTTCTTATCTAAACAATAAAAAAGCTGATCACAAACCAGCTTCTCATCATTGTAATTTAATTCGCAATTCCAACTTGAACCTCAAGACGACCTGATTGAACTCGTAGGCCTTTTATTTCAAATTGATCGACCAGTTGCTGCACAAGCTCACGGCTTTCTCTCAAAATATTGAGCCCGGGTAAAATACTAAAGTCCGTTAAGTTTAAAAGCTTCTCAACCATCCATGAACGGTTATTAATAAAGTCAATAAAGCCTGCTTGCTCGAGGTCAATAAACCACATACGGTGACCATCACGCTGAATACCCGGAATATCACGAATTAAATGATTAATCAGCGATGGTATAGGCAGCATGTTAATGACTTCAAACCCCACTCGCCCAATACGACGAACTGCCCAATTCGATAATGTCCCGCCATGACGGATTTGCACATCTAGACTTTCATCCATTTGGCGTAGGCGTAAAAATTTTTCTTGGCCAATTCGACATTCTAACACCCGAAAATCTAAACTCAGCCGATATAGAAAACGGTGGTAGTGTCCATCAATTTCGACCTGAAACCGATCATTCCCACATTGAACTTTAATATCATCAATTTCTGTACGATCTATTCGTTTACGAATTTGACTGTTTAATAGCATTTCAGGCAAATATAGATTTAATGTACTTTTGCCTAAAAAAGTACGCGCCATAATCAACGCAACTTGTCTCGCAGTTTCACTGGTTTCAGACACCATATCTCTAACAGTCCCTGCTGCCAGATTAGTCATGCCAACGACTCCACGCTTAGTATGAGACGTCACATGATCTAAGGCATCTAAAGCTGCATCTGCAACCTCTGCAAGATTACGTGTCGTGTCGCTAGCAAATCCGACGGCATCATGAGCATGTTGCAAGGTCTTATGCAGCAAACGGCGTGAGAATGACAGTTTTATAGGGTCAGGATTCCCTGAAACTGCTGATGTCGTTATAGGCTCCGACTTATTGTCATCTTCTTGACCCAAGTCCCTCTCCTTTTTATATTTCTTTCGCATCCTATTAATGAGCAGTTCAACTCATTTCCAGTGTTAAACACACTTGGTTTTTATCTAGATTAGCATGCTCTACAGTATTATTTTAACTTTTATGTGTACGAACAAATCATCATTTTTTTATATATCGTTGTTTCAAAAAAGTATTTTACATCTAAGCCTCACATCACTTTTTTAATGCTCTACAAATTTTTTCCTTTCTTTGCATTTCCGTTAGAATAGATTCAAATTTAATGTGGAGTTGTCATGCAATATCGTTGCCCTCAATGTCAAAGTGTTAAAATTATGCCTGTGAGCCAAGGTGTTAATATTGCCAAGCCTGTTGTGCCTAAAAGCTTAGTAATTTTAGTTCCTGCAATTTTTGTGCTTTTACTCTTGGTTGTTATTAGTATTTTTATGTGGATTTTTGGCAATGGTGCAGGCAACTCTCTTCAAATTGCAACAGTAGTTGCTTTTGTTGTCACTGTAGGTGCAGGTTTTATGTTCTGGCGCGATTTGCCTGACTTTAAATTGTCTATGCAAGCATTTATGCAGTCACAAAAGCACTGGAAATGCCGTGAATGCAATCATGAGTGGGATATCTAATAAAGCTTCACATCAGCTTAATGCTGATGTGAATGTGTCTTGTCTGCTTCATCATGCTCGTGTGGAGCATGTTGAGCGATATGCTGACAGTTGATCTCGGCATCATCTTCAATTTGCAGTGTCACTTCGCCAATACCGTGCTCATGCGAAAGCATTTCAACAGCATCTTGATAGAGCTTAGTACGATCAGCTTCAGGCGCAAATAAGTGCACAGTTAAGTGAATATTTTTAGAAGTAATTGCCCATACTTTGAGTTGATGAATACTTTCTACGCCATTTAAAGAAAGTAAATCAGTACGTAACTTTTCAATATCCACCTCTTCGGGTACACCTTCGAGCAAAATATTAATACTTTGTTTAAGCAGAACCCATGTACGTGGTAATACCCAAAAACCAATCAATACTGCAATTATTGTATCGACCCAATACCAGTTGGTGAAGTAAATAACAATCGCACCAATAATTACGCCAACCGAGCCTAACGCATCACTCAATACTTCTAAATAAGCACCTTTTACATTTAGGCTGTTATTGGCACTCGACATGAGAATTTTCATTGAGATAAGGTTAATTACCAAACCAATGGTTGCCACAATCAGCATGCCTACACTTTGAATTTCAGGTGGCTTAGAGAAGCGTATATAGGCTTCATATAAAATATAAATCGCCACCACAAACAGCATAAGCGCATTAAATAAAGCAGCCAGAATTTCAAAACGTTGATAGCCAAAAGTACGTTTATCATCGGCAGGACGCTTAGAAATCTGAATGGCGACCAAAGCAATTGCTAAAGCAGCTGCATCGGTAAACATATGCGCAGCGTCAGAGAGTAATGCCAAACTTTGCGTGATTAAACCAGCAACCACCTCAACAATTAAAAATGTCGAGGTGAGCGCTAAGGCAATCGTTAATTTTTTGGTATTGCCTTCAGCCACTACAGCATGACTATGATCATGACCATGATGTCCACCCATTTTGCGGACTCCTTATTATTTATCTTTATCTTGAAGTAAAAGTAACCATACATATATCGCTACTTTTACCCGCTATAAACACTTTTTTGACCCAAATTCTGTTTCAAAAAAGATATCTCAAATCGATGACATTATGAATGCTCAGCTTTTTCAGCCTTACTTTCATTCATCCATCGATAAATCACTGGCAATAGAACCAAAGTTAATATCGTAGATGAAATAATGCCACCAATGACGACTGTTGCCAAAGGCCGTTGTACTTCTGCACCCGTTCCTGTTGCCAAAGCCATTGGAATAAAACCAAGTGAAGCTACGAATGCTGTCATTAATACTGGACGTAATCGTAATACTGCTCCTTTCCAAGTTGCCGCATGAACATCTAAAGTTGCTCTCAGCTCTTTAATGAACGTGAGCATGACCAAACCATTCAATACAGCAACACCCGATAAAGCGATAAACCCAACCCCAGCAGACATAGAAAGCGGAATATCTCTCAACCATAGAGCCACTAATCCACCAGATAAAGCGAAAGGAACTCCACTAAATACCAGTAAGCTGTCTTTAAAATTACTAAATACAGCCATGAGCAACACAAATATCATGATAAGCGCCATAGGTACGACGATTTGCATTCTTGCGGTAGCAGAAGCAAGATTCTCAAATTGACCTCCATAACCTAACCAATAACCGCTAGGCAGCTTTTGCTGTGCCAATTTGCTTTGCATCTCTTGTACAAAAGACCCAAGATCACGATCACGCACATTTGCCGTCACAATGACACGACGCTTGCCATTTTCACGGCTTACTTGAGCAAGACCCAAAATATTCTCAACCTTAGCGACGTCTTGTAACTGAATCAGACCACCGTTTGGTAGGCGAATCGGCAATTGTGCTAGCTGCTGCGGTGTACGCATGTTTTCCTGCAAACGAATCACAAAATCGAAACGTCTATCACCCTGTAAAATTTGCCCTACACTCTGTCCACCAATACTGGCAGCGACAATATCCTGAATCGATTTGACTGATAATCCGTACTGGGCTGCCAATGCATGATCAACATCGACATTAAGTAGTGGTAAACCATCGGTCTGTTCAACTTTGACTTCACTGGCACCTGAAATGCTACGTAGCTGTTGGGCTATTTTTTCCGCTTCCTGATTGAGGACTTGCATATCGTCCCCAAACACTTTAACCCCGATATCACTGCGTACACCTGAAATAAGCTCATTAAAACGTAGTTCAATCGGTTGTGAAAATTCACTGTTATTACCAGGAATCTGGTTCACGAACTGCAGCATTCTGGCACGTAGTTCATCTATCGTTTCTTTAGGGTTTGGCCATTGATCGTGTGGTTTTAATAAAACAATACCATCGGAAATATTCGGAGGCATGACATCTGTAGCAACCTCGGCCGTTCCTGTTCTTGCAAAAATGGCTTTAATTTCGGGAAAAGCTTTCAATAACTGCTTTTCGACGTTTTCTTGAATTCTAAGTGATTCCTCTATACCAGTACTCGGTGCGCGCATGAGTTGCAGTGCAAAATCACCCTCACTGAGTTGAGGTGCGAACTCACTCCCTACTCTTGTGGCAATAGCACTTGTAAGAATTAAAATACTGACCGCTGCTGTGACCACAACATATCGAAAGGCATAAGCTTTATCGAGTAAGCCTGCATAGGTTTTTTTCAAAGTCATCATCCAGCGACTTTCTTTTTCCTTCACTTCACCTGTAATAAACAGAGCTACTGCTGCCGGTACAAAGGTTACAGATAAAATAATTGCTCCCAATAACGCTAGAACAACGGTCATTGCCATAGGATGGAACATTTTTGCTTCTACGCCTGCTAAAGCAAAAATTGGCAAGTAAACGACCATAATAATGATCTGACCAAAAATTAATGGTCGTCGTGCCTGTTTCGCTGCGAGAAACACCTCTGTGAAGCGCTCTGAGCGTGTTAATAAGCGACCTTTTAAATGCTGCGCTTCAGCTAAACGCCGAATACAGTTTTCAACAATAACAACCGCACCATCGACGATGATCCCGAAGTCCAAAGCACCCAAACTCATCAGGTTGGCACTGATTTTCTGTTCTGCCATACCCGTTAAGGTAAAAAGCATTGCCAAGGGAATAATACATGCAGTGATTAACGCGGCACGAAAGTTCCCCAAAAAAATGAAGAGAATAACGATGACTAAAATCGCCCCTTCAATCAAATTTTTGGCTACTGTTTTAATCGCTTTATCTACAAGGTTACTACGATCATAAACTGTTTCAATTACAACGCCCTGAGGGAGGGATCTTTGAATTTCCTGAACTTTCTGATCAATCGCCTTGGCAATGGTTTTACTATTTTCACCCATCATCATCATGGCGATACCTAAAACAGTTTCCTGACCATTATAGGTAGCACCGCCAGTACGCAAGTCATGACCAATCGATACCGATGCCACATCGGCAACCCGTATAGGTAAACCGTTTTTCGTGGCAACCGTAACGTTCTGAATATCTTGTATAGATGTCAACATGCCCGGTACACGAACTGTGAGTTGCTGGCCGTTCTCTTCAATAAATCCCGCACCGCGATTTTCATTATTATTTTGAAGCGCATCTTGTAAATCGGTCAGTGGAATCTGCAACTGCTGTAACCGCGTCAGATCTGGCGAAACCACATAGGTTTTGTTGTATCCACCAATACTATTAACCTCAGCCACTCCTTGTACACGTTGTAACTGGGGCCGAATAATCCAGTCTTGAATTTCACGCAGGTCCATCGCGCTATAGGCTGAACCATCTGCCTTTTTAGCATTTGGCTCTGCTTTTACGACCCATTGATAAATCTCACCGAGTCCAGTTGAAATTGGAGACATTTGCGGATCAATGCTACCCGGTAAAGCACTCTTAGCTTCTTGTAAACGCTGGTTAATTAACTGTCTTGCCCAGTAAATATCAGTGCCATCTTTAAAGATAATAGTGACCTGAGAAAGACCATATCTGGAAATTGAACGAGTCTGTTCCAGATTTGGAATACCTGACATGGCATTTTCAATCGGGTAAGTAATTCTTTGTTCAACTTCCGGTGCTGTAAAGCCACTGGCCTGACTATTGATTTGTACCTGTACATTGGTGATATCCGGTACGGCATCAATTGAAAGTTTCTGGTAGCTATAAATTCCAACACCAATCCAAGCAATAACAAACATCATGACCCAAATGGCGTTGTTAATTGAAAACTGAATGATCCGATCAAACAAACCTTCAGCCTTGGGCAAATCAGGTTTATTAATGTCCATGCTCAGCCTCCCCTTTTTCAAGTTCAGACTTAAGCAAGAAACTACCTTGGGTCACATATTGCTGCTTTTCAGTAATTCCGGATTTAACTTCTACCCATTTTGCATCTGAAGAATAATTACCTAACTCGACTACAACAGGAGCGAAATGAATTTTGTCTTTCTCCTGTTTGGTAACAAAGACCACATTCTTTCCATCAATCTGTTGTACCGCTGCCTTATTAACCCGTAATACAGTCGCTGCATTATTCTGTTTAAGTAACACATTGACCATTAAGTTAGGACGTAATTCTTTTGAAGGTGTCAGTACCTTGGCACGAACTTGCAAACGACCAGTTTGGCTATCTGCTTCCGAAATTAAACTTTGCACCTGTGCTTTAAAAATATTGTTGGTTTGCAGGGATTTAAATTCAATTTCCTGATTAGGCTGAATATTGGTATTTGTACTTGGTAATACAAACTCAACCCATAGTTGATCTAGGCGATCAATAACAAATAACTGTTTATCAGGACCGATTTGCTCACCAATGACAATATCCTTACTACTGATTACACCGCTTAAAGGTGCTGTTAAAACATATCGTCCTTTACTTGAGCGAGTCGCTCCCAATGCACTTAAACGGCTATTTGCAGCCTGCACCTGAATTTGCGCCTGACGATAAGCATTGTAAGCTTTCTGATAATCTTGACGTGCTGAAACACCTTGTTCCCACAATTGTTTTTCACGCTGATAATCTTGCTGAGCTAATGTCAGCGCCTCTTGCGCCATACTTAAGTTAGCTTGCTGATCGACCAAATCCGGTACAAATAAAGTCGCAAGTGCTTGCCCCTTTTCAACTTGCTGTCCCAGTGCGACATTTACGCTGTCTACTCGTGCAGAAAACGTTGAAGAGACGTGGGCTTGCTGGTCTGTATTTACGACAAGTTTGGCAGGATAAGAAAGGTTCTGCTCAACTTCTCCACGTCCTACTTGTTCTAACTTCACGCCATATTCAACCAGTTGCTTGGAAGTGAGGTTTAAACTTCCTTCCTCTTTTTCAGAATCACTATGACCAGCTTCACCTTCTGCATGTCCTTCTTTACTTTCCTCAGTATTGGCCTGTTTTTTCCCAGAGAAAAATAACCAAGTACTTAAAGCAAGACAGATAATTAGCAATAAAAGAGCAATAAGCCATTGGTTTTTCATTTTTTTAACTGACATTACTCTGCCCCTCCAACTGTCGGCAACTTATAGGTGTCTTGCCATAAATTTTGATTAATTTGATTTAATGCATCTCCAGACATCACCATATTTGGATCGATTCCGAGAGCTAAACTTTCCGCCTCAATAGCTTTTTGCCAAGCAGACTTAAGGAGTTGAACTTTTTTCAAACGTTGTTCTTGTAATTGAAGGGTAGATTGCTGGACATCAGTAATTGCAAATTTACCAACTTTAAAACCAAGCAACATTTTCTCCTGTACCGTTTCTGATAAAGGAATCTGTTGCTCATTCATCAAGTTATATTGTTGCTTTAAACCAGCCAACTCGTACTGTAAAGTACGAATAGAATTCAGACTTTGCTTTTTATAAAAGCTTTGCTGCTGGTCAATCAAATCAAGTTTGGTCTGAGCAACTTTTAAGGCATATTGCTGGCGATTAAAAATGTTTAAAGGAACTGCAATACCGACTCGAATCTGATTTTCAGTACTATTTGTTTCTGCGGTTTTACTACGAACCACGCCCATATTTACGGTAGGTGCAGGTCGATTTTTTGCCTTTAAATAATTCATTTCAGAATTTTGTTGGATGGCTTGAAGTCGCATAGCCTGTTCCAACAAATTTTGTTTTAAGTATTGATCGATATCACTTTCATTTTTTAAAGGCCACGCACTTTTTATATCTGGACGCAACGTGAAGTTATCTTCCGTCTCACCCCATAAGTTCGCCAGTTTTCTTTTGGCACTACTCAGAGATAATTCAACTTCCTGATATAAACGTTGATTTTCAACATGCGTCATTAAAGTTCGATCTAAATCAACCTGAGCAATACTGCCCGCCTGAAAACGTAAACGGGTCGCATCAAGAAGGTTTTTACTCGTTCTTAACTGAGCTTTAGCGACCTCATGCTCAAGCTCTAAAATTGATACTTGTGACCATAAATATTTGACTGCCAGCTTCAGTTGAGCCTCATATAAAACCTGATTTAACTCAACTTGATTTTGCTGAACACTTGCCAGTTTTTTTGCTGTGGAGCGTACACCAAATATATCTAGCTTTTGCGAGATCCCAAGTTCTAGCTCCTGATCTTTTCCAGATTTAAAACCAGTTTGCTGTACGGAAACCGTAGGATTTTCCCATAGCTGGCTCTGTTTGATATTGCTCTTTGCAATATCTTGCTGAGCTTGCCAAATTCCGGTTTGAGCCTGAAACTGCTTGACCTGCTCTAACACTTGATCAAATGTTAAAACATTCTGTACCTGCTGCGATTGAGTATTCTTCACAAGATTTTGATTTGAACTGGCCGCAGTTGTCACGGCACTAGTTGAAAGTGCAACTGCAACAACTAATGACTTAAGCAGCCAAGATGTGTTCAGACTAACGGAACGTTTTTCGTATAAAACAATAGACATAAATTAACCCTATGAAATAAATAATATTTCTGGTGGGCTAATTTTCGGCTACCCCACCTATAGCAGGGTTAAAACAGGAGGTGGGTCTTGTTTAGAGATATGCGGGGACTTATAAGAATTGGACCAATAATATTGTTGTTTTGGCTCAGATGACTGAATTAACGGCGAAACAATTTTTTCTTGCGCTTCAACCATCACCACATGAAAACATGAAGGTAGATGGTCATGATGATCAGACAAACTTAAGGGAGCTTTATGAATAGTCCCCACAACCTCTGTCTTTTCAGTATGGTTATGCTGTGAAACTTCATAATTCAATGCTGCATGATGACCAAAATGATGTAAGGCTTTTTCCTGATTTTCATGCGCGCAAAAAGCTGCTGCTACATTCCATAAACTTTGGAATATAAGCAAACAGAATAAGACGGACATAAAAATTGCAGAACGTGGCAACAGTACACCATGACAGTTAAGAATTTGCACGAAGCAACTATAGCAGGCGAACTACATGTAATAAAATTACAAAACATTGATTTATTGGTTTCGTTCTTTTCACTTAAAGCTAAGCCATTTTTTCTTTTCACAAAAATAATTTTTTAAGAGTAATGCTCATGTATAAAACGCTGACCACTTGCATATTAGTCACTTGTCTTGGCTTAAGTGGATGTGCGACGTCTATGTTATCGACAGCCCTTCCCAATGAGACGACTGAGGTCAAAACAACCATTTTAAAAACAGATCAAATTATTTCCCTTGGGCAAGCAGTTAAAAACCAGCAAGAACAAGGTGTTGTATTTTTAGGTCAAGACTTTAATTATTTAATGACCGAAG
This sequence comes from Acinetobacter sp. XH1741, assembly GCF_041021895.1. Taxonomy (NCBI): domain Bacteria; kingdom Pseudomonadati; phylum Pseudomonadota; class Gammaproteobacteria; order Moraxellales; family Moraxellaceae; genus Acinetobacter; species Acinetobacter chenhuanii. The sequence goes on from NZ_CP157428.1 coordinate 239,274, forward strand.
GGAGTTCAGAATTTTTAAATATTATTAATAATGTTCCAGTGAACCAAAGGACTCTGCTTATTTCATCTCCTTTAATTCTTGAGATGGATGACTCCACCCATTTTCACGGAGAACTTAAATTTCGATACAACACCCCAACCTCAAAGCTGACCGATTCACAACAAGAAAATTTAAAAAACTTAGGTTTTAAAAATCATCTCATGGTCATGGAAAACCAAACACAGCTTTTATATCCTTACGCCATAATTCGTTTTAAGGGTCAAATTTACCAAACTAGCAGTACTCTAAAAGCCCAACAAATGCTGCCTACCCCTTATCCAATCGCCCTACAGCAAAAAGATGAAATAAAAAAGAAGCATCCGTTTAAACGTGTAACCCGTATGGCACTCTACCCTTTGGCAATGGCATTTGATGTGGTGACAGTAGCTCCCTCACTCATTTGGGCAGATTTACATGGTGACTTTACTAAATAAAAAGATTTTTTCTTAAAATAGACAGCCAGCTCTTACGCTGGCTTTGTTTAAGAATATTTTTTTGTTTGATCTTTATAAATTTTCTGAAATTTTTTACCTTAAATAAAAAGCTATTTTTTTCATTTCAAAAGCTCAAGTTTTCCTAAAGCAGGCCATTATTCTTATAGAAATTTCGCTAATCGTAAAAACACATGTAACTTTTATGTAAGCTAAAACCTCATCATTTTTCATCCAATTGCGCTATATCACATTTACAAAATAAAACATAAGATTTCAATATAAGGGACTAGCTTAAAAGTGTGAGTCAATTCAATCAAATTGAGGAACAAGGGAGACTATCATGAACATGAAATCAATTAAGCATGGACTTAATCACTTGTTTGCTTTTGAAAACTTAACCGCCGATATGCATTCGCAGGCAGTTGATGAAATTGAACAGGGTTTACGCTTTGAGGAGTTGGCAGAGCAAGATCATGAACGCATGCAAAACTGGTTAGATGTAACTCCTAATGATCGAAATGCCATGTGGTGTTACTTAAGAGCAGCTTTACGCGGCAGCTCTGATGCTTCTTTTAAACTTGGTATTGGCTATTTAAATGGTCAATTTGGATTAGATAAAAACTATCGTGAAGCTGAAAAATGGCTACAAAAAGCAGCAAGTCAGGGTCATCCCGATGCTGAACGTTGCCTACAAGAAGCCTTTAGCAAACTCGCATTCTCATAAAAAGATTAAAAAAACCAGCCCTGAGGCTGGTTTTTAAATTAACAGTAATTAACCGCTAATTTTTTTGTATTTAGTACGCTTTTGAACAGCATCTTCACCTAAACGTGACTGACGATATGCTTCGTATTCTGCATAGTTACCTGTGTAGAATTCTGGCTGTTCATTTTCAAATGACAAGATGTGTGTCGCAATACGGTCAAGGAACCAACGGTCATGCGATACCACCATTACCGTACCTGGGAATACAAGAATTGCATCCTCAAGCGCACGTAACGTTTCAATATCCAAGTCGTTTGATGGCTCATCCAGTAAGATAACGTTTGCGCCTTGCTGTAAAATTTTCGCAAGTTGTAAACGGTTACGCTCACCACCAGACAATTCACCTACGCGTTTTTGCTGATCTTGACCTTTGAAGTTAAAGCGACCGATATAAGCACGTGAAGCAATTTCATAATCGCCCACTTTCAAGATATCTAAACCGCCAGATACTTCTTCCCAAACAGTTTTGTTATTGTCTAGGGTGTCACGAATCTGACCAACGTAAGCCACTTTAACTGACTCACCTAAAGTCACAGTACCTGTATCAGGTTGCTGTTCGCCAGTCATCATACGGAATAAAGTCGTTTTACCCGCACCGTTTGGACCAACGATACCCACAATTGCTGTTGGAGGTACAGTAAACGATAAATTTTCGTACAATACGCGGCCGTCAAATGATTTGCTGATCCCTTCAACTTCCACAACTTTATTACCCAAACGAGGGCCAGGTGGAATGTAGATTTCAGACGTTTCATTACGTTGTTGGAATTCTTTAGAGTTAAGCTCTTCAAAACGTTCCATACGCGCTTTGTTTTTCTTTTGCTGACCTTTCGCATTTGAACGAACCCATTCAAGTTCTTTTTTCAATGCTTTAGCAAAAGATTCTTCTTGTTTCTGCTCTTGTTCTAAACGAGCATTTTTTTGCTCTAACCAAGAAGAATAGTTACCTTGGTAAGGAATACCATGTCCACGGTCAAGCTCCAAGATCCACTCGGCAACGTTATCCAAGAAATAACGGTCATGCGTAATCGCAACGATTGTGCCCGGGAAATCTTTCAAGAAACGCTCTAACCAAGATACAGACTCTGCATCCAAATGGTTCGTCGGTTCGTCAAGAAGCAACATGTCCGGTTTAGAAAGCAATAAACGGCAAAGCGCTACACGGCGGCGTTCACCACCAGAAAGCTTAGTTACATCTGCATCCCAAGCTGGAAGGTTCAAGGCATCTGCCGCGATTTCAAGCTGGTTGTTTAGGTTGTGCGCATCCCAAGCATGGATAATTGATTCTAATTTTTCCTGCTCTTTTGCAAGCGCATCAAAATCTGCATCTGGGTCTGCATATTCTGCAAATACTTGATCAAGACGTTCTAAAGCATCTAAAGCTTCACGTACGCCATCTTCAACGTTACCGCGAACGTCTTTAGTCGGATCAAGTGGCGGCTCTTGCTCTAAATAGCCGATTTTAATTCCAGGTTGTGCACGAGCTTCACCAGAGAAATCTTTATCTACGCCAGCCATAATACGAAGCAAGGTAGATTTACCCGCACCGTTCAAACCGAGAACACCAATTTTGGCTCCCGGGAAAAATGATAAAGAGATGTCTTTTAAGATTTCGCGCTTTGGCGGAACCATTTTAGACACTCGGTTCATCGTATAAATATATTGGGCCACGCAGGACTCCTCAATTGAAAAACCAACAGATCGCAATGAGCGAAAAATAGTAGCTATTATATGCTGAACGCGGCAAAAAAATAAGGCGTGATTGAGTTTAATCGGTTTTTATGACTGATAAATGTCGTCAAAATTGTTTCCTGATATAAAAAATGCATGACCTTGAATCATGCATTTTTTCTTTATATCGATGCTTGAGGATCAACCCTTTTCAGTAGATTTATTTAATAAAATTATTGACCAACAAGTTTTTAACATCATCTACCCGACCCGACATTAAGGCTTTAATCGCATAGAGTGAGGTTGAAGAAACCTGATTCAGGTTAGGATCTGGCGGCATCACCAGTTCCATCGGATTGGTATGTACATCAAGTAAAGCTGGGCCATCATGTTTTAAAAAATTCTCAACCGCCTGCTCTAGTCCATTGCCGTGCGTTATTGTTTGCCCATGCAAACCAATTACACTAGCAAGCTGACCAAAATTAGGATTGAGCAAGTCGGTATAATGGTCGAGTAATCCTTCCACTTTTTGTTCAAGCTCCACAAAATTGAGCGAACTGTTGTTAAATACCACAATTTTGATCGGGAGTTTTTCTTGAATTGTAGTAAGCAGATCTCCCAGTAACATAGCTAATCCGCCATCTCCACACAATGCGATGATTTGACGATTCGGGAATGCTTTTTGTGCCCCAAGAGCCTGTGGCATAGCATTGGCCATAGTGCCATGTAACAAACTGGTAAAGGTTCGACGTTTGCCATTGACGTCAATATGTCTTAATACCCATACCATTGGTGAGCCACCATCTCCAAAGAAAATTGCATCCTGATCTGCATAACGGTTGAGTAATGACACCAGATATTGTGGATGAATCAGCCCGTCTTTACCCACCCGTTCTTCTTTATGGCGTGTTTCATCGCTCTCATGTTTTAGAGCAAGACAATGATCTAGAAAGTCACGCTCGTGACGGGTTTCAAGCAGTGGCAATAAGGCATCTAGCGTAGAGGAAATTTTACCTACGGCACCCAATGTAATTGGATGTCGTCGACCCAAATGGGTCGGATCAATGTCGATTTGTAAGATTTTGGCATGACTTGGATAATACTGTGCCCATGCAAAATCGGCACCCAGTAAAATTAGTAAATCACAATCCATAAGAGTGTGATAACCCGCTTTATTACCAAAAATACCAGTCATGCCCATATTGTACGGATTGTCGTATTCTACAAAATCCTTTGCACGCGAGGTATGCGCCACAGGGGCTTTTAACTTCTCTGCAAAAGCCACCAGTTGATCATGTGCACCCTCACATCCCGCACCTGCATAAATTCCAATTTTTTGATGCTGTGAAATCAGGTCCACAATCTGGTTGAGCTCGGCTTTACTCGGCAAAATATCGGGATCTGTTTGACGTGGTACAAAGGGTAACCCCACCTCAGCTGATGCTTCACTAATATTGGCTGGAACAATGACCACCGCTACACCACGCTTGGTCAGTGCAGCCTGACACGCCATGGTCATGATATGTCTGGCTTGCGAAGGTTGGGTTATTTCTTCACAGAAAACTGAATTTTTGGCATAAACCGATTTAAAATCGACATATTGCGGAAAGTCGATAAATCCGGCCATCTCGGTAGAAATCTGGCTGGCAATCAAGATGACTGGGGCACGATTGCGATGCGATTCATACAAACCGTTAATAAAGTGCAGACTTCCTGGCCCACAAGATCCTGCACATGCCGTTAAGTGACCACTGAGTAAAGCATCTGTACCTGCTGCAAAGCCACCAACTTCTTCGTGGCGCACATGAATCCATTCAATTTTACTCTTAGACATGGAGTCGGTGACATGATTTAAGGTGTCACCCACGATACCGTAGCAACGTTGAACACCTGCTTGCTCCAGCACCTCAATGATAATGTCAGATACTTTTTGAGTACTCATTACTTCACTTCTCCAGCTTTTTTATCATGAATTAAGTTAATTTTGCTTTTATAGTGTTCTTGCCGAGTACAGACTGCCAGTAAGTTTTTGTGGGGTTCTCTCAACATCATGTAAATTCAATTGAGTGATCCAAAAAAATAAAAATAAGTGCCGTTATGCTTAAAACTGCTGAACTTTACATAAAAATAGCTAAATCGTGCATAAAGAATATGCTAAAAAATCTGGATTATTCTTTAACCACTTCGATGATAACAATGACATATACATACCGAGACGAAACTTTGGCCATTCACGCTGGCTACACTCCTGAAGCAACAACAAAAGCGGTCGCTGTTCCAATTTATCAAACAACGTCTTATGCCTTTGATAATACACAGCACGGTGCTGATCTTTTCGACTTAAAAGTTCAAGGCAATATTTATACCCGTATTATGAACCCGACCACTGCTGTGCTTGAGCAACGCCTTGCTGCACTCGAAGGCGGCATTGGTGCTTTAGCTTTAGCCTCGGGAATGGCAGCAATTACTTATGCAATTCAGACGATTACCGAAGCTGGAGACAACATTGCTTCAGTCTCAACTTTATATGGCGGCACATATAATTTATTTGCCCACACTTTGCCAAAACAAGGGATTGAAGTTCGCTTTTTTGATTATCAAAAACCTGAAAGCTTGCGCAGCTTAATTGATGATAAAACTAAACTTGTTTTTGTTGAGTCGATTGGCAACCCGCTCGGAAATATCATCGATTTAGAAGAAATTTCAAAAATCGCACATGAATATGGAGTACCTGTCGTTGTCGACAACACTGTTGCTACTCCTGCTTTATTAAAACCATTTCAATATGGTGCCGATATCGTTATCCATTCGCTTACTAAATATATTGGTGGTCATGGCAATAGTATTGGCGGTGCGATTGTCGATAGCGGTAAATTCCCTTGGGGTAAATATCCCGAGCGTTTTAAAGTTTTGAATACCCCAGACCCAAGCTATCATGGGGTAAATTATGTTGAAGCATTAGGTGAAGCTGCTTATATCGCGCGTGCTCGTGTGGTGCCATTACGCAATACAGGCGCTGCAATTAGTCCCCTGAGCGTTTTCTTGATTTTACAAGGCTTAGAAACTCTAAACTTGCGGATGGAGCGTCATACTGAAAATGCTCAGAGAGTTGCCGAATATCTGCAAAATCATCCAAAAGTAAAATGGGTCAATTACGCAGGTTTAAAAGACCATCCACAACATCAACTTGCTCAAAAATATGTCAAAGGTAAACCTTCTGCAATTTTATCTTTTGGTGTTCAAGATGGTCGTGAAGGCGGTACTCGTTTCATTGATGCACTACAGTTATTTACCCGTCTTGTGAACATTGGTGATGCTAAAAGTCTGGCGTGCCATCCAGCAACGACCACCCACCGCCAACTGAATGAACAAGAACTCAAAGCCGCTGGTGTAAGTGAAGATATGGTTCGTCTTTCTATTGGTATTGAGCATATTGATGACCTAATTGCCGATTTAGAACAAGCACTTTCATCTGTATAAATTTTAGACTATTGAATAAGCCTCTGGAATATAGAGGCTTTTTTATTTGCAATTGATTTAACGCTTAACAATAATTAATGGATTAGGGTAATAATTTAGAGTTTTTACTCTAAATAAATTGTTTAATTTCATATATTTACATACTAGACAATTTTTAAACATCTATTAAGATAGGGCAATATTTAGGAGTTCATCAGGATGAACCAACGGTTGTAAAAATAAAAATTACATACCGGAATAAATAGCCCCTGCCCCTACTTAGGTAAAATGCTGTGAATAAAAAATTAGAAGCTCTGTTCCAGGAAAAGGTACAAGGTAAAGTCATTTTAGTGACAGGCGCCTCAAGTGGAATCGGTTTAACGATTTCTAACAAACTTGCTGACGCTGGCGCGCATGTTTTACTGGTTGCCCGTACTCAAGAAACTTTAGAAGAAGTCAAAGCAGACATTGAAAGCCGTGGTGGTCAGGCATCAATTTTCCCATGCGATCTTAATGACATGGATATGATTGATCAGGTTTCTAAAGATATTTTAGCTTCTGTTGACCATATTGATATTTTAATTAATAACGCAGGTCGCTCTATTCGTCGTGCTGTACATGAGTCGTATGACCGTTTCCATGACTTTGAACGTACCATGCAATTGAACTACTTTGGCGCTGTACGAATGGTTCTTAATATTTTGCCTCATATGATTCAACGTAAAGATGGGCAAATTATTAATATTAGCTCGATTGGTGTATTAGCCAATGCAACACGCTTCTCGGCGTATGTTGCCTCTAAAGCTGCCCTTGATGCATTTAGCCGCTGCCTTTCTGCCGAAGTTCATGCACATAAAATTGCGATCACTTCAATTTACATGCCGTTAGTGCGTACCCCAATGATCGCACCAACCAAAATTTATAAATACGTACCGACCCTTTCACCAGATCAAGCAGCTGACTTAATTGCTTATGCGATTGTGAAACGACCAAAACGTATTGCAACGAACTTAGGCCGTTTGGCTTCTATGACATATTCCGTAGCGCCAGGCATCAACAACATGTTTATGTCGATTGGCTTCCGTCTATTCCCAAGTTCGGATGCAGCGAAAGGCCAAAAAACTGAGAAATTGAACTGGGCACAAAAAGCTTATGCACGCATTTTCCCTGGTGAACATTGGTAATTCGACAGATTAAGTTGAGTTAAAAATAAAAAAGCGCTTCTTAAGAAGCGCTTTTTTATTTAGGCTCGTCTACGCATCTAAAAATTCAACATGTCCTGTTTTAACATCGTAAATCGCACCAACAATTGCAATTTCACCACGGTCTAGTAAGTCTTTAAGTACTGTGCTGTTATTAATAATGTATTGGATGTTGTAATGAACATTCATCGCCGTCACCTGATTAATAAATGTTTTATTTAATTCACGTGGCTGCATAATGCTATATACGCTTTCTACCGAATGCATGAGTGGTCCAAGCACATATTGAATATGCGGCATCTCTTTAACATCCGAAACTTGTTTTTGCTGTAAGCGTAATTGACATGCACTAGTCACTGCACCACAGTCGGTATGTCCTAAAACCAAAATAACTTTAGAACCTTTAGCCTGACAGGCAAACTCAAGTGAACCTAGTACTTTTTGACCTGCAATATTCCCCGCAATTCTTAAACTAAATAGATCACCAATACCTACATCAAAAAGCATTTCAGTCGGTGCACGCGAGTCCATACATCCCAAAACAGCCGCAATCGGATGTTGGCCCTCATCTGCGGTGACACGAATTTGACGGTAAATATCACGTTGTAAACGTTCATTTTTTACAAAACGTTCATTTCCTTCTTTCAATAAAGTCACAACTTGCTGTGGACTTAATTTACGCTGTAAATCTCTAGTACTAATGTAGATATCCAGAACTGCATCATCTACCTCTTCATAGTGCTGCTTAAACCCAATAAGCTTAAGATCAACCTGACGCTTAACTGCCGTTTCATTTTGATATTCTTGAATGACCTGATAGATATCTGGATCAATCGAGTCACATTGAGTAGCATCAATAATCAACTGCTGATCTTTATGAACATGTTCCAATGCAGAAATAAGCGCTGAGCGGTTAAGAAAAGTTACTTGTGATGGAAGCTCAATGCGGGTCACGATTCCGTGCAAATGCTTTTCTTTATAAACACGAACGCCTTTATTGAAGTTGCCATATAAAATAAATGCACTACTGGTAAATAGCCCCACCAAAATTCCGGTTAATAAGTCTGTCAGCAAGATTGCAACGAGGGTGATAATAAACGGTAGAAACTGTTTCCAGCCCTTTTGGTAAAGCTGTTTAAATAGCTTTGGATGTGTCAGTTTAAAACCAGTCACAATCAAAATCGCTGCGAGAGCAGACAACGGAATCATGTTCATGAGTTGAACAAAAAACAGAACCGCTAACAGCAATAATAAGCCATGAATAATCGTTGAACACTTACTTTTCGCACCCGTATTTGCATTTACGGAACTACGCACAATAACCGAGGTAACTGGCATTCCACCAATGAGACCAGAAAAAATATTACCCACCCCTTGTGCCCATAATTCACGATTAGGTGGAGATGAACGTTTTTGAGGATCAAGTTTATCGGCTGCTTCTAGGTTTAGTAATGTCTCTAACGAAGCCACAATCGCAAGCGTAATTGCTCCCGTATAAATTAATGGTTCGGCCAAATAGCTAAAATCGGGAAAAACCAGAACCTCTTGCGGCGCTTGCAATATATTTGGCAGTTGAATCAAATTACTGTTTTGCACTGCCCAAGGTGAACCAATATTCATTAAGACAAAATTTAAAACCGCTGCAAGCACCACAGCAATTAAAGCTGAAGGTAAAGCTAACTTCTTAAGCGGACTACTATCCCAAGCTAAAATTAAAAATAAACTCAGTAACCCAATAAATGCAGCTCCCGCATCAAAATGCTGAAAAAAAGCATCAGGTGTACTTGTCCAGATTTTTTGCCATGAAAAGTCTGTCAACCCAAATAAATAAGGTAATTGCGTCACAATAAGAATAGCACCAATTGCAGCCAATAATCCTAAAATGACATTATTTGGAATAAAGTTGGCAAAGAAACCTAACTTAAATATTCCAAACAAAATTTGTAAAATTCCTGCAAATACAATACACAATAAAAAAGCGGCATAATTGCCGCCTAATTGGTCTAACTGTACAAGGATGACCGCAGTCAATCCTGCTGCTGGCCCCGAAACACTGATGTGGGAACCACTCAGCAGGCCAACAATAATTCCACCCACAATCCCGGCAATAATGCCAGAAATGATTGGAGCACCTGAGGCTAAGGCAATACCCAAACACAAGGGTAAGGCCACCAGAAATACGACAACTCCCGAGAGGAGATCGTTTAAATGAAATCTATTTTTCAGTTCTAAAGCCGGCATAAAAACAACCATTTATAATATAAAAAAATAATCAATTTTTAATGTAACTGCCTGAAAGTGAGGAACTTACTTCAAGGCTTTATTGATATTGTCTGACAACTAAAAATGGTTAAAGTTGAGTTATGCTATAACGTTGTAGAGTTGATTGTAGATTTAACACCGTTTTTGTTGATCTTAAGATTCACCTCATCTTTACCACTGCGATTTCTGATGAACTGAATTGAATGATTCCTTAAACATCCTCTTTAAAACAATAAAAAAAACCTCCCATTTGGGAGGTTTTTTTAGGTCTACTCAAGGCTCTTATTTAGAACCTTTAATTCCTGCTTGTAGTAACAAGGCACCAAAACCACCAATTTTTTGCTCTTGTGGTTTTTCTTGTTTGCTACGTTGTGGACGTTCAACCTGATCTTTACGTGGCTGTTGTGGACGCTTACCTTGTGGCTTACGTTCAGAACGTTGTTCGTTATTTTGCTCACGACGAGGTGGACGCTGTGCCTTAACAGGCGCCGAACCTTCCGCACGCATACTCAAGTTCACACGATTACGCTCAGCATCAACTTGCATAACACGTACTTGCACGATTTGACCTGGTTTAACCACTTTATGTGGATCAGAAACAAATTCATTCGCTAATTCAGAGATGTGAACTAAACCGTCTTGGTGTACGCCAATATCAACAAAGGCACCAAAATTCGTCACATTGGTCACAACACCTTCAAGCTGCATACCTTCTGTTAACTGACCAACTTCGGTAATGTCTTCACGGAATTTAGCAGTGCGGAACTCTGGACGCGGGTCACGGCCCGGTTTTTCAAGTTCAGCCAATACGTCTTGAACCGTTGGCAAACCGAATTTGTCATCGACAAACTCATCGGCTTTCACCTGACGAATGATTTCGGTATTACCAATAATGTCCTTAACAGTTGTCGCTTTTGCGGCAACAATTTTCTCGACAAGACCATAACTTTCAGGGTGAACAGCAGAAGCATCTAATGGCTCAGAACCATTTTGGATACGTAAGAAACCAGCCGCTTGTTCAAAAGTACGCTCACCTAAACGTGGCACGCTTTTCAAAGCTTGACGGTTATCAAAACGACCATGCTCTTTGCGATATTCAACGATTTGCTGAGCAATTGCTTTGTTCAAACCTGCGATATAAGCCAAGATTGCTGGTGAAGCAGTATTTACATCTACACCTACAGCATTCACACAGTCTTCTACCACTGCATCGAGTGTTTTGGCCAAACCAGTTTGATTTACGTCGTGTTGATATTGACCTACACCAATTGATTTCGGGTCAATCTTCACAAGTTCAGCAAGTGGGTCTTGTAAGCGACGAGCAATAGACACTGCACCACGAATTGAAACATCAAGCTCTGGAAGTTCTGCCGATGCCAGTTCACTTGCAGAATAAACAGATGCACCTGCTTCACTTACAGTCACACGTGTTAATTTAAGGTCTGTGTTTGCAGCCATCATTTCAGCAACTACAGCTTCTGTTTCACGGCTCGCAGTACCATTACCAATCGCAATGAGCTCTACATTGTATTCACGGCATAAACGAGCTAACTCAGCAATCGAGCCTTCTTTATCTTCTTTAGGCGCAAATGGATAAATCGTGCTATGTGCAAGTACGTCACCTGCATCGCTTACTACAGCCAGTTTCACACCAGTACGAATACCAGGGTCAACACCTAAAGTCGTACGGCTACCCGCTGGTGCCGATAGCAATAAATGACGAAGGTTTTCAGCAAATACCTGCATTGCTTCCGCTTCAGCAGTAAGACGTTTTTCTGTAAGTAATGAATGTTCGATTTGAGGACGAACTTTACCTAACCAGAATAATTTTGCAGTCTGTTTTAAAAAGTCTTGACGCGTTTGTGGCTGAACCTGTTCAAGGTTATATTCAGTTTCAATACGTGCCAATGGTGCATCATCTTCACCATCCACTTTTAAACCAAGTACGTTTTCTTGACGACCACGTAACATAGCCAATAGACGATGTGACGGTAGTTTATTTAGGCCTTCAGAAAATTCAAAATAATCACGGAACTTTTTGCCTACTTCTTTCTTTTCTTCAGATGCAACTGCACTTTTTAATACTGCTGTTTTAGCAAAAGTTGCTTTTAATTCTGTAGTAAGCGCAATGTTTTGTGCCCAATCATCAATCAGAATATGCTGGATCGCATCTAATTGACTTTCAACATCTGGATAGTCTTCATGGCTAAAACCAGCCAATGCTTCTGTCGGGTCAACTTGTTCTGTAATAATTTTTTCGGCGATCGGTCCTAGACCTGCTTCTTTTGCTTTAAAAGACTTACTTGTACGCTTAGGACGGTACGGTGCATAAATTTCTTCTAAAGCATTTTTTGTTTCGGCTGCATTCACACGCGCCAACAAGTCATCACTCAATTTATTCTGTTCTTGCAATGACTGAATAACCTTTTCACGGCGCTCATATAAATCACGTAAATACGCTAAACGAGTATCTAATTGGCGTAACTGCGTATCATCTAAACCTTGTGTTACTTCTTTACGGTAACGGGCAATGAATGGAACACTGGCACCTTCATCAATTAAGCGGATGGCAGCTTCTACTTGGTTTGGACGTACGGCAAGCTCACTTGCCAACTGCTGAACTAAGTCAGTCATCGTGTTTGATCCCACAAGGATAAAGTTTAAAAGCAATGATTATAAAGACCAAGCCCATAAAATCCACACTTGTTTGCGTATTCAAAACGTTTTTTTGTATTGACTATGAATTTTTCACATTCTTATCTTCAAAAAAAGCGCTTATTCAGGCTTTCAAGCCAACTTTTTAATGCTTTAAAAAAGTAAATTAAGGGTGCTTTTTACCCTTAGAACAAAATTTTTAATATAAATTACGAGAAAATGAACATATTGATACATTGCTACAGCGTATAAAAACTTAATTTTGTTTATCTTTATACATAAATAACGGTGACATAAAAGCTACGAAGCTTATCAATATCCACAGAAAATGGATAAAAAAAATAGCTGTTATTTTTTAAATAATTTATTTGAAACAATTGTTTATTAAAATTTAAGCAATAAGAATTATGTTAATGACTAAATGTTTGGTTTTTTATTTGAGGCTTTGCTAAATTATGGACATAAGATGTTGTTTTTTGGTTTCAAGCCCCTACGAAAATTGTAATTTTGAGCAAATTGATACATAGTCTTAACAAGAACATCAGCATTATACTGAGGGCTTGCTGGCAATAAGCCTCAGCGACCCAATAATATATAAATTATGACTTTAAAAGGGAGTACATCATGAGTTTAGTTGTACCTGCTGAACATCCTGAAACCGTACATAACGAAACGGATCGTGTCGAACGCATTTTAGTGGTCGATGACGATGTGCGTTTACGTACCCTCTTGCAACGTTTTTTAGAAGATAAAGGTTTTGTTGTAAAAACTGCCCATGATGCTTCACAAATGGATCGTTTATTACAACGTGAGTTATTTTCACTTATCGTTCTCGACTTTATGTTACCCGTTGAAGATGGTTTAAGTATCTGTCGTCGCTTGCGTCAGTCAAACATTGATACTCCTATTATCATGTTAACTGCACGTGGAAGTGACTCTGACCGTATTGCAGGCCTCGAAGCTGGTGCAGATGACTACTTACCAAAACCATTTAACCCAAATGAGCTTTTAGCACGTATTCGCGCAGTATTACGCCGTCAAGTGCGCGAGGTTCCGGGTGCGCCAAGTCAACAAGTTGAAGTGGTCAGCTTTGGTCCGTGGTCTTTAGATTTATCTACCCGTACGCTTACTCGTGAAGGACAAATCGTTACCTTAACGACTGGTGAATTTGCGGTATTAAAAGCATTAGTACAACATCCACGTGAACCGTTAACACGCGACAAGCTCATGAATTTGGCTCGTGGCCGTGAATGGGGTGCAATGGAACGTTCGATTGATGTTCAGGTGTCTCGTTTACGCCGTTTAATTGAAGACAACCCAGCACGTGCACGCTACATCCAGACTGTATGGGGTGTAGGTTATGTGTTTGTTCCAGACGGTGCTGAATAAGCTTGAGATAAAATAGAGTGAGTTTAGAGCCAATTCCACCACAAACCTTTACCGATTATGTTACGTATTCAGAACGTAAACGGACGAGATGGGAACGTTTTCTCGACAAGATTAAGCCACGATCTGCGGCCATGCGTACCACTATTTTGGTACTGCTGGTGGTATTCTTCAGCCTATTTATGTCATTGTGGTTTTTTTGGCGAACTCTCTATTTACCTGAAATCCAACAACATGCCCGTTATCTGGCCGTTGAACTAGAGCTGGTCAATAACCCTAGCATACGTATTTTCCATGGCGATAATGAAGTTGACGTCGATGCATGGTTACGTAATCGGGTTGGCATTGAATATGTAACCGATCCTAAAGAATATCCAAGTGTCCGCGATAAAGTTATTGCTGAGATTTTTACCAATCAGGTCGAGCAAAAATTAGCCAACGAGATTGGTGCCAAGGATGTTACGGTTTACTTCCAGTTTAAACCTAGCCCACGTATCTGGATTCAAACTCCTGAAATGCATGGGAACTGGGTGCGCGAACCTTTAAAAACCTATGCGAACTATAGTCCCGAGCTATTAATTGGCTGGATTGTAGGTGTTCCATTGGTGTCGGCTATCATTATTTTAATTTTAGTCAGACAAATGAACCGTCCTTTGCGACGTTTGCAAAATGCTGCCAATGAATATAGTAAGTCAGGAACAGCACCTTATTTAGATACCAACCACGGCCCTCTCGAAATTAGACAAGTCAACCAAGCCTTTAACCGCATGGTCTATACGCTCGATCAAACTGAGCGTGAACGACGGATTATGTTAGCTGGTATTTCCCATGATTTGAGAACCCCTCTCACACGTATTCGTTTAACTGCAGAAATGCTGCCAGATGAGTTTTTACGTGAAGGTCTGGTCTATGACGTAGATGATATGGATGCAATTTTGAATCAGTTCATCTCGTATATGCGTGATGGTTCAGATGAAGAACTGAAAGACACCAATATCAATATGTTATTGCAAGAATTGATCGTGCAGTTTAAACCACTTGATATTCATTTCGAGATGCAAGATGTTCCCATTATTCCTGCACGCAGTCTCTCTTTAAAACGCCTCATTGCCAACCTCATTAATAACGCAAAACGTTATGGTGCCGAGCCAATTGAGCTCAGTGCAAAAGTTGAAAATGAACATATTTTGATTACGGTTGCTGACAACGGTGAAGGTATTCCGGAAGATCAAATAGAAGAATTAATGCAGCCTTTTGTAAGAGGCAACTCTGCTAGAACCATTCAAGGTAGTGGTTTGGGCCTTGCAATTGTTAAACGTATTGTCGACATTCATGAAGGTGAAATCCAGATTCACAACCGTGAACAAGGCGGTTTAGAGGTTATTATTTCACTACCTATTCCAAAACCAGCAACTCCAGAAAACACCTCACCCAATCCTTTGGAAAAAATTAAACAAACTTTAAGCGAGCGCTTTTAATTTGATCAATCGACTATTTAAAGCGCCATTTTAAATTTAAAAAAAGACTTTTTAAATCAATATAATAAAAACCATAAAAATAATTTATACCCACATTTATTTAAAAAATTAGACCTTAGCCTAACACCTATGCACTTTTCATTTTTTCATAGCTAAAATCCCGTATGTTTTGACAATATTGAGGATGTCCAATGTCTTTAAGTCGTATTCGCCTAGCTTCTCTTCATGACAAGGTCATCAGTGCTGAACAAGCTGCGCAATTCATCGAAAATGGAATGACCGTTGGTATGAGTGGTTTTACTCGTGCCGGTGAAGCTAAAGCCGTTCCACAAGCACTTGTAGAGCACGCAAAGAAAAATCCGTTAAAAATCACATTAATTACGGGTGCTAGCTTAGGTAATGACTTAGACAAACAACTCACGGAAGCAGGTGTTTTATCTCGTCGCATGCCATTTCAGGTAGACAACACTTTACGCCGCGCAATTAACAACGGCGAAGTCATGTTTATTGACCAACACTTGTCAGAAACTGTTGAGCAAATGCGTAACCAACAACTTAAACGTCCAGACGTTGCAGTTATTGAAGCGATTGCGATTACTGAAGATGGCGGCATTATTCCAACAACTTCAGTTGGTAACTCTGCAAGCTTTGCTATTTTTGCAGAAAAAGTAATTGTTGAAATTAATACTTCATTAAGCGAAAGCTTTGAAGGTTTGCATGACATTTATATTCCGACTTATCGTCCAACACGTACTCCAATTCCATTAACAAAAGTGGATGAGCGCATTGGTACAACTGCAATTCAAATCGATCCTGCAAAAATCGTTGGTATTGTATTTAATGATACGCATGACTCTCCATCAACAGTAACGCCTCCAGATGACGAGACTCAAGGCATTGCAAACCACCTAATTGCTTTCTTTAACAAAGAAGTTGCTGAAGGCCGTTTACCGAAAAATCTTGGTCCTTTACAAGCAGGGATTGGTTCTATTGCCAATGCTGTATTAACAGGTTTAAAAGATTCTGATTTTGAAGACCTCATCATGTACTCAGAAGTACTACAAGACTGTACTTTTGAACTCATTGATGCAGGCAAAATGAAATTTGCTTCTGGTAGCTCAATTACACTTTCAGCTAAATGTGGCGAAAAAGTTTTTGGCAATATCGACGCTTACAAAGACAAATTAGTACTTCGTCCACAAGAAATTTCTAACCACCCTGAATTAGTTCGTCGTTTAGGCATTATCGGCATTAACACTGCGCTTGAGTTTGATATTTACGGTAACGTGAACTCAACTCACGTGTGCGGTACTAAAATGATGAATGGTATTGGTGGTTCAGGTGACTTCGCTCGTAACGCGCACTTGGCAATCTTTGTGACCAAATCAATTGCTAAAGGCGGCGACATCTCTTCTATCGTGCCAATGGTAAGCCACGTTGACCACAGTGAACATGACGTTGATATTTTAGTGACAGAGCAAGGTCTAGCAGACTTACGTGGTTTAGCACCTCGTGAACGCGCTCGCGCTATTATCGACAACTGTGTACACCCACTTTACCGTGATGCATTGAATGACTATTTTGATCGTGCATGTGCTAAAGGTGGACATACTCCTCACTTACTTCGTGAAGCATTGTCTTGGCATGCAAACTTCGAAGAAACAGGTCAAATGCTTCAAGCAGCACCAGTTGCAAAATCAGCTTAAATCACTAATTTCATCCAAGCACTCCTAAGGGGGTGCTTTTTTATTTGTTTAAATTATTGATAAAACACTGCTCAAGCCCGAATTTTTATTTTATCTTTTCAACACATCAAAACAAAAAGTAGAAATCCATATGTTTATTATTCGTCAATTTACAAATGCAGATCTGGATGATGTGGTTATTTTATGGGAAAGCTGTGGCCTAACTCGTCCTTGGAATAATCCTGAAACCGATATTTTCAGGAAACTCTCACAGCAAGATGATTTGTTTTTAGTTGCCATTAAAGACGAGCAACTCATTGGCACGCTTATGGGCGGCTATGACGGCCATAGAGGCTGGATTAATTATTTAGCTGTTCATCCCCACCAACAACGCTTAGGCATCGCTACAGCGCTTGTTCAGCAGCTTGAAAAGCGTCTTATGGCACGTGGCTGCCCAAAGCTTCAATTATTGGTACGTAAAGATAATTTGAATGTACTGAACTTTTACGAACAGCTCGGCTATGAAGAAGTAGAAACTGTGTGTTTAGGCAAAAGGCTCATTCGTGATAACTCACCCGACTAGAGCGCTATTTTTTAAGCTTTAACTTATTTTAGGAAAGATCATTTGAGTTTGGGGATAAGTTACTCTGCTTGTGGATAAATCTCATTTTACCCACAAGTGGTGAAATTATTTATTTAGATAAAACATACGCATGAAAAAAGCCCCATACAAAATGTATGGGGCTTTTTCGAATATGGTGGCGAGACCCAGGATCGAACTGGGGACACACGGATTTTCAATCCGTTGCTCTACCTACTGAGCTATCACGCCGATGGCCTGTATTAAGCCGTATCTCAGAACAATAGTCAACAATTATCCTGAGTTTCTGATTTAAATGAGTATTTTTTATACTTAAAAAAAATCCCTGATGGGATCAGGGATTGAAAACACAAATAATGGTGGCGAGACCCAGGATCGAACTGGGGACACACGGATTTTCAATCCGTTGCTCTACCTACTGAGCTATCACGCCGAAGTGGGCGTATTAAACAATGTTTATAAGAAGACGTCAAGCAACTTCCGTATTTTTTGTAACAAGTGATTATTTTTAAATCATAGCCACAACTAGAACAGCGTTTTAGCTATGTAATTTACCAATATGAGCTAAACAACGATGAATTGCGCCGCAACCTGGTTCAAAAATTTTAACGCCTTTTGACTCTTCTATACGACAAGCTTCTTCTACCAAGCGCTCTGCTACCCCGCGGCCACGGTTAGCCGGATGTACAACAATGTATTCAAGTACCTTGCTTTCACCTTGTCCTGAACACCAGATTGCACCTATAATTTTGGTGTTAAATTCGGCAGTATATAGCGTGGTATACTGCTGTAAATCTTGTTCAAGTTGTTCAATCGCATCGTGCCCGTCACCAAACTCCGGACTTGTATCATACAGTCGCTCAAGCTGATCGCGGATCTCTGAATTATCTAGAGAACTATAAGCATGTACGGTAATAGGCATTGATTAACCCTCCTGAGCAAACTATGATGCTGTCACGAATTCGTCACAGCGAAATTGTCGTTAACATCCAATCATTTTTGACGTTTTTTTGAGGAACGTGTCCATGACGCAACGTATCAGTGAAGTGGTTAGAAATACCAATGAAACCAAAATTCGAGTTCGTTTAAATCTCGATGGTACTGGTCAAGGCACACTAAACACCGGAGTTCCATTTTTAGACCATATGATTGATCAAATCAAGCGACATGGCTTATTTGATATCGATATTCATTGTGATGGAGACCTCGAGATTGACGATCATCATACCGTAGAAGACTGTGGTATCACGCTTGGACAAGCTTTTGCACAAGCATTAGGCGATAAAAAAGGTTTAAAACGCTATGGTCATTTTTATGCACCATTAGACGAAGCTTTATCTCGTGTCGTTGTAGATTTATCTGGCCGTCCGGGTTTATTTATGGATATTCCATTTACCCGTGCACGCATCGGTACATTTGATGTAGATCTATTTTCCGAGTTTTTCCAAGGTTTCGTAAACCATGCGCTTATGACCTTACACATCGATAACTTGAAGGGCAAAAATAGCCACCATCAAATCGAAAGTGTATTTAAAGCGCTCGCTCGTGCTTTACGTATGGCATGTGAAGTTGATCCACGTGCAGAAAACACGATTGCATCGACAAAAGGTAGCCTCTAATGACACGTATTGCGTTGCTTGATTATGGCATGGGCAATTTACACTCAGCTGCTAAAGCACTTGAGCATGTAGGCGCTACAGTTGATGTAACCAATGACCCAAAATTAATTGCACAAGCCGACAAAATTGTTTTCCCAGGTGTTGGGGCAATGCGTGACTGTATACAAGGCATGCGTGAAGCAGGTATTGATGAAGTCGTACGCAAAGCTGCTTTTAATAAACCTGTGCTTGCGATTTGTGTAGGCATGCAAGCATTGCTACAAAGCTCTGAAGAAAATGGCGGTGTAGACGCATTAGGCATTTTTGACGGCGTAGTAAAACACTTCCCTCAAATGGAAGGTTTGAAAGTGCCGCACATGGGTTGGAACCAAGTTCACCAAATGGACCCAAGTCATCCAATGTGGAACAACATTGAACAAGATGCTCGCTTCTACTTTGTACACAGCTACTATGTTGAACCTAAAGATGAAAAACTTGTGGCTGCAACATGCGAATATGGCGTGAACTTCTGCACAGCAATTCACAAAGATAATTTATTTGCGACTCAATTCCACCCAGAGAAAAGTCATACTGCTGGTTTGCAGTTACTTAAAAACTTTGTGGAATGGAATATTTAATTTAGCGAAAGCTTTAAACAGATCAGGTCGAGATGGCCTGATCTTTTTTTTTATTTATAATAATAAGCAATCATTTATAGAATGATATTTTATTCAACAAAATATTGAATATTTATACTTTTAAATAAAACCAAATGATCAGGATAAACACAATGAATTCACCTTTTGAAAATCAGCCTATTCAGCAGGATTCACCTTTTAAGGCAAATGGTCGTTTCGGACGACTCTCTTATGCTGCTTGGACATTCTTATTTACGTTAGTCCTTCTTATCGCCATGCTGCTTATTGCTTTTACTTTTGGATTTACACAAAATGAGGGTATTCCAGGCTTTACTGCGCCGGGTATAATTTCTTTTGTCATTATTTATATTGTCGGCCTTTATATCAGCTTCGTTTTTGCCATTCGCCGTTTGCATGACCGTAATAATACAGGATGGTTATCTTTACTCATGCTCGTACCATTCGTAAATATTGGCTTTGCCATTTATTTATTCTGTGCAAAAGGTACTGAAGGTACCAATGATTATGGCCCAAAACGCCCAACTCTTGGTTGGGAGCGTGTTCTAGGCTGGATCTATATTGTGATTATTCCACTCGCATTTATTTTCGGAGTTATTATTGCAATGATGGTTCCGAGTTATCAAAGTTATATCGAAAAAAGTGAAAGTATTGAAATTGGCACACCTTCTCAGTCTCAATAATTTTTAAAGACAGTCATAAAGCCTAGTCCTCTAGGCTTTATTCATATATAAAGTGGATAGCTCAATTTATTTGTACGCTGTTCAATATGTCCGAAGCCCCCTCCCTCCTTGATAAAGCCTCTATTCAGCAACTTCCACCTTTTAAAAATCTTAACCACCAGAATATTGTGGTGATTGAAAATATTGCGCAATGCAAAAGTATTGAAAAAGAATTAAAAGCCGCTGCAATTTTAGGGTTTGATTCAGAGTCTAAACCGACTTTTCGGGTGGGTGAAGTCTCGACAGGTCCGCATTTAATTCAGCTTGCCACAGAGCACAAAGCCTATTTATTTCATGTAAATTCATCGACTTTAAAGTTTTTACAGCCTATTTTGTCAAATCAAAAACAAATTAAAGTTGGTTTTGGCCTTAAAAATGATAAACATATTTTTCATAAGAAAGGCATAGAGCTTGAAAGCTGCATTGACCTTGCCAAAGGTTTTAGTCACTTTGGCTATAAACAGCAAATGGGCGTACAAAAAGCAGTAGCACTGTTGTTTGGGCAGTATCTTGCGAAGTCGAAAAAAGTTGGAACATCAAATTGGGCACAGAAGCCACTTAGCTCACAGCAAATCAGCTATGCCGCCGCCGATGCTTATGCTGCCTTACTGGTGTTTTTAGAGCTTAGAAAACAAAACCTATTACCGGCTCACATTTCACAAACGATTCAAACCGCACTTCAAGCGTAAAGTTATAAAAGTCTTTTCTAAGGCTTAGCGATTGATCAATACTTTGCTAAGATGTGCACAATTTCATAAACATGATGAAGCAAGGAGCGAAAGCATGCTAATCATTCCAGCAATTGACCTGAAAGATGGTAAATGTGTGCGTTTAAAACAAGGGCGTATGGAAGACGATACCGTTTTCTCTGACGACCCAGTTGCAACTGCCCAGCATTGGGTAAATGAAGGCGCACGTCGTTTGCATTTGGTTGATTTGAATGGTGCTTTCGCAGGTACTCCTATTCATAAACCTGTTGTTGAGGCGATTGCTAAAGCTCAGCCAGAATTGCCAATTCAAATTGGTGGTGGTATTCGCTCATTAGAAACGATTGAACACTACTTAGAAGCTGGCGTGACTTTTGTCATTATTGGTACAAAAGCAGTTCAAGAGCCAGAATTCGTAGAAGAAGCGTGTAAACGCTTTGCTGGTCACATCATTGTTGGTATTGATGCCATGAATGGTATGGTGGCAACTGACGGCTGGGCAAATGTTACTGATGTTAAAGCAACTGACTTAGCAAAACGCTTTGCAGATGCTGGCGTATCTAGCATTGTTTATACAGACATTGCTCGTGACGGCATGATGCAAGGTGTAAACGTTGAGCAAACTGTAAACTTGGCGCAATACTCAGGTTTACCAGTCATTGCTTCAGGTGGTGTAACTAACCTTGATGATGTTCGTAACTTAAAAGGCAAGCCAGGCATTTTAGGTGCAATCACAGGCCGCGCAATTTATGAAGGTACTCTAAACCTTCGTGAAGCTCAGCTTTTGTTAGATGAAAACCGTCTTTAATTTTTAAGATGTAAAAAAGAGCCTGTTTTGGCTCTTTTTTTATATTTAATTTATTAACTTTTCTAAATCAATGACCTCATCTGCAATATCCATTGCATAGGGTGAATGCGTAATCATAATTACGGATGGAACAACTTTCTGAATATATCCAAGTATATTTTTTGCAGTACCTACATCCAAAGCTGCAGTTGGTTCATCTAAGATCATAAGTTGAGGGCGAGCTAAAAGACCTCGAAGGATACAAATCCTTTGCTTTTCTCCTCCTGAAAAATTTTTATAAATTTCAGTTAGATCATCATCGAGTGTTAATTGATGTTTTTTCAGAATATGTAATAAATTAAACTGCTCAAGCATCTCGAGTAAGTAAGGATCTTCATATATATGTTGAGAGTTATAGACCAAATTCTCTCTTAAAGAATAAGGAAAAATAATAGGTTGCTGGGCAACATAAACCACTTCATCAAAAATATGCTTAGAAAAATTATGACTAATATCGACATTTTTATACAAAAGCTGGCCTGACTGAATCTGATATACCCCCATTAAATAATTCATCAGAGAAGTTTTACCTAGCCCTGTTTGGCCAATCACGACATACGTTTTATTAGCCAAGATTGTTAAATTAAAATGATCTACTGCCCTTTTTCCTAATAAAAATTTAGCATCTATAAATTGGAATAGGACTTCGGAATGTTGAATGGTAGATGACGTATATTGTTCTTTCTTGAGATTAAAGTACTGTCGATATTTTGCTAAGGCCACAAAGTTTCCATTTAAACGCATAAGACTCTGCGAAACAGCTAAAAATGGATTAGTGAGCTGAATGATATAAGTACTTATCAATACAAAAGCACCAGGTGTTAATTGCTTTTCTGTTGAAAGAAATACAGTAAACAACATAAAAATAAGTAAGAATAAAAAGATCATGAACAACTGAGAAATCATCAATAGACCTATTTTCTTATTCCTATCTTTTGCCGTTTTGATATATAAATTTAGAGTGTCATTAAATTTTGATAACTGAAATGGCACTGCATTTTTTACTTTAATTTCATAAGAGTTAGATATTTGATGTATTAAATGACTATTCACTAAATTGTCTTTTTCATACATGGCATCGAATAGTGAACTACTTCTTTTATTTATATGAAATGAAACGATAAAAATAACGATAGCTATTAATAAAAAGCTAATACTGAAAAGTAAACTAATGGTCGTAAACAAAACCGCAAAAATCATCACCAATTGGAAAATAATTGGTCCTAAATAAAAAATCAACGTTAAATTAATCTCACCAAAAGCAGTACTTCCTCTTTCAAGATCACTCATTACTGTTCCAGCTTCAATTTGATCTTGTGCATCTTTTTTAAGATTTAAATAATTTTTTAAGCCTGCAGAAATTAATGCTCCTTTGAAATCAACCATCAAATAAGCCCCAAAAATATTTTGCATCCAATGGCATAACTCATTCACCAACCATGCAGTCGCGTAGGCAAGTACTATTAGATATAAAAAATTAAATGGAAGTTGAATATTGAGCAAAAACTTATATTCATGTGCAGAATAATCGATAATAATTTTTAGCAAATATGGCAATAAAGTCGTAAAAAAAGCTGAAAATACCACTAATAAAAACATGAGAAACATACTACTTTTTTGTTTCTTATAATTTTCTTTAGAAATATTCCATATAAATTTATAATTCTGAATATCTTGCGAACTTAATAAAAATTTCATTTCTCTATCTTTTTTCTATCAAAAACAGGCTAAAAATAATTTCATCACACAAGAAATATCATAACTTGTCTTATTTATTGTTCTTCATGTTTTTTGTTTAAAATTAAACTTTCAACTTTTTAAATAAGAGAAATTCGCTATGTAAAATTTAATAGCTCATATAATTTTAAAAAGTAAAGTTAATACACCACATTACGAATAAATTTAAGCACTTGATTACCACTATTGATATAGGTGTAAGTCACTGAACTGGCATATATAAAGGAAGAACCAGCAGTAATAGTTTTTGAGCTATCTGCAAATTGGATGGTTAACTCACCTTCTAATACATAAATAAGCTCTTGCCATCCTTCAGGGTCAGCTTCAGCAACATAAGATTCCCCTACTGCCAACGACCACGTCCAAAGCTCAACTTGGCTATGGGATGGAACCGAAGCGAGTAAAGTTGCTTTGCTTTCTTCCTTTTCGCCTTGCCAAGCAAGTGCATTGACCAAAGCTTGTTCTTTATGCTCAGGTGCACTCACAATCGTTCTAAAGTCTACCCCCAACACAGCCGCAATCGCATCGAGTTTAGCCAAGCTTATATTGACCTGCCCTGTTTCTAAAGCAGCAATGGTTCGTCTACTCACCCCTGCCTGATCAGCCAAGTCCTGTTGGCTTAAACCACGCTCATCTCTTAATGAACGGATATTTGTGCCCACATGTTGTAAAACGGTACTCGACTGGCTCATAAAATAGGATAGTAAAGAAAATATGAGCAATATATTGCACAAAACAGAAGAATATCGCAATATGTGCAGTATATTGCACAATTTCTAATGATTTGAGTATGTCTCCAATTTCAATGAGTTCAAGTAAAGCCCCACAGTTAGCACTCGTTTTGATTACGATGATTTGGGGTGGAACATTTCTTACAGTGCAATATGCACTGCACTTTTCTTCGCCTATGTTTTTTGTGGGTTGTCGCTTTGCCGTGGCGGCTTTAACCTTATTACTTGTTTCATTAAAAAGTATGAAGGGTATTACTTTAAAAGATTTAGGTGCTGGTATCGCAATTGGCTTAGTTATTGTAGGAGGCTATGGAACTCAAACAGTTGGCCTGCAAACCATTCCGAGCAGTGAGTCTGCCTTTCTAACCTCACTTTATGTGCCGCTTGTTCCTATTTTAATGTGGCTCATATTTAGAAAAGTTCCACACATGATGACTTGGGTTGGAGCCACTCTTGCTTTTGTTGGTCTTGTTTTATTGACAGGTAATGGTTTCGAGAAAATTTCATTAAGTTTTGGACAGCTTGTAACAGTACTTGGATCATTGGCGATTGCCTTAGAAATTATTTTTATTAGTTACTTTGCTGGAAAAGTAAATTTACGTCGCGTCACCGTCATTCAACTCGCCGTAGCCTCTTTGGTTTCTTTTGCCATTATGCCTGTGGTGGGTGAACATACAATTCCAGCATTTTCATGGCTGCTTGCACTCCTTGCTGTTGCATTAGGTTTAGCCAGTGCGCTGATACAATTTGTGATGAACTGGGCTCAACGCATGGTTGACCCTTCGCGTGCTGCCATTATCTATGCAGGAGAACCTGTTTGGGCAGGAATTATCGGTCGAATCGCGGGCGAGCGTTTACCAGTGATTGCCCTTTTAGGTGGAGCATTGGTAGTTTTAGGGGTTTTAGTCAGCGAGTTAAAACTTAAGTTGCCTATTAAAAAAACTAAACGAATTCGAGAATAAAAAAGAGAGCTTAACGCTCTCTTTTTTATATGTATTATTTCTTCTTCAATAATATACAGGGCTCGTAGTACTCAACCGTCGGCATTGGATCATAAAAGGGATGAAGCAATTTCTTCCATTCCTGATAAGCCTCAGCCTTTCTAAATCCTTCGGTATGATGCTCAATCTCATCCCAAAAGATCATTAAAATATAACGATGAGAATCTGTTGCATGCTTAATCAGCTGGAGACCATTAAAGCCTTCCATTGGATAGACAATATGTTTAGCCCGTTCGAATGCCTCAAGGAATTTATCACTTTGCCCAGACTTTATACTCAAATGCACATGTTCAATAATCATGATTTATTGATACATCGGGCGGTTATCATTTAATGCAACCAAACCACGAATTGCACGATATACAATCCAGATCCATGCTGCTGTAATCACACCCACACAGAATACGGTCGATGAGATGGCAACGCCTGCAAATAGATCCGTATTTTCACCCGTAAAGAACAAGAAAATAAACGGCAAAAACGCAATAATATTCCACGCCAGATACCACCAGAATGTTCTGATTTGCCATGTAAAGTGGCTCGCAAAAATTGTCCCTTGTACATCGGAACGTTTTACGTAGTTAATAATGAGAGCAATCACCGCAAGTAAGCCACCTGTAAAAATGGCAACAATATAAAGTACATATAAAATAAGCGTTAAAGTACGATTTGAATCTTGGTCGATAGAACTATTCATTTTTATACCTCTCAAGTTATTAATAAAACAATTTACTTTTATAAGCCCCGCAAGACATTTAAGGGAGAAATTAGCCACAAAATCAAAAGTAAATGAAAGAATATGGTACAAAAATAAATCTTACGGAATGGTTGTTTTTGTGTTTTATGTCTCAATTTTTGTTGTGCCCACCAAGCAGCAGGCCAACCTCCCAAAAAGCTGACAATATGTAAGGTCTGCTCAGGAACACGGCGATTACCTAATTGTGCAGCTTCTTTGTCTTGTGAATAAAGCCAGTAACTTAAGGCATTCATCATCAAGACGAACAACAGCGTATAGGCAGGTAAGACATGGATAAAACTCATAATGCCCATTAAAACAAAATAAAATACGACCCCCATTTGCATGGCAGACCATGGTTTTGCTTGAAATGAAGATTCTGTTTTGACTGACTTTAAAGCTTTACGAGTTTGAGATGCCTTTAAATAGATAACCTGCTGAGCACGAAAGCGTCCTCGCTCATCTAAAATGACCAAATACTCCAGTGCACAGCCAATAATTGGCCGAGGTCCAGGGCGTGCAAAATCTTTGATATGCAAAAAGACTCGCTCTTTTTCAGCATCATCCGGCTGAATAAAGCCATAACCTTTTTCGTCGAACCATTCGACTAATCGCCCCTGATCTCGCATCTCTATTCCTTTTATGCTTTTACATGACTTAAACGGTCTTGCATCATTGCTCGCATTTCTTGCGGGTCTTTTTGCAAAATATCGTCGCCTGTACGTCCTTCTTCTTTATTTTTTTGAGCAACTTGCAAACGCATTGACCAAAAACGGCACGCTGCCATTGCTAAGAATACATCTAAACATTCAAGTTCATCGGAAGTAAGTGTACGAACTTTTTGGTATGCCGCTAAGTAAGCTGCTACTTTCTCTGAGTTTAAATGTGCTTGTGGATATTCGGTACAGAAATCATTGATAGTAATCGCAATATCAAATAGTAGTTCGTCTTGATTTAGCTCATAAAAATCTAAAATACCTTGTAGTTGCTCACCTTCGAACAACGTATTGTCGCGGAACAAATCTGAATGAATAAAACCTGTTGGTCGATTTGAATATTGTGCTGTTTTAGCATTAAAAGCTTGATAGACCTGTTCAAGTAAAGCTTGGTCTTCTTGAGTCATATTTGGCTTAAGCTGCTCTGCAACACCTGTCCAGTATTGATGATCACGTCGATATTCACGCTCAAGCGGAAAATCTTGTAAAGCCACGTGCAACTTTGCCTGTGCATCTGCAATGGCTGCAACCTGTGCTACTGTCGTTTGCATGGGATGGTGCCCCATGAGACGTGGTGCAATCTGTGCAGGTTTGTCTGCAATAACGTGAACTGCTTGTCCGCTGTGTTTTAATGGCACAGCAACGGGTACATCATGTGTCCCTAATTGTTCAAGAACAGGAATAAGTTCACCTGCCCCTTGTGCATCTAACTCTTCAAACACGGTAAGTACATATTGTTTACGGTTTACATCTACCAAAAAATAATTGGTGTTTTGAATACCTCCCTGAATTGGGTTCAGCTCCAACACCTCTAATCCATAAGGTGCAGCAAAGGCGCGAACTTCATCTAAACTCAAAGGGGTATAAACCGACATGGAAAACCTGCAAAAAACATCTGTGAAGTTTGATAGAATACCCGTTCCCTCCATGAAGGTGTAGCGCCTGTGTAGGAACTTTCACCAACGGCGATTATTTTTGGAAAAAGCTATGCTTGCTAAACGTATTATTCCTTGCCTAGACGTTGATAACGGACGCGTAGTTAAAGGCGTTCAATTCCTCGATATTCGTGATGCTGGCGACCCTGTTGAAGTGGCACGTCGCTATAACGAACAAGGTGCAGACGAAATTACTTTTTTAGACATCACCGCTACACATCATGGACGCGACACCACTTATCGTACTGTTGAACGTATGGCCGAGACTGTATTTGTGCCATTAACTGTTGGTGGTGGTGTACGTAAAGTTGAAGATATTCGCTCGTTATTAAATGCTGGTGCAGATAAAGTGAGTATTAACTCAGCTGCCGTATTTAACCCTGAATTTGTTCAAGAAGCTTCTCAGCACTTTGGCGCACAATGCATTGTGGTTGCAATCGATGCCAAAAAAACTGGCGACAACAAATGGGAAATCTTTACTCACGGTGGCCGTAAACCAACGGGTATTGATGCGATTGAGTGGGCGGTAAAAATGGCTGACTACGGTGCGGGTGAGTTACTCATTACCAGTATGGATGCCGACGGTACGAAAGCGGGTTACGATATTGCTTTAATGCGTGCTATTAATGACCGCGTTACCATTCCAACGATTGCCTCAGGTGGTGTAGGTAACTTACAACACCTTGCAGACGGTATTTTACAAGGCGGTGCCGATGCAGTATTGGCAGCAAGTATTTTCCACTTTGGCCAATATACTATTCCAGAAGCTAAACAATACTTAGCTGATCAAGGCATCGAAATGCGCTTGTGAGTTTATTTATAATTAAAGGGGCAATATGCCCCTTTAATTTTTTATGCAGCGCCATCGACCGAATTTATGTCGCTAACGAGTTTAGGCTTTTCTTTTTTCTCGACCCATTTTGCAGGAAAGATTTTTTCTACTGCTTGAGTCAGAGGTTTAGCAAGCGCAGTAGGTAACCATACACCCAAAGGGTTTTGTTCTTTTAAATCTGCCGAAGATACTACTCGCGTTCCCATTACATAATCAAACCACGGCTTGGTTACACACCAATTGGCATCTTGATTAGAGTTCATGTGGTGGTCGTAATGCCATGGAATTTTACGCTTTGCCCAGTCAGGCTCTAAATGTGCACGGCGATGAATATAATAATAATTACCAGCACTGTACCAAGCTGCAAGTGCCATACCTTTTGAAAATGGATAGAAAATTGCACTTGAAACGGTTGCTACGACTGCCAGTGAAATTAACTCATTTTTAGTTCGCCAGTTTCCAACGCCTTCAAGATAGCAATCATCATGAAATTGCTGTTTACGAACTTCACGATGGTGTGCCCAATGGGACTCCATACTTTTTGGTACTGGACTGTAGCGTGCTTGTCCAGTGCGGTGTACACCATGCAAAATATATTTGTGTGCCACCCATTCAAATGCATTCGCAACCGCAATTCCGGCAATAAACCCTTTTAACATCGCCTTACTCCTTTTTCTTTTTATTGAGCATATAAAATTCGTTATGCTAGGTATTGACCAGAATTTATGGTTTCATTGACAAATCACGACAAGAAAGAGGTGGACACGGATGCCACAACTAAAAAATTATACAGGCTCGGTATATGGAGGGCTGGGACATCTATTAAAAGCATATTGCGAAGCGAATGAATTAGCTATTCCTAAACAATTAGAACAAATTCAAAATCTGGAACGCTTTGACTATGTCATTTGGCGTGACTTGTTAGAAGTGATTTATAAACTGAACCCGAAGCCGGGATTAGGCCTCGAAATTGCCAAATATGTACAACCCAAACACTTAGGCATTATTGCCTACCTCGCACTCTCTTGCGATAACTTAGGTGAAGCTCTAATTCGTTATCATGACTTTCACCGTCTGATTTATGACGGAAGCCCTTTAGTGGTTGAGCTATATGGAGAGCATGGTTCTATTCGCTGGGAAGCGACAGAGCTGCACCCTACCCAGCTTACCGACGAAATTGCAATTGCTCTGGTGATTCAATTCTTACGTCTTTTTATGTCTCATGAAGATGTACATTTACACGAAGTCCGCTTTTTAAATGCCGCCCCTAAAAATATCAGGGTGTATGAACAATACTTCCAATGTCCTGTTCGTTTTAGTCAGCCTCGTACAGAGCTGCTTATTCCCATTACCGAAATTAATAAACCACTGAGCAGCGCGGACCACACATTACAACAGCTATTGGTTCAGCAAGCACAAGCGCTTTTAGAACAATTACCAAATTCAACCCAACTTGATCAGCGTTTACAGCACTCCATTTTAACTGGCTTACAAAAGAACCAGTATCAAATTGAATATATTGCAACACAGTTAGGACTTTCTGTTCGACAGCTCCAGCGTCATTTACAACAACAAAACACCACCTTTCAGGAGCGCGTTCAGCAAGTACGCTTTATGCTCGCCACCGAATATTTAAAAGATCCGCATTTGAGCCTACAAGAAATTGCGCTCTTACTCTGTTATTCAGAACAAAGTGCCTTTCAAAGAGCATTCAAGCATTGGACTGATCAAACGCCACAACAATGGAGAGATCAGTTTTTAGACAATAAATAACCTACCAAAACTTACAAATCTTTTCTTGATTAAAACAACACTGAAAACAAAAATTTCATATAGTCACATGCTTAATTTTTTGTGACATATTTCACATTAATTAAAAAATAGATCAATAGATGAGTAATCACAATGAATAAATATTTTGCTGAATTTCTAGGTACGTTTTGGCTAGTCTTTGGTGGTTGTGGTAGCGCAGTATTAGCCGCAGCTTTCCCTGAACTTGGTATTGGCTTTGCAGGTGTAGCCCTTGCCTTTGGTTTAACCGTACTCACTGGTGCTTATGCTCTCGGGCATATCTCTGGTGGACATTTTAACCCCGCGGTCAGTGTCGGTCTTTGGGTCGGCGGCCGTTTTGATGTTAAAGATTTGATTCCTTATATTGTGGCACAAGTGGTCGGCGCGACTGCTGCTGCATTTGTTCTTTATATTATCGCTCAAGGTCAAGCTGGCTTTACTGGTGTGGGCGGTTTTGCTTCAAATGGTTTTGGTGATTTGTCGCCAAACAAATTTGGCTTAGGTTCTGCTTTTATTATTGAAGTAGTACTTACTGCGTTCTTCTTAATCGTTATTTTAGGATCAACACATGGTCGTGCGCCTGCTGGCTTTGCACCTATTGCGATTGGTCTTGCATTAACGCTTATTCACTTAATCAGTATTCCGGTTACAAATACTTCGGTAAACCCTGCACGTAGTACAGGTGTTGCATTCTTTGCTCAAACTGGTGCTTTAAGTCAGTTATGGTTGTTCTGGGTAGCACCGATTTTAGGCGCTGTGATTGGTGCGATTATTTATAAGGTAGTTGCTGGAGATAAGGATTAATTCTTTATAGCCATAATCTGCTATCGCGGTGGGTGACATGGATGTCACCTGTTGAGTAGGGGTACACGGAAGTACCCTCTGCTCAACAAAGCCTTTTGCTTACTTTTGGGCTTTCAAAAGTAAGAAATGTCTATACAAACTCACTAACACCTAACGTGGTATTAAAGACTGTATGGCAACATGACTATGCTAAACATCACACATAGAATATAAAATTATAAAAACGGATTATTCACTTCTTGTTTAGCTGGACGTTCAATTTTCTCAGGCAATTCTTCTTTTTCCAAAGTTGCAACCACATCGTTTAAAAAGCTCTGTAGGGTCTTTGCTTGTTCTAGCCCGACTTTATCTTTGGTAATTTGCAAGTTGCCATAAATGCTTACGCAATCGACATCATTTTCTAATGTTAAATCTTCGATTGAAGAAGACTCTGTACCCTTTTCAAATGGTTTAAACATAAGTGTGGTCTCGTTGTTATATCTACACAGTGTAATACGACCAATTTAAAAAAAATCAATCAAAATTAAAAGTGCCGATAAAATTAAAAAAGCGCCCATCAAGATATTAAAATATTTCAAACGATTGCCTTGATTGAGCACCACTGAAAATTTATCACCGCACAGTCCCCAAAAGAACAGACATACATAGCAGGTAAAAAAATAAATAATGATAAAGATAGGTAAAGCCTTGGGATTTTCAATACTTGTAAACATGGTAATGCCTGACACACAAGCCAACCATGCTTTAGGATTAAGCCATTGCAATAAGAAACCATCTTTAAAATTAGGAATAATAATGTTGTCTACGGGAGCACTTGAAATGGAAATATGGGTAGCAGAGAGAATAATTTTTATACCGATATAACAAACAAATAGCGTTCCGCATACGGCTAAGATTTTTAATAAAAGCGGGAAATTAACCAAAACACTTTGCAATCCAAATGCCATAAAAATCAGAAGCAACGTAAAACCAATGGTCGCCCCTGAAATATAGGGAAGCGATCTTTTTAAACCATGATTTAAGCTGGTCGATAAAATAACGGTATTGACGGGACCCGGGGTAATAGACATTGCAAAAGAAAAAAGGAACATCGAAGCAAACATTATTATTGTCCTTATTAAAATAAAATAGACAGATCTGTCTATTTTATTTTATCTATTTAGGCCGTTATAACAATACTCACAGGCGTTTTATTTTATCATTTGCAAGAAATAGTTCACCAAGGCTTCTACCAATTGTTTCACAATGGCTTTTCTGGTTTCTTCATCAATACTTGGAACTTTTGATTCCATCGGTTCAGAAGAACCACTTTTTTGCTTTTTAAACTGGTCTTGTAAGGCTTTAATTTGCTCAGCACTTAAGTCTCGTTCACACTGACTTTCACCATCCCAGTGTAAATAGTCTAGCTTCTGATTTGGCTTAACTTGGCTAGAAGTTAACGGCAAACGATAAACATTGCGTTTTTGTTGTTCGGTGAGTTGAGGAAATAGGTTAATTCCTAGTTTTTCTTCAACATAACAAACACTCACCACCTTAACCTGCTGAGAGTTATTGTTCGGTGCATAATAAGCGCCAATTGCACCTGTTTTAGGATAGTAAACGGCTTTGTACACAGCGCTTGGAACGATCACACCTCGACCAATGGTTTTGAGTCGCTGCCCTTCAAAGATTGGACCTGTGACGATATAAGCATCTTGCTTTTGTTTAGTCACGACTGCCCGCGTAGCATCTTCAAGCTTACGCCACACTTCCTGATTATTTTTAGGTGCCTGAGGAACCATATTGCTTAATGAAAAGCTATCGTACTGAGAGTCCTTAGTCGGCATATCACCATTTGGTGACATGTGGCCACGGTCATAGCCTGAACCACGATAATCGCTTAAAAGTGAACGATGACGCTCAGGAACACGCGTTTCTTCATGGAAATTATCTTCACGTTTAATTTTAGTGCTTAAACGGTCTGGACTTAGATATTCAGCTGACCATAACGGCGTTTTAGACATGCCCGAGTACAAAACATTGAAACCGTTAAAGCACAGCGGATAACTGTCTTTTTTTAAGCTGTCTTTGTTTAAAGCAGGTGGAATTTCGCGATAAAACTGGTTTAGACAAGTCGAGTTGGTACTTAGCGGCGAAAACCACTGTGAAATTTTTTCACCACCAAAAGCGAAGGCAAAGCTTCCTGCTGCCACTCCGGCAAGTACAATCTTGCCCAAATGCTCACTTAAAGAAAAATTGCCAAAGAGGCCTGAACTACTTTTTTTACTTGCCATGTTTCTATCAATACCACTATCCGTATGCAGCTTAACAATCCTGCTTTTTTAAGTATATCGCTTATCTTTCAAATGGTTAAAACATGGTCATCTTTTTTGTAACTCTATTTCTGGTTCGGTAACAGTTTGTTGGCATTGTGAGGAACTTTCACTATTGAATTGGGTTAATTGCGTATCTTTCATTGAAAAGCGCCGTTGGCTTATGACATGGTTAGCTCCACAAATTTGGATAAAAATATAAACGGAGTCCATTTAATGATCCATTCAAAGATTATTGGTATTGGCGTAATTGCTGGACTATGCAGTATGGCAGCGCTCGCTGAACCTGCGGTTCAACCAGGAGAAACTTTAGAAAGTTTATCTAAAGTAAAAGTCACTACAACAGTCAATGGGCAGCCTGGCTCTATTAGCGATTTAGTGAACAGCGGGAAAGTACAACAAGTTTCTGCTGCACCGACAGGCGCAGCGCCAACAGGTGCTCCTATTCCAGCAGACGTGCCTCCAGCACCTCCAGCTGGCGGTGAAATGGCTCCTCCAGCGCCACAAGACCCAAATACTCCACCGCCACCTGCTAACCCAAACCAGTCAGCAGACCCTATGGCACAGGATGGTGCATTGCCAGCAGATGCACCTATGCCACAAGCTCAATAAAAAGAGCCATAAAAAAACCAAGACATCTGTCTTGGTTTTTTTTACACATTGAACTTTTATATTTCGATTTGACTACCTAACTCAACCACACGGTTGGTTGGAATTTGGTAGAAGTCACTCACCGGACTGGTGTTACGCTGCATCGAGATAAATAATTTTTCTCTCCATGGCGACATACCATCACCCACCGAGTGAACAATACGATCGCGAGAAATAAAGAAGCTGATATGCATTAAGTCATATTCAAGACCTAATTGTTCATAAGCTTTCATAAGCGCTTTTGGCACATTCATTTCATCTTTAAAGCCATAGAAAATTTTAATACGGTAGAAATGTTCAGCCAAATCTTCTGTCGTAATACGCTCTTCTGGTGGAACGAATGGCACATCTTCGATCACCACAGTCACCAAAATATTACGCTGATGCAGCACTTTGTTGTGCTTAATATTATGCAGCATCGCATGTGGCACCACGTTTGGTGTACCTGTCATAAACACGGCATCACCCGGTACCCAGTGCACGCTATTACCAATACTTTTCACAAACAAGTCTAGAGACAACGTGTCATGCTCAAGTTTAGCAAAGGTAAGTTCACGACCACGTTTCCATGTCATTAAGATGGTGACCGCAATACCACCAATGAGCAACGGTACCCAACCACCTGACAACACTTTAAGTGAAGTTGCTGCGACTAAAACCGACTCTAAAATGAAGAATGGAATAATCAGTAACACCACTTTTGGCCAGCTCCATTTCCACGCCGAGTAGATAAAGATGGAAACCAAAATCGTGTCACAGAGCATGGTTAAGGTCACTGCTAAACCATAAGCACTTGCCAAGTTTGAGCTGGTTTTGAAAATCAGAATTAAGATAATAATTGCGATTAAAAGTAACCAGTTTAAGAACGGCACATAGATCTGGCCTTCTTCAGACTCAGAGGTATGTTTAATACTTAAACGTGGTAAATAACCCAATTGAATCGCTTGGCGAGCAAGAGAAAATACCCCTGAAATTACGGCTTGAGATGCAATTACTGTTGCCATGGTCGCCATAATAATCATTGGGTAAAGTGCCCACTGAGGAACCAGTAAATAGAACGGGTTTTCAATTGCCGCAGGGTCACGAAGTAACAATGCCCCCTGTCCTGCATAGTTTAAAACTAAGCATGGCAACACCACAAAGAACCACGCAAGACGAATCGGAACTGGTCCAAAATGTCCCATGTCGGCATAGAGTGCTTCACCACCCGTCACGGTTAATACTACAGCACCCATCACAAAAAAGGTCATGACTGGATGATGGTAGATAAACTGAATCGCCCAATGCGGACTAAACATACCTAATACAATCGGTGTTTGAATGACACTGTGAAGACCTAATGCGCCTAAAGAGATAAACCACACAAGCGTAATTGGACCAAAGAATTTACCTACAAAGGCCGTACCATGTTTTTGCACTAAAAACAGTGTGATGATAATGGCAATTGCAATAGGCATAATAAACGGGTCAAAAACGTCGGTTGCAATAGACAACCCTTCTACTGCCGACAATACCGAAATTGCTGGGGTAATAATACCGTCACCAAAGAACAATGATGCCCCAATAAAACCAATCGCAATCATGTAGATTTTTTTGTTGTCGGCAATTTTAGCTTTACGCAAATTCAATGCGAGTAAGGCCATGATACCGCCTTCACCATTGTTGTCTGCACGCATGACAATTGCGACATACTTGATGCTGATGATCAGCATTAAGCACCAAAAAATAATGGATAAAATTCCTAATACGTTTTCAGGCTGAATTCCCAACCCATGGGCAGCATGGAAGGACTCTTTCAAGGCATAGAGCGGACTTGTCCCGATGTCTCCAAAGACTACACCAAGAGCTGCCAAAGCCGTGGCAGGCAAGGTCGCTTTTTTGGCCGTATTTTGCATTGTGTAATTAAACCAATATGATTTTTATCGCAATCTTATCACCTCTATTATTTTTTTTCTGTAAAGCTCGTCTTAAATCTTGGCAGAACCTATTTTTTTAGTTACTATCGCACGCCTTGGTGAGGTGTCCGAGTGGCTTAAGGAGCACGCCTGGAAAGTGTGTATACGTTTGCGCGTATCGAGGGTTCGAATCCCTCTCTCACCGCCAGAATTCAAAAAAAGACCTAAATCGTTTTGATTTAGGTCTTTTTTATTGGCTAATATAAAAAGCCTTTTCAGCTAAAAATTTTATACTTCATGTTAAATATAAAGATTATCTTTTCCTCGGTTAATATACTAATTTTTATATATTTCTAGCCCTAAAATTAAAAACAGGACAGGTTCTCAAATTGCCTACTTTTAAGTTTGGTGTTCAGCCATAGTACTCGGTGCAATAAGGAAATCCCCCAACATTTTTAACTCCATATTATCACCATCAATGAGTTTATAACCTGAATATAGAGGTGGTCCCACATGTTTGAACAACTAAAAGCTTATTTATAAGTGATACTCTGCTCTAGTTAAGCTACCTTATTTTGTTGTGGTAGCTGGTCATAGTAAAACTCATCTGGAGTCATTTTGTCCAGACTCGAATGAGGTCGTTTCAAATTATAAAATTCAAAATATGCGTTTAATTGCTTCTTCGCATCCAAAACATTGCTGTAGGCTTTGAGATACACCTCTTCATATTTAACGCTCCGCCATAATCGTTCAACCATCACATTATCAACCCATCGACCTTTACCATCCATGCTGATTTGGATGTCATTTGATTTCAATACATCAATAAATGCATCACTGGTAAACTGACTGCCTTGGTCTGTATTAAATATTTCAGGTCGACCATATTTTTCAATAGCTTCATTTAATGTTTCTATGCAAAATGTAACCTCCATACTAATCGATACTCTATGCGCAAGTACCTTGCGGCTATGCCAATCAATCACAGCACATAAATAAACAAAGCCTTTTGCCATAGGGATATACGTTATATCCGTAGACCACACTTGATTACTGCGCTGAATAGCCAATCCTTTGAGCAGATATGGATATTTGCGGTGAGCTTGATTAGCCTGGCTTAAATTTGGTTTGCAATATAACGCATTAATGCCCATTTTCTTCATTAAAGTACGTGTATGACGTCGTCCTATATGATGTCCTTGACGATTCAACAAATCACGCATCATACGGCTACCTGCAAAAGGGTATTGCATATGTAACTCATCCATACACCGCATCAGCTTCAGATCTGATGCACTCACAGGTTTTGGGCGATAGTAATAACAACCACGGGAGACTTTCAGCAGCTGAGCTTGCTTAGATACTGAAATCTGAAGTGAGTCATCGATTAACTTTTGTGGTTGAAGCGGCCCAGTTTCTTCAACACACCTTCTAAAAAATCAATTTCTAATGCCTGCTCACCGATTTTTGCATGTAGTTTTTTTAGATCGATGGGTGGTTCTGTTGGAGCTTTTGATTGATCGAAAGCTTGCGAGGAAGCTGAAATCAGTTGATTTTTCCAGTCGATAATTTGGTTTTGATGAACATCAAATTCAGCACTCAATTCAGCAAGTGTTTTTTCTGCTTTAATCGCAGCAAGTGCTACCTTAGCTTTAAAATCATTTGAATGATTTCTTCTTGGTCTACGTGCCATAAAATACTCCATATATTGATGTTTATAACATCATTTGGGGAGCAAAATATCACTTATAAGTGTTGTTCAAATTTCCTGATCCACCTCTTATATAAAGTCTTTTGAACTATTCGCAATTCCATAAATCTGGAATAGTATTTGATTACTAATTGCTAACTGAAGGTGTCCGCCTACAGAGCCTATATAGCCAGCATCTTTTATCGTTTTAGCTAATCCTTTTAAAGGTGCACGAGAGTCATCACCATAGTTTTTTATATTATTTTTTACCACCTCAACTTGATCGCCAAAGACATATGGCTCCGATAAGTCAATATCAACTGGTTTTATACATTGTTGATCATAGATAGAATTCTTATAAAATTTTAAAGTAAAAGCTTTAAACTTATTAGCATTTTTACAGTACCCAAATAGTAATATTTCCCCTCTAGTTTGACTTTCAAAATTGATTAATGCTTGAGAAATAATATCATAAGTTAGGTCAGAAATTTCTATTAATGAGGGATAGTTACTGATTTCAGGTGTAGGGAATGGTTCATTAGAATAATATTTTTGAATAAGCACCTCTCTAGGTATTTCTTGTAATGGCTGTAATGAACCTAAGAGTGTGATTAGAGTATCTTTGACTGCTTGAGCAATCAGAGTACCGCCTGAAAAAGCGAAACCAATAGATCCAAGATAATTTTTTAATGGAAACAGTGAATACTTAAAACATAATGGTATTTCATGAATTTTAGAAAAATAGTCTGTTATTCGACTACTACTTGTTGAATTTGATATACGAGAATCACTTACTACCCAAAGAGCTTCATTTTCTTTATTTTTCCAACAAACTATAGATGTCATATTTAAAACCTCAAATTATTTAAATTTCAAATCCAAGTTTTATAAATTGAAAACTTAATGTAGATATTTCTCGGTATAAGATAAACAACAATACCTATAAAATCTTCTAATTTTAAAAAATTTAAAAATTAATAACTTACATAAAAATAAGATCTTAGATTTAATTTTTTAGAATTTTATATGTTAATTACATTATATATTTTATTGATAAAAATGTTAAAGTTTGTAAATATTATATTACTTCTAAACTACAAACTAATAAGGAAAGCATATGACTAACTTAAATATGCCTTTACAACCGACAGACTTTACGTTTGAAGGATTACTAATTGATAGAGTGGTTATTCATAAGATCTTTGCTAAAAATCCTGAAAATTCTAATATCGAACTAGATACTAGTGATGAACTTTTAAATTTAGATATATCCTCTTTAGATGCACTTCAAGTACGAATTACAAAAGCATTAGGAAGTAAATCCCATGGCATAGAAGTTTCTATTGAAGAAACAGGTGAAAATAGTTATTTCCAAACTGCTACCTCAATGTTGAATTGTATTGATAAAGATTTTATAGAAAATTCAAAGGTTTTATCCGAAAAACTGTATTTGTCACAAGCAGGTACACGTGGAGCTAAAGACTGCATCATGACAATTATACATGGCACTGTTGGCAATCAACTACTGCCCTTTATAGCAACTATTAAAGCTGAGCTTTCTGATGGTTTTTATCATAAGAAAACTGAAGATAATAAAAATCAGATGGAATATTTGAGCGAGCTAATTCTAACTGCTGCTCAGAAACTTTATAAAATTGGGTTATTAGTTAAAACAGGTCTACAACAAGAAACTACTCCTGCCCACCCTTCAAATTATAGAGCTTTTTTATTTGATCATTTGATGACAAAAACAGAAACCAGAAGTGCTGCAGAATATTTTTATAAAAATTTCTTGGGAATGAGTATACAAGCCTCATCTAAAAAGTTAACCCAAGATTTTTATGATTACACCTGTGAATTTATTAATGCACAAGATATTGAACCAGAAGAAAAATATGAATTATTAGATAGCTTAAGAGTTGAGTTAAAAAGCAATGATGCGACAATAAGTGTCGCAGGTTTTGCTGAAAAATACCTAAAGTCAGAAGTAAAAGATTATTATGAAAAGCATATGATCAAAAAGGGATTTCCTCAGAATTCTGTAAGCAAAGACAATGAATATATTCGTAATAAGTTAAGAAATCGCCGTAATCTAAAATTTACTAATGGAGTTAATATTAATTTTCCGTCAGATAAAACTATTTCCGAACTTTTCAGTGTAGAAAACTTAGCTGACACTGGAGAAACCGTAGTAACTATTAAAGCTAAAGTAAGTAGGCAAGATTAGTGAGCAAAGAAGACTTTTCAATCTTTTTCAATAAAAATTCCCATGCTTTTGAAGCATGGGGAAAGTTTATTATTGAAAAAATTAAAGAAAAGTTAACAATAAAATTAGAAGAGAAAAATATTACAATCAATGAAATTATTAAAATTGAACCATCATTTAGAGTTAAAGATATTGGTTCAGCTTTAGATAAAATTGAACGTAAAAGTTATAATGACCCTATAAATCAAATGACTGATATTGTAGGAGTGAGATTTGTAGTTTTATTAACAGAACAAATTGCTATCATTAGCAATATTATTGAGTCAGAGTCTTTATGGCAGGCAAAAGTTTCCAAAGATTATACAACTGAAATAGAACAGAATCCTAGTGTTTTTGATTATCAATCTAAACATTATGAAATTAGGCCTACTAAGGATATTACTTATGATAATTTAATAATTAATCCTTCAATTTGTTGTGAAATACAAATAAGAACCCTATTGCAACATGCATATGCTGAAATTGTACATGATAATATATATAAACCAAAATCTGATGTTTCTAACTTAGCTAAGAGAAAAGTTGCTAAAGGCATGGCCTTAATGGAAACTACAGATGATCTCTTTTGTGAGATGCAAAAACTTATCGCTGAGGAAACAAAAGAACGTGATAAATTTTCTCATGCATTAAAAAATTTATAT
The DNA here is from genome assembly GCF_041021895.1 of Acinetobacter sp. XH1741. Taxonomy (NCBI): domain Bacteria; kingdom Pseudomonadati; phylum Pseudomonadota; class Gammaproteobacteria; order Moraxellales; family Moraxellaceae; genus Acinetobacter; species Acinetobacter chenhuanii. Next base: position 280,177 of record NZ_CP157428.1, read on the forward strand.
ATTAAAGAGTTTGGCCCTTTACCAAAAGTTTTTTTAACTAAAACACATTTATTATTGATTGATACATTTGAAAAATATATTAACTCTCAGACTCTATTAGAAGTAGAAAAACTTTTAGAAGCAAAACCTGTTATAAAAAAACAAATAAAGCGTCGAGCTAGTAGTATAGTTTTCTTTTCTCAACCCTTATGTCTTATTACTTATTGGCTGGTTGAAAATTTTGGAGCAAAACGTGTTCGAGATGAGTGGCCTCTTAATAATTATCTACATCAGCTTGATATAGTTTTTTCGGACTTGGGAGTAAATCCTGAACTATATTGATACTTTTCAGGACTTTAGAAAAAATAAACGAGTACCTGTCTATTTAGTTACTCCTTGTAACCCCGAAATCAGCAACTTTACTTTATATCAAAGACCCAAACTCTCACGCTTAGGCCTTTCCCATCTTTAAACCTACTCAGACAACGTTAATAACTTCTGAACATACTGAACCGCATTATCCGCTATGTCTTGTTGAGTAGGCACATCGTCGTCTTCAGAAGGGTTTGTGTCTAAACCATAAAATGCATGAAGTGGTTGATAGACTGCCCCAACATATAAAGCTGTTAGCTCAAATGGAATAAAAACCTTCTCTAAAGAAATTTGATATTCGCCACTTTCTGAATAAACTTGCTCTTGCCCACCCGCAGACACTGCCAACATAAATTTCTTATTTTTAAGTTTGTCGCCAGTTGAACCATACGCCCAACCATAAGTCAAAACTTCATCAAGCCATTGTTTCAAAAGCGGCGGACAGTTAAACCAATACACTGGAAATTGAAAAACTAAATTTTCGTGTTCTTCTACAAGCGCTTGTTCTTTGGCAACGTCAATTACGCCATCTGGGTAGGCTTGATAAATTTGGTGGACTGTAAATTGGTCTGGGTATTTTTCCAATTCCTCTACCCATCTTTTATTTACGACTGATTGTTCTATGTGAGGATGGGTAACAATGACTAATGTCTTTTTCATTATAAAAACACTCTTATCGAAAAGTTGATAAATCGATTATAGAAGTGTGCTTTCCTAAATATAAGTACGGTAATTTATGTTATATACTATACTAAAAGATAGTGTAGATTTTTAAAATGACCGAGTGTGTTCCATCAAATACGCCATTAGAAGATACGGGTTTTGGCTACACCCTTTCTTTGATTAATGGCAAATATAAAATGATTATTATGTATTGGCTATATGAAAAAAATGTCATGCGTTTTAATGAGATGCAACGCTGCATTGGCAATATTTCATTTAGAACACTCAGCAATACACTTAAAGAGTTAGAGAGAGACGAACTGATTATTCGTAAGGAATATCCTCAAATTCCACCAAAAGTTGAGTATCGGCTTTCAGAAAGAGGGCAATCTTTAATTCCTTTGTTAGATATGATGTGCCAATGGGGCGAGCAAAATAAGCCGTCTTAGTTTTATAGACTTGAAGTGATACTCAATATGAGAAATGAATTAAGAGAAATTTTTATTAAGGGATGCGACGATAAAATTGAAAAGAAGGGAGACAATGTCGGTCTGTCTTTTTATGCTTTTTTTAAAAATAAGAATGACAACCCTGAGCTACTCATGGAAGCAGCTCATTGGTGGATTATGGAGCATAAGCTAGATCACTTTGAGAAAGCCGTTAAGATTAAACAGATGGTTTTAAGTGAACAATAATTAGAGTTATTCGAAAAGGCTTAAATTTAAATAGTTTAAGCCTTTTTATTATTTTAAAAGCATTTACTTAACATATGACCAAACATCAGGATCTGTATATTCTTCATCGATATGATAGCCCTCAGCCTTGGCTTTTCTCTCTTCCTTTTCTCGATATTTTTTATTTTCACTTAATCTCTTTTTAAATGCTTGCTCGAATTCACTAGGTGTCATTTTATCAGAGTCAGGAATTGAGTCTCTTTCATTGTAACGAACGCTCTGAAAGCTAAATCTAAGCATATATTGCTCTTCATTACGCTCATTCTTAGCTGTTCTTTTTAAACTTATATCTAAAATAACTCCATTAGCATACAACCTATAACCTAATGATTTTGTAGGAATATTATTTATTATATTTTTCCATTCTTCAAAACTAAAAATATAGCTTGGATCAATAACATCACGACTTTTTGATAGATGTTTAATATTATCTTGTTTAGCGATACGCGGAGCATCTGTGAAGAAATAGTTTTTCCAACCAGCCTGATTAATACGTTTCATTAAGGCTACATAGCTTTGATAAGCTTGCTCTGGAGTAGCGAATTCTTCTTTTGTGAGACCCGCATCGATATCTAAAACTTGAATCCCTTCATTTTTGTCATATTGAGTACCTAAAACAGAAAAAACATGTTCAATTAACAAACTGTTAGTCCCATTCTCTATGGTTAATTTTCCTAAGTTAGGAGGAGAAAATTGAAGTTCTCTAAAGCTAACACCAGCTGGGTGATTATCGACATTTCCATCACTATACTTTGAAAAATCTTGAATACCTTGTTCACCCATATGCAAAGTGTAGGTCTGCTGATTCATAGTCAAATTCTCATTATGTTCTGATGTTGGCTGACAAGCGGAAAGTAATAATCCAAAAATAAAGATTAGGAAATATTGTTTAAATTTTGCCATCATTACTATCTTTCCCTACTTTAAACTCTGCTTTGCTATTTCCCCATCCTGCAATAGTTTCTAATTCTTTTTCTAAAAAGTCTCTTCCTTTATCACTTTGCATTAATCGATGATACTTAGCAGCCGCAACTTTAATCCATTTCATACGACTATCATAAACTTCAACTTGTGTACCCTCTAATGGTTCGCTGTAAACCGTTTCAGGTAATTGGGATAAAACTCCCGCATGACGTCCTTTATACTGTCCTTGTTTATTAGGTTTAACTGCATCGGCCCCATAATCGCTAGATAAAACAAGAGTACTATCGGGTAAACCTGTAATACGCTGTAAGGAAGCCTGTTTCTGAACTTTCCACTCTTTCCACACAAGTTCTTGTAAAATATTAAATTGTTCTTGAACTGCAATCGCCATCAGATGGTCAAAAAGATTTTTAGAAGCCGTTTTGAAATTATCGTTTCGAGTTTTTCCTGCTCGCTTAAAAGTATTTTCAATATCAGGTAAATACCCAAAACCCTCTTCTATCTGGTCAGTCCATCCTAATTGTTTAATAGCTGATAAGGAGTTAGACCAAGGTAAATTTTCGACCTCCTTTTTAATATGCTTAAAGCCAGATACTTTTCGGGCTTTCATACAACTTTTGAAGGAAGCTGATGAAGCACTCCATGCATAATGCCATGGTGCAATATCCATAAATAACCATAAATTACCCTTAGCAAAAGAATGTACTGGGTCTCGAATCATAGAGTTAATAACAGGGGCTGTTAAAACACCGCCCACCGCACCAGAAATCACAGGTGCCCACTTATATCCCCATGCGGTCAATCCATGTTTAAAAATAGCAGCTACGGTTTTAGAGGCAAATGCCCCAAGTCCCATCCAATAGTAACGACCTCTAAATAATTTAGTTGCTGAAATTTCTTGTTCTAAATAAATTCTTGCATAGACAGAAGCAATACGCCTTGCTCTAGCCTCATATCCAGGTTCAAGTTTGTAATGATTCGCACTTTTAAGATTAGAGACTCTTTTTATTGCTTCTTGCTGATAAATTTCCCAGAAAGTTAAACAATCACATTGAACGGTTTTACAGCTATTCTCAGTAGTATTGGTATTACTATCCCAATCAAGACTTCCACTCATTTAGCATCACCATCATTGTCAGCAGAATCAGCCTCGAAACTTATCCAATTTAAATCCAACTTCAAATTTTCTTGCTTAGAAGAGTGAATACGCTTAGATCTGCCCTTGTCATCTGCTTGAGAGATGTATTCATTTCCATCAGTAGAAATTTTATAGTCTACTTTTTTCATAGGTTCACCAGAGGGCAATAACATTTGGAACTTTTCGTTATATGCCTCATAAGCAGGTAATCCTTGAATATTTACTCCAACTTCAGCCCCACCTTTAAATAGGTGTTGTCCAGCTTTTACTTCAAACTTTGCCGGAGTAATTAATGTAATACCATTTTTATTAATAATAATCTGAGAACCGCCAGCCATATACAAAACCTTATCTGGTAAAATTTTATTTGTCTTCCTAAAATAGATTCCATGAAAATTAACTTAACTCTCTTAATATTATGACCTTTATTCTTGCTATTCAACTTGAGGATAGTATTGTGATTGCGACAGACACTCGCAGCACTATACCGCATCAGGATAATGGCTCATATTTATATCAAGATGGTATTCAAAAGTTCTTTCCATGGGAAAACGGTATTATTACAGGAACTGGTGAATTAAACCTTATCCAAAATGTTATATATTCTTTCAATAAATTTAAGAAACATAACATTCACGAACTACCGAATTTATTAAAAGCTTCTAAAGCTATACGTGAACAAGAAATCAAACATTCTCAGTTAGAAATCACAAAATTATTATATTCAACTTATAGTAAAAATGGAGCACAACTCTACTCGATTCAACCTAATAAACTTAAAGAATATGAAGTAATTAGATGCGAGAAAAATGAAATTTTACTATGGACATTTAATCCTGACATCCACTCTATCATTAACAAACTAACAGAACTATATTCCAGTTTAAAACCATTAAATGCATTTAATAATATCTCTGACTGTATCTATTACTATTTAGACCAAATATCTCCTATCTTTCATAAACAAGCACAATATGACTCTATGATGAGTAAAGAATTTAACTTCTTTTTTCAAACCAAAGATGAATATTTTTTTGGAGAATTTTTAAATAATGACTCTAGTACACTAAATAAGAAATAATCTTTAAAGGTAGCGCCGCCGTCAGACCTCCCCACCTTAAAATAAACAATCATCCTCTTACGCCAAACAAAACTATCTCGATTTAAGCCATCCGCCGATTTCTTTTAACACATTAACTAATTTTTCTAGCTTTCGGCCTTCCTCCGTTAAAGAATATTCAACCTTAACAGGAACTTGTGCATAGACTTCTCTTAGAATAAAACCTTCTTCTTCTAAAAAGCGTAGCTCTAACGTCAGCATTCTTTGTGAAATATTCGGAATTGCTCTACGTAACTCATTAAAACGCATGGTTTTTTCTAATAAAAAAGAAATAATGAGCATGCGCCAACGGCCACCTAATACCGTCATGGCTTCTTCGACTGTACAGCCTGAAATATTATCTTTCATAGATGATTACTAAGTATAATAAATATACCTACATAACAAAATAATGCCTAATTTACAACCTATACCTAATTATAAATAATGGTTCTCTCTGACCAGTCACGGATATTCACTGTGGAATATAAAGAAATTTCAAAGAAAACCATCGGGCATTTATATTCAGCTCATTCATCTATTAGATCTTCAGATTTAGACCCAAAACTGATTGCTTTAGCCGAGCTACATGTCTCTCAAATCAATGGTTGTGCGTATTGTTGTGCTTTTCATTCCAAGGAGTTAAGAGACTTTGGCATAGCTCAAGAAGTTATCGACCAAATACCGGGTTATAAACATTCAAAAGCTTTCTCTGAAAAACAGAAAGTCGTGTTGGAGTTTGCCTCCGCAATTACTTCGTTAAATGACCCGAAACAAATTGAGGTGACTCGAGAAAATTTGGCTCATCATTTTAGTGAAAAAGAGATTGTAGATTTAACGGCGAGTATTTCTTTAATGGGAGCCTTAAACAGACTCCGAATTACCTTAGGTGATTAAGTCTCGTAAAATATGTTTTAAGTATTTGAGTTTAAAAAAGGCCTAAAGCTAGGCCTTTCCCCATCAAACCCTTTTCAAAAAATACTCAAGCAAGGCATCTCTTTCCCTTTCATCATCTGAACTTAATAGCTCCATAATTGCGCCATCAATCATAAAAACAAATATCTCCGCTTCTGCATATGAAACCGTTTTTTTGGTTTCCGACAGCAGGCAGAAAATTTCATTTTTAAGCCATCGTCTATAGCGAATTGCGGTTTGATAAGCCGTGGGGTAAATCGATTTAATTTCAAAAACTGCTTTAAACAGTAAGTAATACGGGCTTTTTATGTCGGCATGTAACAGGTAAATTTGCCTGAGTTTGTGTGTCAAAGTGAGGTATTGGGTCGTTTCTATCTCCACTCTGACCTTTTCCATTAACACGTCTTTTTGAAAAGTCAGGCACATTTGAATGAGTCTTTCTTTTGAGTGAAAGTAGTTATAAAAGGTGCCTTTGGTCATTTGAGAGTTAGCAATAATCAGGTCTACCCCTGTCTTGTTAAAGCCATGTTGGTTAAATAAATCTGTTGCCGTATGAATAACGTGTAATGCTCTACGTGAAGCGTCTAAATTTTTCATGTATACCGTTTAAAATAATTTTTTGTTGTAAATAAAAGAGATAGAAATGCCGTCGCTCTTAAATTGAGCGCTAAATACAGGCGTGCAAAAGCCGCACAAAAATGGTGTGCTCGCCTATCTCGGGTTTTATTGTTGCTATGATTTTTTAGTCGTAATGACCTATGGCTTAAAACCTAGAGTCGGTTAAACCGTTTTAAAGACCAGTTGGGTATAGATGTAAAAATTTTGGCAAAGGTTGCCAATGAAAGAGATGAAATAGTACGCATAACGGCGAACTCCTTTTGATTTAGAAGAGTCTTACCAATTACTGTCAAATAAAGGTGGCAAGACTAGAAGGGTTGACAGACTGGTACAAAAGGAAACCAGCGCACGCAAGCGTGCCCCTCCTAGCCTCACCATAAAGGCGTGACTTAGGAGAACGCACAAAACGAGATTACGTTGTTGTGCGCCTTTTGTTCCAGCTCTGTCAAAAGCTAACTGGCAATGTAGGCCAGCACGCAAAGGATAATCCGCACGTTTTTGAGTGTCAATGTAAGGTTGAATAGAAATTAGTTAAATAATTATTGTTGTTTATTCAATTAGATATTTAAGCTAAAAAGACCTTCAACTTAAATTTAACGATTTCATCATAATAGTAAAATTGGTGGCAGAACGAAAAGAGGTTAGCAGACTGGGCATACAGAACCAGCACACCTGAAGGTGTCCTCTTATCACTCTACCGTAGAATGGTTTGCAGGCAAAGAATAGTTCTCAAGTTTTTAAGTGTCAATGTACATATATTATTAATTTATAAAATATTTTTATTTATATCAGCTCATTTTCTCATTGTTAATTTATTATTCATTTTCAAAAATGCTTAAATGAACTGATTGATCACGCTATAAATAAAAGCTACAGTAAATAAAGTTTGAATTTTATAACTTTAAATAAATTGATAACGCATGCAGGCAAAGACATGGAAACCATACATGATTTTTATCAACGCTTTTCTTTAACGAGAGGTAGCGACTACTCGGTTCCATCAACTTCGTTTGGACATTTTAACGTGTTCCAACGCGATGCCTGCTCGTTTCTGACGCCTTATAGCCGCCGCGATTATTATAAAATTTCACTGGTTTTAGGCACTGGCGAACTTCATTACGCCAACCGCTGGATACGTGTAGACCGCCCTGCTTTACTGTTTTCAAATCCGTTAGTGCCCTATGCATGGGAAATTAATTCGCCTGAACAGGCAGGCTGGTTTTGTCTATTTACCGAAGAGTTTGTAAACCAAGAATCGCGACAAAGCTTTTTAAAAGACTCACCGCTGTTTAAAGTTGACGGCGACCCGCTATATTTTTTAAATGACCAGCAAGTTGAAGAAATTTCATTTATTTACAAAAAGATGATGACTGAAATAAATTCAGACTACATTCATAAATACAACGTTTTAAGAAACTATTTGCACCTGATTGTGCATGAAGCCATGAAAATGCAACCGACCCAACAGTTTGAAAAACATAGTAATGCTGCGGTTCGGATTTGCCATTTATTCTTTGAGTTATTAGAGCGCCAGTTCCCCATCGACTCGCCTCATTTTCAGCTTAAACTCAAAACTGCAAATGACTATGCCTATGGACTGTCGGTACATGTGAACCATTTAAACCGCGCTGTAAAAGAAGCCACAGGCAAAACCACCTCTGAACATATTAGCTCGCGCATTACGCAAGAAGCCAAAGCGCTGCTACAACACACCAGTTGGAATATTTCCGAAATTGCCTATAGCTTAGGCTTTGAATATTCAGCGTATTTCACCAACTTCTTTAAGAAAAATACAGGTTTTTCGCCTAAAAAATTCCGCGAAGACTGTGTGGCCTAAAAACAGATTGTTTGAATTTTATAATTATTGGTTTGAATGTTATACGTCAGTTTGAGCCAAAGCATTTTATAGTTTTTCTACTCAAGTGATTTTGCAAAAAGAGTGTGAAAAATGAAATATAGAACTTTAGGACAAACAGGCGAAAAAGTATCAGCACTTGGTTTAGGTTGCATGGGAATGAGCTTTGCCTATGGTGCCTCAGACGACACACAAAGCATTGCCACTCTAGAAAAGGCATTAGACCTCGGCATTAACTTTTGGGACACTGCCGACATGTACGGCAACGGCGCAAACGAAGTTTTGCTCTCAAAAGTTTTAGAGAAAAACCGCGACAAAGTGTTCTTGGCGACCAAATTTGGCTTCCGTTATAAAGAAGACAACCTTAACCCGCAAAACTCTTTAGAGTCTTATATCGACGGCTCACCTGAGTGGATTAAAGTCGCGGTCGAAAACAGTTTAAGACGCTTAAATACAGACGTGATCGATTTGTATTATGCGCACCGCATAGACCCAAGCGTGCCAGTTGAAGATACTATTGGCGCAATGGCTGATTTGGTCAAACAAGGTAAAGTGCGTTATTTAGGGCTGAGTGAAGCGTCGGCTGAAACTATTCGTAAAGCACATGCGATTCACCCGATTGCAGCAGTTCAGCATGAATACTCGTTACTTACTCGTGAGTTTGAGCAAACCCATTTACAAACCATTCGCGAGTTAGGCATTAGCCTTGTGCCGTATTCACCACTTTCACGTGGTTTAATCACCAATACGCTTGATGTAGGCAGCCTAGACGAAAACGATTTCCGTCGTCAGTTACCACGTTATCAAGGCGATAACTGGAAAAATAACCAAAGCTTGGCGCAAGCATTTAGCGACTTTGCCCAAAGCAAAAATGCGACAGCAGCTCAACTGGCTTTGGCTTGGATTTTGGCGCAAGGTGACGACATTATTCCAATTCCGGGTACACGTAAAATCGAGCGTCTTGTAGAAAATGCAGGTGCTGTAGACATTGATTTAACAGCGGCAGATTTAGCAGAAATCGACGCGATTATTGCGCGATACCCAAACATGGGCGCACGCTATAACGCTCAGCAATTTGCTGCGGTAAACCACTAAAATATAAGCCATAAAAAAGTCCAACTCAGTGTCGGACTTTTTTATTTAGTTTTTGCTATATGTGCCTTGCTGACGTCCGCCCTGCCAGATCGCATCTAATGATTTATCTGAAATCGTTAAGCTTTCAGGGAAAATACTTAAATCCTTTTTAAATTTAGCCTCTGGTTTTAAACCAATACAGTCACCATTTTTCCACCATGTGCCTTCGGCATATTGGTCTAATGAACCCACTGCAAGCATCCATTTAAACTTGCCGTCTGGCTGAAGTAAAAGTTCCGAACCAACTTCCATCACACCATGTAAATAATAGTGCCCACTCAACGCCTCATCGGCTTTTTGAAATTTCACTTCTTTACATGTTGTATTTGCCACATCTGCATAAACCTGAGCAGAGAAAATAGCTGTAGAAACAAGCAGTAAACGTGCGAATCTGTTTTTCATTATTTAGTTCCTAAAAAATTAATCTTATGATTTTTCGCTACTCATATTTTTGAATTTATTCCAGTTTGTACATGCAGCTATCCCATATATGAATAGAGCAAACCAGCTATACCAATACATAATAGAATGATAAAGGTTATATTTTCTGTCTCAGACTTATTTTTACGCTTTTTACCGTATAGCCCAACAATTACTGCAATTATAATTACTAAGATACTGACGAGCATTACAATGCCCATCATAATTCCATGGCCAATATTTGCCGAACTTAACATTCAAATTTCCTTTTAAATCTTAAAAATAAAACTAAGGAATTTATTATTTTCCAGACTCAACTTTTAAATAAGTTCCATCTGCATAAACGTTATGCCCAAAGCCACAGCCCGAGTTGCCCTCGTTTTGTTTAACTTGAATAAAGTTTCCTAATTTCGCACTCGTTTTAAAATCGAGCTGAATACGGCAGTCTTCGTCTTTATAAATGGTTTGTTTGGCATTGGTCGGCATTTTGGTGTCGAACTGCCCCATGTTCGGGCCATAAATTAAGCTTCTAAGGCCCATATAAACACCCGAATAGCCAATGGCATACTGGCCCTGCTTACGACTTACCGTAATGTGATCCCACTCACCAAAACCTGAGTAACGCACATACTCACCCGACAGGTCATTTGATGCTTTAGGCGCAGGTAACTGCTGAAGGTTAAACAGGCTCGACTTTGATTTTTCATCGAGCATAAACCAAGCTCTCGCCCAAAGTGGCTGACCCAGTTTGGCATAGGCTAAGCCCACATTATTGTTGGCAACTTCAACATCACGATCGGTAAATTTAACTGTGGTTTCATCTTCATTGGCTTTACAAAAGGCAGTCCAAGAGGCTTGGCTTTGGAAGTTTTCGAGCGCTTTTTTATATTGTTTTTGGTCGTAGTTTTTCTTACCTAAGCTCGCGTATTTCTTCACTTTATTACAGCCTTGTTGTAATTCTTGTTCAAAAGAAAGCTCTGCATGCGTGACCGCAAAAGTCGAAAGTGTAAGAACCGCGCAACCTGAAATAATAGATTTAATCATTTCTAAAATTCTTTAATAATTAACTAATTATATAATATGAGTAAGTTTTATAAATCACAATTATTTGAAACAAAAGTCCCTTACAATGCTTTTAGTCTTAAATAAAAATTTATTAAATCAATTCAATATAAATCGTTGAAAATACCAAGCGGTAATTGGTTATTTTTGTTGAATATTCATCCAAAAAATATTGTAGACTTCATGCGTAAAACTTAGGAAGAATTATAAGAGTGAATAATCTAGTTATTGGAACCCTATTTGCACTGTGTGCAGCAGCTTTAAATGCATCTATTGGTGTCATTAGTAAATTACTCATGCATAGTGGTTTAAACCCACAAGATATTGCCTTTTTAAAAACCATTATTGCCTTTTTCTTTTTAAGTGTTTTTTTATTTAAAGTATGATATGTGCTGAATTAGCAGGAGACTTTCACTTGGGATATGCTAGGCAGCTAACCGATAAAAGTTCTCTGCTATTTGATTTGGCGTTTTAAAATCCAAACTCTTTTGAATTCTTCGCTGATTATAAAATAACACAATGTATTTTGTAATATCTGCTTTAGCTTCATCTCTGGTTTTATAGTTGCAATGATGCACTAATTCATTCTTGAGTATGCCCCAGAAACTTTCAATCGGTGCATTATCGTAACAGTCCCCACGTTTGCTCATTGAACCTTGAAAATCACATTTTTCCAGTATCTTTCGATATTCATGGCTGCAATATTGGCTGCCTCTGTCCGAATGAATAATTAAGCCTTTCGTTGGTTTTTGATTACGAATCGCCATAGTCAGTGCATTGCAAACAAGTTGTGCGGTCATACGCTCATTTAAGCTATAGCCAACCACTTGTTTCGTGTACAGGTCTTTTACTGCTGCCAAGTATAACCAACCTTCAGCAGTCCAAATGTATGTAATATCGCTTGACCATGCAAGATTGGGCTTAGTCATTGAAAACTGTTGCTCTAGTAAATTTGCGTAGATCGCTCGATTATGATCACTCTTCGTAGTTCTTTTGAAACGCTTATGACGCTTACAATACAGCTGGTTGAGCTTTTTTATTTGACGTACAGCATACGTACTGATTTTGATACCTTGCGCTTGTAAATGCTTAGTTAATCGAATATAGCCATAGCTTTGTTTAGTTTCCTCATGAGCTATTTTGACCAAAATTGTCTGTTGATTTCGCTGAACCAATCTTTTATTCATGCCTCGTTTTAGCCAATCATAAAATCGTGACACTGAAACGTGAAGTAATCTAGCCATAAAGCTAATCGGGAATAAATATCTTTGCTGTTTCATATAGGCGTACCTTACTGACTTTCTTTCGCAAAGTACGCTGCTGCCTTTTTTAGAAATTCACGTTCCATTTCAGCTGTTTTGAGCTGTTGTTTGAGCTTTTTATTTTCTTCGAGTAAGGCATTTAGATCAGGTGAATATTGTTTAGTGCCTGCTAAGGTGCCAGTCTTTGCTTTATTATTCCAATTTGAAAGAGTTTGCATTGAAATGCCAAGTTGTCTGGCTGTTTCCGATACATTGCCTTGATTGGCTTCAATCAATTTTATTGCTTCAACTTTAAATTCTGCGGTGTAAGTCTTCTGTTTCTTGCTCATGGTAAACTCCTGATGAGTGTCTATAGTTTACCAAGTTAAAACCTCCTGTTTTCTCAGCACACATCAGTACCTGTCAGCCAAAAGATTGCGTACATTAGCAGCACGCCAAGTAAGCTCAGCGTTTTTACTCAAATTGCCATCTGTGCTTTTTTAGGGATTTTCTCTTTATTCTTTTTTGAAACCATAGCCTACAATCACGGTGCTGCAGCCAATGTCGTTGTAGTACTCATGGCTTCGGCTGCTATTTCTGCCCTATTTTTTGGTAGGTTTATTTTAAAAGAGAGTATCTATATTCACTCTCTTATTGGAACATTATTGGCAGTTGCTGGTATTAGTATCATTTCGTGGAAAGGTGAAAATAGTTTATTAATGCTGATCAATGCCTCAATTGCAGGTACAGGCTATGGTCTATTTTCGGTTTTAGTTAAAAAATTTAGGCTAAATGGCGGGCTATTTCTCACCAAATATTTATTACTTTTTGGTAGTGTTTATCTTGCCGTTCCATTTTTAATAAATTTGCATAGCATTAATTTTAATACTGATATTGTTTTAGGTTTGATTGGTTTAGCTGTGCTGCCAACCATACTCGGTTTTTTCTGCACCACAAAAGCGTTGTCTTATATGAGTGCCGCAAAAGTACAAGTGACCGAGCTTTCTGAACCCATTTTTGCAGCGCTTATGGCATGGGTTTTCATTCATGAACAGCCGACTTTATCGTTTCTATACGGCGCAATCTTCATTATTGCTGGCATCTTTTTAATGAACAAAGCACCAAAATCATAATTTAATTTATTTCATTTGCATGGTGACAAGCCACTTGCACCACACTGGCAAAGTTAATCGCCATTTGTGAAGGGTTATGTTTTTTATAAGCAAGCCCTAAGCCCACCGTAGGTACAGGTGCTTTCAAAGAACGATAAGCCACACCTTGTATTTGCAATTGTTTGGTCGACTCTGGCACCAAAGACACCCCTAAATTTGCAGACACCAACGATAAAATCGACACAATTTGCGGTGCGTTTTGTCCAATTTTGGGTTCAAAACCTCGCTCATGACAGGCTTGTTTAATTGCATCAAAAAGCCCTGCGCTAATGGAAGGTGGCGAGACAATAAAATCAAGCTCTCGTAGTGCCGTTAAGTCAATTTCTTGCGATGAATCATCCAGACTCAAAGACTCGGAAGGCAAAGCAGCAATGAGTGGTTCTGCTAATAATTCTTGAATAATTAAACTGTCGGGAATGTTGCGAGGCGAACGAATAATGGCAACATCTAAACGGTCTTCAAGTAATAGGTCAATAAGCAGTAAGGTATTGGCTTCTTCTAGTTTTAAATCCACTTTAGGATATTGCTGCTGAAAATAGCGAACACATTTAGGAATTAAAGGGTTCAACATTGAAGTGCCTGTAAAACCTAATCGTAATTGGCCCACTTCGCCATTTGCGACTTGTTTGACAAGGTTCGCTGCATCTTCTACACGCTGCTGTACAGGCTGTATCGCATTTAAAAAGGCAAGCCCAGCTTCAGTTAGCTCCACTCCATGCGGTGAACGAATAAATAACTCTGCACCTAATTCTTCTTCTAAGTCGCGTATTTGCATACTTAAAGGAGGCTGACTCATGTTTAAACGATGCGCAGCTCTGGTAAAGTTTTTTTCTTCTGCTACCGCTAAAAAGTAGCGTATATGTCTTAGTTCCATTGCTATATATAAAACATATCATGACCTATTGTTAAATATATTAGAAAAATACCATCCAAATTGCTAATTTTAATTCATCGAATTTTGTCGATGCAGACTGCCCAAAGCACTGCTACTTTTTTCTGTCATGGTTATGATATGAACTCTTCATCTACACCCAGCACCTTAAACACTGAGGCGACTTCTCTCCTTTCCCGCGAGTGGATTCACAAAGGCACTAAAGCCTATAAGCATGCAGGATTCGCTTTATTCCTTGTTGGCTTTGCCAGCTTCTCACTGATTTATTGTGTACAGCCACTGTTGCCAGCGTTTAGCCAAAGCTTCCAGATTAGCCCTGCGAGTAGCTCTTTAGCGCTTTCTTTAACAACTGCTTTTTTGGCAATTTCAATTGTGCTATCGAGTGCCTTTTCACAAGCGATTGGTCGTCGCGGTGTAATCTTTACGTCTATGCTATGTGCAGCGATTCTTAATATTGTGTCTATGTTTACCCCAAACTGGCACAGTTTACTGATGGCACGAGCGTTAGAAGGTTTGCTGCTCGGTGGTGTACCCGCAGTAACAATGGCATGGATTGCCGAAGAAATTGCCCCTGAACACTTGGGTAAAACCATGGGCTTATATATTGCAGGTACGGCCTTTGGTGGCATGATGGGCCGTGTCGGCATGGGTATTTTAATTGAGTATTTTTCATGGCGCACAGCCTTAGGTTTACTTGGAGCGATCTGTTTTATTTGCTCAATCGCCTTCGTAAATTTATTGCCCGCTTCACGTAATTTTGTACAGAAAAAAGGGCTGAATTTAGACTTTCACATGCAAATGTGGCGTGCTCATTTAAGCAATACTAAATTATTGCGCCTGTTTGCCATTGGGTTCTTGCTCACTAGTGTGTTTGTGACTCTGTTTAACTATGCCACTTTCCGTTTGAGCGGCGCACCTTACTCACTCAGTCAGACTCAAATTAGCCTTATTTTCTTGTCGTATAGCTTCGGTATGGTGTCTTCATCGTTGGCAGGTACGCTAGCCGAACGTTTCGGTAAAAAAACCATGATGATGAGTGGTTTCGCACTCATGATTGTGGGTAGCCTCATGACGCTACTTAGCTCGCTTTTTGGCATTATTATTGGGATTGCCTTTATTACCACTGGGTTCTTTATTACCCACTCTCTCACAAGTAGTTCAGTCGGTGCCGAAAGCAAACAAGCTAAAGCCCACGCCAGTTCGCTCTACTTGCTGTTTTACTATATGGGTTCAAGTATTGTCGGTTCAGCAGGTGGTTGGTTCTGGTTACACGGCGGATGGAACGCCATTGTAGGCTTAACGGTAGTACTGTCATTACTTGGAATATTTTTAGCAGTTTATACCTCACACGCAAAAGCACATTAATGAGTAACTTAAAGGAAAATCACATGTCGAGTTTATTTGTTTATGGCACTTTAGGCCCCGGTCGTCCTAATGCCCATATACTTGAAAATATTGGCGGACAATGGGCAGAAGGTTGGGTCAATGGAAGCTTACGTCATGAAGGCTGGGGAGCAGATTTAGGCTATCCGGGAATTGTACTCGATGATAGTGCCAACCAAGTTCAGGGTTTTGTTTTTAGCTCAGAACATTTAGACGCGAACTGGAAATTACTAGATGACTTTGAAGGCGAAGGCTATGAAAGAGTACCTGTTCAAGTCACTTTAAATAGTGGCGAACGTATTGATTCTTTTATTTATACGCTCAAGCCTTAAGCCATTTCTAAAGCTTAAGCATAGGAGCATTTAAAAATTGATAGAAAAAATTTAAATGCTCATTTTTTGGCTTGTATTTTTTTTAAGAAACTGTAGAATTCATTCCACGTCGCCGACATAGCTCAGTTGGTAGAGCAACTGACTTGTAATCAGTAGGTCCACAGTTCGAATCCGTGTGTCGGCACCATCATTAAACCTCATGAATATTTGATTTATGGGGTTTTTTGTTGCCTGTAGGTTTTGAAATACACCAATATTTATAATTATTTTCTCCAATTCACTAACCAGTTCTTTTGCTGCTGTTATATTTTCAGACCCAATATATTCATCATATTTTGGAGAAATATATTTTTGCAAAATTTTATTATAAACCTGAGCTTAAAAATGATTTTCTTAAAAGAATTTCTTTCCTCCAAAATAAAAATTTTATAAAAAATAGATTTAAAAAAATAAGAAATATTAAAAAGATACGATTATAATGCGCCACCAAATAAGGTCATGATAATAAGCCCTATTTTATAAACATTCATTCATTACTACATTCAACGGGGAAAAGATGAAACTTCGTTTTGTTTTGCCTACTTTATTTATAATGTTGCCTTTTACAGTACAAGCTCAAAACACGAGTTCTGCGGCTCAAGCAGAAAACATTGTAAAATCACCAGTCTGCGTACTTGAGACTCTACCTTCTGCTGACCATTATAAGTCTCTTAAACGCATTAAAGTCGCAAAAGGAATATATGGCGGCTATGAAGAAATAAAACCTAAATTAGCAAACGCAGCACGTAAATATGGTGCAGATGTAGTGATTGATTATGAGCAGAGACAAAGATTTGGTTTCTGGCCATGGCGTATTGTTCGTCCAGTACTTACAGGTATTGCGGTAAAATGGAATACACCATTTGACTGTACTGCCTTAGGTGGAAAAGAAATTCGTTAATAAAAATGAAAAAAGCCCAACATCCTGTTGGGCTTTTTTCGTATTTCGTTACTAGGCATACATCCTGTAATACCTCACGTCCTGATGCTTAAACTTATTATTGTTGTTTTACGTTTTGGAACTTCCTGTTCCTGATGAGTTCATCATAGGTAATTTGTAGATTTCTAAAAAGACGCTAATTTCCCGAATCATTGTAAGAAAAAGCTTACGGGCTTGTCAGCGTACTTCTAGCCTTCTTTCTTCTTCTCTATCATTTTTTCAAAATGTCTAAGGTTAGGGTTTAGCGTATCCCATGCATAGGCTTGGCTCACAAAAACCTCTGCTCTAGGCTGATAAAGACTCGGGTCATCCAACGTGCCTGCACGTATCGAAATCATTTCAGGAGCAATTTCAGGCAAACCAAAAAGCTGCGAACCGCAAGTCGGGCAAAAGGCTCTTTTTATAGATCGACCAGAAGAACCTACTGTCTCAAAATATTTAAGCTCGCCATTCACTTTCAATTCAGACTGATGAAAAAAAGCGATTGGTGCATATGCTGAACCTGTGGCTTTTTGGCAATCTCGGCAATGGCAATTAAAGCTATAACGTGGCTCTGCATCACTTTGGTAGCTCACCGCTCCACACAAACACGATCCTTGATATTTACCTGACATGGCTCATCCTATTTTTTTATTGCTGTTA
The DNA here is from genome assembly GCF_041021895.1 of Acinetobacter sp. XH1741. Taxonomy (NCBI): domain Bacteria; kingdom Pseudomonadati; phylum Pseudomonadota; class Gammaproteobacteria; order Moraxellales; family Moraxellaceae; genus Acinetobacter; species Acinetobacter chenhuanii. Next base: position 297,731 of record NZ_CP157428.1, read on the forward strand.
TTTGAATATAACGTACATATCCACTTTGGTAGAGTTGCTGGCATAACTTTGCAGTCATTTGAATTTTAAAATTTGCCAATCCTCGGCTTTGATTTTGTCCTTGTTGTTTTTGAATATACTCTGAAAAACCAAGTAATACGTGTTCAGACAAATCTTCAATTTGAATATCTGTAAAACCTTGCTGTTCCAAGCTCGTTCTTAGTGTTTGCTCAGTTGGTACAGCATCCCAAGCAATATCGGCTGCTTTGAGTAAATAACGATGCTTTTGTTCTTGCAGCACCGTCATGTTTTGACATGTGTCAGCTCGCATTAAGTAATGAAAACCTAAACGTGCATTTGAATTTAAAACTGGAGTGACCGAATCTAGAAATGAATTTAAATGGCTGTGATAAGCCGCATCAATACACAGCACCACATCGAAAGCCTGTTTGAATTCAAATTGTTTTAAATTTAAAAATGAACCACAAAAAATCTGTCTTATTTCAGGTATAAGTTTTTGAATTTTACTCACACATTCAGCTTGTAGCTCAACGGCACTAACGCTTTTGGGCTGATAGTCCTGTAACCAGTGCAACAAACTTGCACCCTGTCCACAACCTAAATCGAGTAAATGATCTTTTGAATTTAAATTGACAGCTTGTGCCAAATGGTCGGCCAATTGGCAACAAGCTTCACTGTAGTTTTGGGTATTTTTCCAAAAACCCAAATTTGTCCAAGCAAGCTCTCCATCATCTCCCAAGCTTGATGCATCAATGGCATATTTATGGGGAATGAGTCGAGAAAGCGCTGCTCGAACTTTTGTTTTCACAATTTTAGTAGCCGAGTTCAGGAGCAACTTCAACCTGAGGTTTTAAACCTACAAATGGTAAAGGTGCACCTAAAATTTCCGCAATGTGCATTGCAGAAGTCACTGCTGACTCTAAAATTGGCAAGCCATCACATGACCATGAACCACAGTAGAAGACTTTACGGTTTGGTTCTAAATGACGTTGCTGTAACTCTTTATTTAAAGCAATCGTTTGCGAGTCTACAACTGCACGCGTTAAGGTCACTTTTGAAATGATTTTTTTAGGGTCAATATCAGTCACTGGACGCCAAGTCTGGAATACAGGATTTTTGCCCACAAGAGATGGCTCAACAGCGTTCATCCAAACCGTAAACTGCTGACGAGTAAACTTACGGTCCATCATGTAGCTCAGCACTGACCAGTCTTTACGGCGTGGTGGCATTACGGTCGCATCTGTATGAATAACCAAGTCACCTTGTTCAAAACGGAACTGTTTTAGCAGATTCATATCTTCTGCAAATTGTTCAGGGTTTAAGAACTCTTCAAGTTTAGATGTTGGTGTTGCCACAATAACGCGGTCAAATGTGCCCTTATCACCTTGCTCATTTTCGACCAGTACTTTTTCGCCTTGTTCCTCAACTTTCTTAATTGCCGAACCGCTATGGATATCAATGCCCTTAATTAAGCTGTCTACAAATGCAGGTGTACCGCCTTTCATACGTAAGAGCATGTCCCCATCAGTTAAATGGCGTAAAAACTCTAGAAGGTTTTTTGCAGGCCAGTCGCCAATTGTTTTTGGGTTACATGTACAAATGGTATAGAGCACAGGCATTACTACACCATGCCAGAATACTTCTTCTATGTCGTTCTGATTAATAAATTCGGCGAGAGTAATATCTTGATTTTTAGATTTGAAAAACTGATGAATCGCAGTTTTTAATTGCAACATCCCTTTGACCAGACGCCAGCCATACTGCTGGATGCCTTTACGGTTATTAATAATTGGAAAATTACCAATACGACTGCGAGATGTGGTTAACCATGTTTCAGTGCGATCTTCAAATAACCAGCTACAAGACATATAGGTACGAACCGGAAAAGTTTTAATACCTAAGTGGGCAGCAAGGCTAAGTGTATTTTTCCATAGATGCGGGTTCATAACACGCAATGGTGCATCAATAATCCCACCATCGAATTCAATGCTATGGCTATCCATTCCCCGGCCAGGAAGTGCTTCAAATATCGTGATTGTATGTCCTGCATCTTTCAGAATTCTTGCTGCTGCAAGTCCTGCCATTCCACTGCCAATAATTGCGATATCCAAAATGATGTCCCATTTTTCGAGAATTTTTTTGATTATCACTCATACCTAAAAAAAACACCGTATTAAAAACTACCAGATTTTTATTTTTTGCATCAATTTATATAGAAAAATTTGAGCTGATAAAGCTTGATGTATTCATAAAATTTTACAAAAGAGGATAAGTGTATAAAAACCCATATTTTTTTAGAAATTTAAAAAAAATCTTTTAAATAAAATAAGATAATTTAACTATATTTATGTTACCCATTTTACAAAAAGCTCTTTTTACGTTATCATAAGTCCACAATAACGAGAACCACATCACATAAAACAATGCCGGAACAATAATGATATCCATCATAAAAATAGAATCTTTACAGCGAAAAAGCCCGCTATTCACACTTGATAGCGGGCTTTTTATTACTTTGGTTTAATAGCTAATTAAGCTCAATTAAACAATTTATGCTTCTTGCATAAGAGAACCAAATTTTCCACGATTAAAATCATCAATCGCTTCCATAATCTCGGCTTTGGTATTCATTACAAATGGTCCATAACCTTCGATTGGTTCATTTAGTGGCTGGCCAGTTAACACCAAGAATTTAGTATCTTCTTCAGCATTTAAACTAAACTCAACACCCTCACGAGATAAAATCGCAACGGTTTTACCTTGAAGATGGTTTGAGTCATTGACCACAACCGCACCATCTAATACCACAACAAGCGTAGTATGCCCTTCAGGTACATAGAAGGTATGTTTTTGGCCTTTGACTAACTTACCATCCCAGACGTTTAATGGGCTAAAGGTAGTTGCTGCACCTTTTGAATCTGCATATTCACCTGCAATCACACGCAAATGACTGCCATGCTCATCTAGTGCAATATCTGGAATTTCTTTCGCTTCAATCGCTTGGTATTTTCCAGGAGTCATTTTTGAATGAGCAGGTAAATTGACCCACAATTGCACCATTTCAAACAGACCGCCATGCTCTGCAAATTCAGGAGAATGAAACTCTTCATGTAACACGCCTGCACCCGCAGTCATCCATTGCACATCACCGGTTTTAATGGTTCCGCCGCCACCACTTGAGTCTTTATGAGTTACTTCACCTTGGTAGGCAATCGTCACTGTTTCAAAGCCACGGTGCGGATGCGATCCGACACCTTGTTGTTCAGTGGTTGGTGAGAAGTTATAAGGCGCTGCATAATCGAGTAACAAAAATGGGCTTAGGGTTTGGCCTAAACGGTCATAAGAGAACAGGTTATATACAGGGAAACCATCACCCACCCAATGCATGTGGTTATTTTGATATGCACCAAGAAACTTCTTCATCTGATCTCTCCTATATAGGTAGGATTTTCTTGAACTGAGATTGATTTTACGCCTCACGAGTTGCAGTTTATAGATCAGGATTAGCAACACATTATTTCATCTATGAGACAATCCAACTTTTTTAGAACATGTCTTGGCTATCGTCCTATTTTTAAAATTCTTAATCCTATTTTTTAGACTTAAATAGGACAACAAACTCAACTAGCATAATTTTAGGCACTAATGACCTACTTCATAATTTTTGATTATTTACTTTGATAACATGAGGATATAAAAATAGCTCAAGATTACGTGCGTTTAGACAAGGATAATGCTGCTGTTCTTTTAGTTGACCACCAAGCAGGTTTACTTTCTTTAGTTCGAGATATCGATCCTGATAAATTTAAAAATAATGTCTTAGCCCTAGCAGATGCTGCAAAGTATTTTAATTTACCAACTATTTTAACAACCAGTTTTGAAAATGGTCCAAATGGCCCTCTCATTCCTGAGCTAAAAGAACTTTTCCCCGATGCGCCATTTATTCCACGTCCTGGTCAAATTAACGCATGGGACAATGAAGACTTTGTAAAAGCGGTTAAAGCGACCGGTAAAAAACAATTAATTATTGCGGGTGTCGTGACTGAAGTTTGTGTGGCATTCCCTGCTTTATCTGCTCTCGCAGAAGATTTTAAAGTGTTTGTGATTACCGATGCTTCTGGTACTTTTAATGAATTAACACGCGATGCTGCTTGGGACCGTATGTCAAAAGCAGGTGCTCAGCTCATGACTTGGTTTGGTATGGCATGTGAATTACACCGTGACTGGCGTAACGATGTAGAAGGTTTAGGAACTTTATTCGCAAACCATATTCCTGATTATCGTAACCTGATGACCAGCTACAGCTTTAATACATCACAGAAATAATTCAAGTTGCTAAGATTAGAGTGCTTAAGCGCTCTAATCTTGAATTTAAATGGAGTGATCTGACATTGATAAGCTCTTTTGATGATTTTTATTATTTCTATTTGGTCGTAAAACACGGCGGATTTAGTGCGGCCAGTGAGGCTGAAAATATAAGTAAATCTAAGCTCAGCCGACGCATTATTGACCTTGAGAATAAATTTAATGTCAGCCTCATTCAAAGAACAACACGCCATTTTAAAGTGACCGACTTAGGTCAAGAGTTTTATGAGGAATGCTGCAAAGTTATTGCTCAAGTTGAATGTGCAGAAAATGTTTTGTTAAAGCAAAAAAGTGAACCTCAAGGGTTAGTGAAAATAAGCTGCCCACCACTCATGATGCATTTTCAAATTAGAAAAATTTTAAATCATTTTTTAAAAACCTACCCAAAAGTTGAGATTGCACTCGAGCTAACGAGCCGTCGAGTAGATATTTTGCATGATGATATCGACCTCGCGATTCGGACCAATTTCGAACCCAATGAAGACTCAAATTTAATTGTTCGTGATGTGATTAAAACCGACCACTGCCTAGTGGCTTCGCCTGAATTGCTGCAAGGACGCACCATTGAGCATTATTCCGAATTACAGGACTTTCCAAGTATTAGCTTGGGTACTCAAAAGCAAAATTATATTTGGCATTTATGCAATATTCGTAACGGCGAATCGGTTGATGTACCTTATCAACCACGAATCAAAAGTAATGACTTGGCAGGCGTCTACTATGCTGTGATGGATGGTTTAGGCATTGCCGACCTGCCCTTTTTAACTGTTGAGGCTGAAATTCGTAAAGGCACTCTTGTTCATATTCTTCCTGACTGGAAATCAAATATTGGCATGCTACAACTGGTTTATGTGTCTAGAAAAGGCCAACGTCTTGTGGTCGAAAAACTGATTGAAACGCTGATAGAAGAACTCAGGCGTTTACCCGAAAGCCATGAAGGGTATTTGCCGACTTAAATAAAAAAACCAGTCATGAATGGGCATGACCGGTTTTTGTGAAACATCACATACAGCATAACTGCATGTTTTCGTTCAGAACAAAGCGAACTCGCTTTTATTCCTTACTCAGATAAGTCTACGCAGAGGTATTTCATTTCGACATATTCTTCGATGCCGAATTTTGAACCTTCACGGCCTAGACCTGACTGTTTTACACCACCAAACGGAGCCACTTCATTTGAAATCGCGCCCGTGTTAATGCCGACCATACCGTACTCAAGTGCTTCACCCACGCGCCATTGACGCGCTGTGCTTTGAGTAAATAAATAGGCAGCTAAACCAAACTCGGTATCGTTCGCCATTGCCACTGCTTCATCTTCAGTTTTAAAGCGGAATAACGGTGCAAGCGGACCAAAAGTTTCTTCTTTAGACACTTTCATGTCTTGCGTTACGCCAGTCAAAACTGTTGGTTCAAAGAATGTACCGCCAAGTGCTGAACGCTTACCACCAATACGAACGGTTGCGCCTTTCTCAGTTGCATCTGCAATATGAGACTGGACTTTTGCAATCGCATCTTCATCAATTAAAGGCCCTTGAGTTGAACCTTCTTGACGTCCGTCGCCAACTTTCAATTTAGATACAGCTTCCACTAGACGCTCTGCCAATGCATCGTAAATACCGTCTTGAATATAAATACGGTTAGCGCAAACACAAGTCTGACCACTGTTACGATATTTACTTGCCATAATGCCCTGAACAGCTTGTTCAAGGTTGGCATCGTCAAATACCACAACTGGGGCATTCCCACCGAGTTCAAGCGAAAGCTTTTTAATGGTTGGCGCACATTGTTGCATTAAGATACGGCCCACTTGGGTTGAACCTGTAAAGCTTAACTTACGAACAATATCGCTTTCGCATAGGGTTTTACCGACTTCAACTGCATCACCACTAATGTTAATTAAAACATCGGCTGGTAAGCCTGCCTGTAAAGCCAATACTTCAAGCGCATAAGCGGTTAACGGTGTTTGCTCTGCTGGTTTAACCAACATTGAACAACCCGCAGCAATGGCCGGACCCGCTTTACGCGTAATCATGGCAGCTGGGAAGTTCCACGGCGTAATTGCAGCTGTTACCCCAATCGCTTGTTTAATCACGAGCAAACGTTGATTTGGCAACGTAGGTGTTAATACTTCACCATCAATACGGCGCGCTTGCTCGGCAAACCAGCGTATGAATGATGCTGCATAACCAATTTCACCACGTGCTTCTGCCAATGGTTTACCTTGCTCAGCTGTTAAAATTTGAGCCAGATTTTCTTTGTGCTCAAGCATGAGGTTGTACCATGCCAATAACACATCAGCACGAGCCAAGGCAGTTTGCTTTTTCCAAGCAGCCTGCGCTTTTGCCGAACGGTTAATTGCAGCTTCAACCCCTGCGCGGTCATAGGTTTTTACCCATGCCAAAGTTTCGCCCGTAGCAGCATCATTTACCTCGATATAATCATTCGATGCAGGTGCTTCTAACGCAATATCAGGATGTTTTAATAAATACTGCAAAGTATTTTGAATCATGCAGATTGCTCCGTTGCTTTTGCACTACCTGCTTTGAGTGTTGCAAAACCTTGTTTCAAGATATCAAGACCTTGACGGAATTGTTCAGCAGGAATGGTTAATGGATATAAGAAACGAATTACATTACCGTATTTACCACAAGTAAGAAGTAACAGCCCATTTTCCATTGCATAGTTTTGTACAACTTTTGCTTGTTCAGCAGTTTCAAGTTCTACCGCAACCATTGAACCTAATGCACGAATATCAGTCACGACATCGCCTGTTGCTTGCTGAATATCTTTAAGGGTAGCAACCAACTCAGCACCTAACTCATTTGCACGGTCGCATAGGTTTTCTTCTTCAATCGCATCGATTACCGCGTGCGCAGCAGCAACCGCAATTGGGCTACCTGCGTAAGTACCACCTAGTCCACCTGGGTTAGGAGCATCCATCACTTCTGCACGGCCAACAACACCAGAAATTGGGAAACCGCCGCCTAAGCTTTTCGCCATTGTGATGAGATCTGCTTTAGTTTCGTAATAGTTCATTGCAAACAATTTACCTGTACGTGCAAAACCAGATTGCACTTCGTCAGCAACAAGTAAAATGCCATGTTTGTCGCAAATTGCGCGTAAACGTTTTAAGAACTCGGCTGGCACTACATTGAAGCCGCCCTCGCCTTGTACTGGCTCAAGCACGATTGCTGCAACGTCATGTGGTGCAATATCTTCACTGAAAATATCTTCAACGCTTTCAATTGCCGCATCCACTGAAATACCTTTAGCAGGCACAGGATAACGTGCGTGGAATACACCTGCTGGCATCACACCGAAATCACGTTTGTAAGGTGCAGTTTTACCTGTCATTGCCATCGTCATAAATGAACGACCGTGGAAACCGTTACCAAACGTGATAATGCCGTGACGACCTGTATAAGAACGAGCAATCTTTACTGCATTTTCAACAGCTTCTGCACCTGTTGTGAAAAACGCTGACTTTGCAGGACCCACAATTGGTGCGCGCTCATTAATACGTTCAGCTAAAGCGACGTAGCTTTCATACGGTGTTACTTGATAGGCAGTATGCGTAAATTTAGTAAGTTGCTCAGTCACCGCTGCAATCACTTTAGGATGACGATGGCCTGTATTTAAAACCGCGATACCACCAGCAAAGTCGATAAATTGGTTGCCTTCCTTGTCCCAAAGCGTCGCGTTTTCAGCTTTTTCAGCATACCACTGGCACATCACGCCTACACCGCGTGGAGTTGCTTGCTGTTTACGTGCGTTAAGTGCAGAATGTTGATTATCCATTTGATTCCCTCATATTTTCATCATCAGTTGCAGCTTTGGTTTTTTGCATCCTGTGCTTAATTTTCAGGGTGCTTTACAACGACTGCCTATGTATGTAATTTCGCTCGTCTGACGGCAACTGACGAGAGCCACTTTTTAACTGTAGGAGAGAGCCAATTGCGTAGTTTACTTGGAGATCATTTGCTGCAACGACTCCAACAGGACACTGAAGGGAAACTACATCAACGCCTTTTCCGTTGCCTGCGTAGTGCCATTATTGATGGAGTTATCCAGCCCAAAACTCGTCTACCTGCGTCACGTGACTTAGCCAGTGAAATTCATGTTTCAAGAAATACGGTGCTTACTGCCTACGAACAGCTACAAGCTGAAGGCTATTTAGAAGCCCGTACAGGACATGGCACATGGGTGGCCGAAAAATTGCCAGAGAGTTTTTTAAATACACAAAATAAGAAAAAAGTAGTTTCCAACCCGACAGTTCAAAGTTCCTATGCGCTATCACAGCGTGGTTCAAACTTATTAGGTTATGCCGCGGCATCGCCACACCAATGGGGAGCTTTTGTTCCGGGAGCGCCCGATGTGACTGAGTTCCCGCATCATATTTTTAGTCGTATTCAAGCACGCTTAAGCCGTGAACCAGACATTAACCGTCTTATTTATAGTAATGCGGGCGGATGTATTGAACTTCGAAGCGCGCTGGCAGATTACTTACGTGTTGCACGTTCAGTCCAGTGCGATGCTGACCAGATTATTATTACCGAAGGTATTCACCAAGCCATCGATTTAGTCTCACGTGCGCTCAGTGATATGGGAGATAAAATCTGGATTGAGGACCCAGCTTACTGGGGAATGCGTAATACTTTACGTATTAATGGGCTAGATATTCAGCCGATGCCTGTCGATGCTGAAGGTATTATTCCTGAAGAAAATCCGGCAAAGCCGCCTAAACTCATTTTTGTGACACCATCACATCAGTATCCGCTTGGCTCACATTTAAGCCTGAACCGTAGACGTAAACTGATTGAGATTGCTCGTCAGCACAATAGCTGGATTGTTGAAGATGACTATGACAGTGAGTTCCGTTTCTCGGGTCAGCCTTATCCGTCTTTACAAGGTTTAGAAAATGATGCGCCTGTTTTATATATGGGCACATTTAGTAAAACTATTTATCCGTCTTTAAGAATTGGGTATTTGGTCGTACCTAAACCACTTTTTTCACCACTACGTATTGTGGCAGCCGAGCTTTATCGTGGGGGCCATTTGCTTGAGCAAAAAGCCTTGGCTGAATTTATTCGTGAAGGCCATTATGAAGCGCATATTCGCCGTATGCGTCTGCTCTATGGGAAACGCCGTGATTACTTAGTGAGCCTAATTCAACGTTATCTTGGCCCCGAATTTATTCATGAATATGACGAAGCAGCTGGGTTGCATCTGGTTTTAAAACTACCGAACACTTGTGATGATGTCGCAATTGCAGCGACTGCGCTCGAACGTGGCGTTAAAGTTCGCCCACTTTCACAGTACTACATGCAGTCGCATGCCTATGCAGAACGTGGACTGCTGATGGGCTTTGCCTGTGTAAATGAAAAAGACATGGTGATGGCTTTTGGTGTGCTCTTGCAGTGCTTACGTGAAGCCGGTGTACCTACGCTGAATTAGTTGTTTTCTCGTACTAAGACAAATAAAAAGAGCCTCGCAGTGAGGCTCTTTTTTATTTAAAAATTTAAACTAACTTTTCTTCATGCGTATGGGTAAGATGGGTCGCTCTACGCTCTTTACCCCAACCTAGTTTTTCAGACAGCAAACCGAAGAACACAATAATGCCAAACAATGCCGTGGTGTAAATCACTTCTTTAAAATACGTGCCTTCAATCAACATAGTAAGAATTGCACCAATAATTGCAAAGATCACCACGTAAGTTAAGTAAGGGAACATCCACATTTTAAAGTCAATTTTCACACCTTCTGCTTCAAGTTTCTTGCGCATACGAAGCTGAGAATAAGCAATGGTTAAGTACACATAAAGTGTTGCTGCACCTGTTGTTAGCATGAAAAAGTCATAAACATCCATACTCTTGGTTGCAGTTAAAACGACAGCAATTACAGAGAAGAAGCATGACACAATCACACCCACCCACGGGCTGCTTTTACTGTTTACAGAACCAAAGCTTTTCGGTGCATCACCACGTTTAGATAAAGAGAACAACATACGTGAACACGTATAAAGCGCCGAGTTAAAGCAGCTACATACCGAGGTTAGAACCACAAAATTCACGATATGACGCGCACCCGGAATACCAAGCGCAGATAACGTAACACTATAGGTTCCCCAAGTAGAATCTTTCAAAAGTTCATTGTTGTGAGGAATCAGACATACCGCAACAAACATCGAACCAACGTAGAATAAAATAATTCGCCAAACCACCGAGTTTGATGCTTTACGAATTTCTTTAGATGGGTTTGCAGACTCTGCCGCTGCTACAGTCACAATTTCAGCGCCAATATAGGCAAACATGACCCCAAGTAAAGCGGTAATAACGGATGCCCCCCCATTAGGCATAAAGCCTTGAGAGGTTAAATTAGTAATACCAGATGCAGCCGGATTACCCCAAGGCCACAAATGCATGATGGCCAAACTACCAATCACCAAGAAGATCACAATCGCAATGACTTTGATGAGAGCGAACCAGAACTCGAATTCACCATAGTTCTTTACGTTCTGCAAATTGACTGCAACCAGTGCACCAATCACGACAGTCATATAGACCCAGATGGGTATAAACGGGAACCAGTTATTTAAAATTTTACCTGCTACATAGGCTTCCCAACCCATAAGCATTGCCAGCGTACACCAGTACAGCCAGCCAATTGAGAAACCAGCCCAACGACCAATTGCACGGTCCGCATAAGTTGAAAAAGAGCCACTATCGGGGTTTAAAACAGCCATCTCGCCTAGCATTCGCATGATGAACCAGACGAGTAAACCACCTAAAGCATAGGTTAAGAAAACTACAGGGCCTGTATTGTAGATAATACTGCCAGAGCCCACAAAGAGAGAGCCACCAATAACCCCAGCAATCGAGATCATGGTTAAGTGACGTGATTTAAGTCCATGTTTTAAACTTTGGGAGTGATTGGCTTCAGAACCATTTTGATGAGCTGCCATATCATTTTCCTTAATATATGGAGGATATCGGCTAGACTCGGAAATCCTCCGAAGCCAAAAATATCCCCTAAAAATTTAGCCGTTTTGCTCAATTTCTAAAACAGAAAATTCACTGAGCTGATCCGGCGCTTCCGTATGCATACATCCAATGGCTTTAATTTGTCGTTTCGGCACTCAAGAAACGAGAGCCATTTTTGTAATAAAAGAGAGAGCCAATTGCAAAATTTATACGCAAAATTGGCCCTTTTTATATGAGATGCTGGTAAATGGCTTTTAGTTTTTATTTTAATCAGTTTGATTTTTTTAGTTCTGTTCAGAAATTAATAACGCTTTCGTCCCTGTTTCTAAGGCTCTAAATATATGTTTCTGGTCGGCAGGGTAACAAATATAGTCTCCAACACTGAGCTCGACAGCATCATCAATTAAGCCAACCAAAGCTCGCCCTTCAACCACAATAATATGCTCCACAGAACCCACAGGATGTGGCTCTGAAAGACGGTCTTCACCTGGTTCCACAATCAGTAAATACACATCACGGCGTGCGTGTGGCGGACAAGTCGCTAACAAAATTGCTTTGTAATTGGCAATTTCAGAGCTCACCGTTGGCCCATCGCCACAACGAATGACTTGCACCTGATTGCTCGGTTCTTCCATCAAACGGGCAAATGGAATATTGAGGGCCACACAAAGTGCCCATAAAGTTTCAATACTTGGGTTCCCTTGCCCTGCCTCTAGTTGAGAAAGAGTCGATTTGGCAACACCTGCACGACGAGCAACCTCTGCCAATGACAGCCCTGCTCTTTGGCGTTCACGCGTTAAACCTTTGGCAATAATTTCAATTGGCTGAGACATCCAACACTTCCGTTCTATAAAAAAAACGATCGTTCGTTTTGACAAAACAATCAGACTTATTCATTATAATGGAAAATCGTTCGTTATATCATGCTATGACTACATACTCTCTCATTAAAAAACTGAGTAAAGATACCACCCGCTCCATTTTCTTTGTGTGTCTAGCAACTAGTGTGGTTGGGATGTCTTTAGGTTCACTCGCTGCAAGTTATGGCTTAGCGCTCTGGATCCCGCTTTGTCTATCGATATTTGTGCTCGCAGGAACTGCTGAGTTTATTTTTATTGGCTTCTTGGCGGTAGGTGGTAGCCCAATTGCTGCTGCGGTTGCAGGCCTACTCGTCAATTTAAGACATTTGCCTTTTGGGATTGCGGTCAATGAATTAATCCGAGGCAAATTCTCTCGATATTTCGGGGCTCATATCATGAACGATGAAAGTGTTTTGTTTGGTATGGCACAGCCAGATTTCGAGACAAAAAAGGCTGCTTATTGGTTATGTGGAATAGGCATCATGCTGACTTGGCCGCTCGGTGTCACAGCAGGTTATTTTATTGGAAGTGCTATTCCAGACCCGAAAACATTTGGCTTAGATGCCATTTTCCCAGCCATTTTAATTGCACTTACTTTTTCTGCTTTAAAGAATAAATCTACTCGGAAAGCTGCATTTGCCGGATCAACTTTAGCACTCATTGCCACCCCTTTTTTAGCCTCAGGACTCCCAATTTTAATTTCTCTTTTTGGCTTGATATGGGGTAGAAAGAAATGAATCAACAGTTACTGATTATTGTGGGAATAGCTCTACTTGCACTGGGTACTTACAGTATTCGCTTTGCTGGTTTTCACTTAGGTGCCAAGTTCTCATTTTCTGAAAAATACCAAGTTTTACTGTCAAACGGCGCAACTGTTTTGCTCTGTGCAATTGCAGTGACCACGACATTTTTTGAAGGCCAACATTTTGCAGGTTTCGCGCGTATATTTGGGGTGGGTTTAGCGCTGTTCTTGGTTTGGAAAAAAGTACCGCTTTTATTGGTGATTTGTTTGGCTGCTGCAGGCACAGCCCTGTTACGTTTGCTTGGAATTGAATAATAAAAAAGGCGAGATAAACTCGCCTTTTTTGAAACTTTGATTAGAACGGTAAATCGTCGTCTAAATCAGCTGGTGCAGACGCTGGTTGTTGCGGTGCTTTAGGTGCAAAACCACCACCTTGAGGGCTGTTGCCACCATTACCGAAACCACCTTGGCTACCATAACCACCGCCATTGTTTTGACCGTAGCCGCCACCTTGGTTGTTATTATTTTGATAACCGCCACCTTGTTGAGGTGCGTTAAAACGTGGTTGGTTAAAATCATTACCGCCAGCGAAACCTTGTTCACCTTGTTGACGAGCATCTAACATTTGCATCTGGTCGCCACGAATTTCTGTCGTGTAACGTTCTTGACCATTTTGATCTGTCCACTGACGCGTACGTAATGAACCTTCAATATAAACCTTAGAACCTTTACGTAAAAACTGCTGAGCAATTTCCCCTAAACGGTTATGCAAAACAATACGGTGCCATTCTGTTTGTTCTTTACGTTCACCTGACGTTTTATCGGTCCAAACTTCACTTGTCGCGATTGAAAACTGGGTTAACGAGCCCCCATTTGGAAAAGTTTTTGTTTCAGGATCACGACCCAAAGTACCAACCAAAATAACCTTATTTACACCACGCATTAGCTGTCTTCATCCTATACATTTCTATGTTTTACTTTATAAGAGTTATGCTTAAATGGCTACCTCTTTACCGAACAACTGCGTTAAATCACGTCGTGCAGCATCATCTAGAGTCTGCTTATCGACTTTAATATACGCAACTTGCTGGTCAGGCATCACCACAACTTCTTCAATACCACGAATTGCCAATAGCTGTGTGGTCCACTCATTCACCTGTTGCACTTGCGGCAATGGCAGCACAATCGATGACAAATACCGCGGCTGAGCTAAACCAAAACTAATTAGCAACCATATTATAGCAATCCCTGCTAAGACACTCCATCCAATCGCAGTATTATGTAACATCAATAATTGACCACCCAGGGTGCCACCAAAAAAAGCACCTAAAAACTGGCTACTGGCATTTACGCCCATAGCGGTGGCTTTCGACTGAATTGGAGCTGACTTTGACAACCAAGAAGGCAATAAAGCTTCCATCACATTAAATGCAATGAAGAAAATACCAAGGCCTGCAAGCAAGATATATTTTGACTGATAACCAAATATGAGGAGCAACAAACCAGCAATAATGCCTGTAATTGCGGTTAAGAAAATGCCTCGCATTTTGCGGTATTTTTCAGCGATGATAATGCTAGGAAATGCAAAAAATAAACTAATGACCAAGAGTGGCAAATACACCAGTCCATGACTGGCTAAAGGAATATGCGCGAACTCGATGAGCTGTGAAGGCACATAAATAAACATGGCTGTCAGCAATAAATGCAATGCAAAAACCGAAACATGTAAACGGTTTAAATCACCCATTTGAATGACTTGCTTAAGCTGTGCCATGTAGCCTTGCTGATAATTACGATGATGGCGTGTCACTTTCGGTACAAGCAATAACATTGAAATCGCAATCAAGCCCATAATGGTCGTGACAAAGAATAAGCCAGAAATACCAACAATGCTGGTGAGCCAAGGCCCAAGACTAAACGCCACTACAAAAGATAAGCCAATACTCATGCCCATGGCCGCCATGGCTTTGGTACGCTGTTCTTCACGTGTGACATCGGCTAAAAGCGCCATGACTACAGCAGAAACTGCACCTGCACCAGCGATGGCACGACCAATAATTACGCCATAAATGGTGTCAGATAAACCCGCAATTGCCCCACCAATAGCAAACAGTAATAGGCCAAATACCACAAGCGGTTTACGACTAAAACGGTCTGCAAGTAAGCTAAATGGAATTTGTAAAATGGCCTGACTTAAGCCATAGACACCTACAGCCAAACCAATGAGTGCTGGAGTCGCATATTGATATGACTGCCCGACTACAGAAAAGACCGGAATAATCATGAACAGACCCAACATGCGTAGCGCAAAAATACTACTTAAAGCAAAAGTTGAGCGGCGTTCCAAAGCATTCATCATATCAATACACGTTATCAAACTAGGCAAATTATAAGCCGATTCGTTTCTAAAAATACGGGAGAGATGATTTAAAATAACGATTTCGGCTTTAAAAAATAAAGAGGCATTTAGCCCCTTTATTCTATCGAACTTTACTGAAAATTAGCTTAAGACGACTCTTGTTCACGTTTTGCATATTGAATAGAAGCAATCACTGCCCAAGCAATAAATGCGACACCAATCAGACCTGTCACGACTTCTGGTACATGTAAACCTGTACCACTTGCAATCATAATGAAAGCTAACGCACCAATCGCATAGTGGGCACCATGTTCTAAAAACACATAAGCGTCTAATGTGCCTTTTTCAACAAGATAAACAGTCATTGAACGTACAAACATTGCGCCAATTGCCAGACCCAGCATAATCACAACAACGTCACTGGTAATGGCAAATGCACCAATTACACCGTCAAAACTAAATGATGCATCTAATACTTCTAAATATAAGAAGCCACCTAAACCAGCTTTAACGACACCAGAAGCAGCGCCTGAACCATCTTGTATAACTGCATTGCCATCTTCGTCAATTTCAGGTTCGCCACCTAACAAATGACTTAAAACTTCAACACCAATATAAACCACAATGCCCCAAATACCAGCCATAGTCACTGCTAAACGTTGGTGGTCATCTACATAACCTGCCATCACAAGTAAAGCAATCAAAGCGAGAAATACAGACATTGCCGGTACGCTCGCTAAACTCGCAAGTTTAGATTCAAGCCATCTAAACCAATGTGTTTCTTTTTCTTCATCAAAGAAGAAATTTAAGAAAACCAATAATAAGAATGTTCCACCAAATGCCGAGATTTCTGCATGGTGAGCCATTAAACGCTCAGAGTAAGTTTTCGGGTCATTGAGTGCCATTTTAGCAACTTCAATAAACCCCATATCCGCAGTCATAGCCACAATGAGGACTGGGAAAATTAAACGCATACCAAAAACGGCGATTAAAATACCTACCGTTAAAAAGATCATTTTCCAAAACGGATCCCAGTTACGTAGAACCGATGCATTTACGACAGCATTGTCAAAAGATAAAGAAACCTCCATTACAGCTAAAATTGCAGTAATGGTTAAAGCTTTAAGCATGGTCGACACACCTGCCTCAGGTCCATGGGTAAAACCCCAATACGCGGATAGTGCTAAACACACCACCGTAAAAAATATCGAAAATCGGAAATGCTTCATGGATCAGACCTATACCAAGAACTAAATTTAATCTTTCTTTAAAAACGCGGTTATTATATCGATAATTAACCATAAAACGATGTTGTTTTATGCTGTTATCAGATTTACTTTATCTCCATGTTTAATAAAGAAATTTATAATATTTAATTAACTTGTTAATCGTATTAAATATTTTCTTGCGATATATCTATCATTATTATTTTTGTATTTTAAAATTGATTTAAAATCCCGTTCAGCAGATTTATTTTAAATGGAATGATTTTATGCTTTTTTCTCAAGAATTATGGCAACGCAATTTAAATTTATATCAAAAAATTCTCGACCTTCCTTTTAATCAGGAACTTGCTAACGGTACTTTAGATAAAGAAGCTTTTTGTCATTATGTGATTCAAGATGCTCAATATTTAGTGGCTTACGGTCGCGTGCTTGCTGTTGCAGCAGCAAAGGCATTTGAGGCTGACGATATTATGCAATTTTCAGATGCCGCTAAAATTGCAATTGTGGTTGAACGCAGCTTGCATGATGATTTCATGAAAAACTTTGGTGTGACTAAAGAAGAATTTCAAAATACGCCCTTAACTTTGGCAGGTCACCATTACACTTCATTTTTAACAGCAACGGCCTGGTCTGAGAGCTACCCTGTTGTACTTGCAGCACTATTACCTTGCTTCTGGATTTATGCCGAAGTCGGTAAAGATATTGTAAGTAAATCAATACCAAATAATCCTTACCAAGCATGGATTGATACCTATGCAGGTGAAGAATTCCATATTGCTGTTCGTAATGTGATTGCGACTGTCGATAAAGTTGCAGCACGTTGTGATGCTGATACTTTAGAAAAAATGCATGCCGCGTACACAATGGGTGCAAAACTTGAATGGTTATTTTGGGATAGTGCCTACCACCAAAGACAATGGTTAGGTTTAGACCATATTTAAAACTTCAAGAGAATCGGTCAGATGGTTCAATACGCTGACCGTTTTTAATAAAATACGAGATAAATATGTATATCGGCGAATTAGCATCTTTAACTGGAGCCACTCCTAAAGCCATACGGCATTATGAGAAATTAGGCTTGCTCCCCGTAGCAAAAAGAAAAGGAAATTATCGTATTTATGAAGAGATTGATGTTAAATCAGTTAAGATGATTCGCCTTGCGCAAGCTGTTGGGTTTAGCCTTTCCGAGCTTTATGACTTGTCAGCTTTAAAATATAAAAATAATCGCTTTCCTGTAGAAATTGCACAGCAGCTTATTCAAAAAAAGAATCAACAAATTATTGAGCAAAAAAAAGCGTTAAACCGTTTACAAGAAGATTTAAAACAACTGGAAGATGAGATTGTTCAGACTTATATTACCAATAAGATTTCTGCCTAAAACAGCTGGTTAAAATCTGCAAATAGCTTTCAAAATGAGTGCTTGACTCTGCCCTTAGGGACAAGGTTTATCGTAAGGACTTCTTTTATTACGGACCAATAAAATGAGTGCTCATCTTTCTTTATTTAAAAATTCAACAGCATTAATTACAGGCGCATCTTCAGGAATAGGCAAAGCTTATGCTCAAGAACTTGCATCTTTAGGAATTCATTTAATTTTAACAGCACGCTCTGAACAGAAACTAAATGATTTAGCCGATGAACTCAGAAAAAAATACAATGTGAATGTTGAGGTGATCGTTTTAGATTTAGCTCAAGCCAATTCAGCTCAAAGCTTATTTGATGAAGTACAAACTAGAAAATTAACGGTAGATATTTTAATTAACAACGCAGGATTTGGAAAATGGACTAAATTTTTAGATCAATCTGTATCTACCTATCAAGAAATGATTACGCTTAACATCAGTAGCGTCACCTCTTTGTGTTATCTGTTTTTACCCCACATGCTTGCGAACAAAAAAGGCATCATGATTAATATTTCATCGACAGGTGCGTTCCAGCCGTTACCTTATATTGCTGTTTATGGTGCTAGTAAGTCTTATGTATTACAGTTTACTGAAGCACTTGCGGGGGAATATGCATCTTCGGGTGTTAAATTTCTGGCAGTTTGTCCGGGCAATACCGAAACCAATTTTACTCAGGTCGCAAATGCAGATACGAGTGGCATGAAAAGCTCTACAGTTGAGGACGTTGTGTCTGCAACGGTTAGAGCACTAGATAAAAATAAAGCAACAGTAGTGGTGGGGTGTAGCAATTATTTAACGTCTCAATTGCCCCGAATTCTTTCCCGCAAAAAAATGATTAATTTAGTTGAAGGCATGCTCAGAACGCGTGTTCTTGAGCAGTCATAAAAAATACTTCAATTTAAAAGATTAAGGGGTTTCTCTTAATCTTTTAATGCTGAAACAACTGCCAGCCATAAATCAAACCTGCCGCGGCGACCACCCAACATAAAGTTGCCAAGCCTAGACACGACCACATCGACATACGTGTTGCCAAAACATAAACCGCCACCAAATAAATGGCATAAGGAATAAGTGACCATAGACCAAACAGAGCCGTTTTTTGTAATGCCTCAGCACCTTTTTGCTGATAAACAATGACATGAGCAATCAAAGCGAAAGTAGGAAAAAGCGGGACTAAACCTGCAATATAAAATGCCTTACTTTTCGATAGAATCGAAATAATGAGGACAACCCCTGCCCCCAACATACACTTTAAAAATAACGCCCACATGCGCTGATCCTACCTGATCATTTCCATAACAAAACGCTGTATTGTGCGCTTTTCAAAGAAAATTAACAGCGACTAAAGCAATTAATGCTGGAACTGCCTGAATATAAATAATCTTTTTACTCGCAGTCAGCCCACCATAAATACCCGCAATCAGTACACAGCCTAAAAAGAAATTAGCAATGGATGTCGCAAAGGGTGCATCAGCCAATAAAGACCAGAATAAACCTGCTGCTAAAAAGCCATTATAAAGCCCTTGATTTTGTGCCATGACTTTGGTGAGTTTTGCTTTTTCTGCATTATTTCCAAAGGCTTTCATGCCATAAGGTTTGTCCCACAAAAACATCTCTAGCACTAAAATGTAGACATGTAAGATCGCGATAAGCGCAATGAATATTTGTCCGATCATATCGTTTTCCTTTTTATTTTAAATCCTGAAAAAAGATCAGTCTCTCGACTGATCTTTCTAGGTTTTACGGTTTTAACAACACTTTACCTTGGCGAGCACCTTCAGTTGCTCTTTGGGCAGCAGTTTTAATCTCATCGAAACTAAATACACCTTCTACAGGTAGGATTAATTTTTTCTGAGTCGCTAATGTTAATAGCTCAACAATGAGTTCCTTCTTACGAGCAGCCGGCATTTCTTTGCTCACCACACTCGCCCAGAAACCTTTTACTGTGGCTTGTTTGAAAATCAAATCACCCGATGAAATTTGCATGGTTTCACCCGTCATACTACCGAACGAAACCAATAAACTATTTTCACTGAGTAAATTCAGCATTTCACCACTTGCGCGCCCGCCAATCGAGTCGACACCAGCAATAAGAGGTTGGTCACCGTGAAGTTGTTTAACTTGCTCTTTCCAGTTCGGCTGATCAGTTGCAACAACATGTTGAATGCCTAGAGCTTGCATTTCAGCAATTGCATCGGTACGACGAACCAGATTAATCACAGGTAGGCCACGTGCCTGTGCAATCATCGCAACTGTTTTACCTACGGCACCATTCGCCGTGTTTTGAATGAGCCATTGACCTGGTTGAACATTTACAAAGTCCAATAGCATAAGGGCACTAATTGGCATACCAATCAGCTGCGCTGCTGTTTCATCATCAATTTCATTATTGAGTGGAATAAGCCCTTGAGCCGGTGCAATAAAGTATTCAGCCCAACTACCATGAACGGATGCAACAGCAATACGTTGCCCGACCTGTACATGAGTAACGCCTTCGCCCAAGGCATCAACAATACCAACGCCTTCACTACCACCAATCGCAGGTAGAGTTGGCTTATAGCCATAGCTTCCGCGTACTGTCCATACATCATGATTATGAATTGGGGACATGATGGTTTTAATACGAACTTCGCCTGCTTTTGGTTCTGGCTTTGGCATATCCGCCTGCTCTAAAACGTCTACAGGTTCGCCAAAATTACGATGGATAATACTTCGCATGCTTTATTCCTCTATCGGTTTTAAGAGTTGTTGGGTAGTTTCTAAGGCTAAATGTAGGTGTGTTTTGTCTTGCGACAATTTTGTGAGTAAAGCTGCACCTATCCATAACTGATACATGACTTGTGCAGTTTTTAAAGGCTCAATATGTTTGGGAATTGATCCTTCTTGTTGTCCTTCTTTGAGTAGCAAAGCTAAACGCTGTGTTAGCTTCTGCACTCCATCATTAAGAATTTGACGCATATCTTCTGATAAGTCCGAAACTTCGGCCGCCAATTTCACGATGAGACAATTTTCAGCCCAGCTACCATTGACCGGATCATCAATCCACGCCTGCCATAACGCCATCAAACGGGCGTGGGCACTTTGCTCAGTGTGTTGCCAAAGTTGTTCCATACGAACTTTATAGTCCGCCATGTACTGCTCGAGCAACGCACAGCCAAATGCCTCTTTTGAAGCAAAGTAGTGATAAAACGAACCTTTGGGTACGTCACAAGCTTTTAAAATTTCTTGCAAACCAACACCGACAAAACCTTTATGTAGTACCAGCTCAA